>JAJDIC010000075.1 GCA_030266525.1 Desulfovibrio sp. OttesenSCG-928-G15 | reverse complement strand
TCTGCGAAAAATCCTGCCAGCAGGGTGCGTGAAAAGCCCCAGGGCTGGCTTTTGAAATAGCGGATGTTGCGCACCTTGAGCCCCACCTCTTCATTGACTTCGCGCCGGATGGCGTCTTCAAATGTTTCGCCTACCTCCACAAAGCCCGCCACCAGGGCGTATTTGCTGTAGTCACGCCCGGCGTAGCGGGTGACTACCAGTCTGTCCTTGTCCACAATGCCCACAATAACGGCGGGCGATATTTGCGGAAACAGCACATGGCCGCAGTTGCCGCATTCAAGGGCTCTGGTTTTGGCGCTGTGGGTAAAGGGCGTGGCGCAGGCCCCGCAATAGGTGTTGTTTTTGTACCAGCCGTCAAGGTGGCTTGCTGTCATTCCGGCAAAGGCCAGCCATACCGGGGAAAGCGTTCTGAAAACGGATGTATCTTCGCGGACATAGTTTTCAGACGAAAACAGGGCTGCGTCAGGGGTCAGGTAAAAGGCCCGATCGTCTATGGAGAAAATATAGATGGTTTTGGCGGGCGCGGGCAGGGTCTTTTTGATGCGCGGAAACGTCGGGCGTTTGCCGGATTGATCCAGCACAACCTTCCCATTATCGAAACAAAGCAGGTAATCGCCTTTTTCCGGCTGCCGCGGCGTGAATTCCGGGTGAAATACATGCGGCAGAATATCCTGAATCATTTTTTTCCTCCGGGCGGCCATGTGTGAGCGGCCGGGTGTGCGCCATCCACCAGATTTTTTCTGCCCATATTCTTATGATCAATACACCCGGTTCGCAATTAATTTAAAGGTACCTTTGTTTTTTATGTTGACATCGAGGGGAGGGGACTTATTATAAAGGTACCTTTATAATAAAAAACGGAGAAAGTATGTTGAGATTTGTACAAGGCCTGTTGAGTAGCCGAAAGCATGAAGAAGGCCCGCGCTTTGGAAAGGGCAGGGGCAGACGTTCCTACCTTGTTTCGGGCGGCTGCGCCGCCGGAGAGGGACGAGAAGGGCGGCGTGCCCGAGGGCGCGGCTGCCGCCGCGATCACAGGGAGATGATGCAAGACCCGGCGATGCCCCAGGATTGGGGGCCGCCCCGGCACAGGGGTATGCTGCAAGACACCGCCATGCTCGGGGGGCAAAGTGCCGGACGGCAGGCCGGTGCGCGGGAAGGGAGTCGATTTTTGTCTGTAGGAGTAAGCGGAGATGTGCTTTCTTCCGAGGCGGATTTGTCTGGACTTGGGCAATGCTCCCTGTGCGAGAAGAATTGCCTGCTGGAGTCGCCAGGCTGCGGCAAGGGCGCGGCCCTTGCGAAAAAAATAGCTCAGGAGATGAGTAATGGAAAATACTGAAACTGTCTCACCCCCCAGTACGGAAGAGCTGGCCTTCATGTTTCGCCACACTGCCAGACTGATGATGCGCGGAAAAGAGCGTGGGCCTTTTTCGCACCCAGGCCAGGGGCGGATTTTGCACTTGCTACGCGAACGTGGGCCGCTGAACAGGCGGGTGCTCATGGACATGCTGGGGGTTCGCTCCGGCTCGTTGAGCGAGCTTTTGGGCAAACTGGAACGCCAGAATCTTATAACGAAAAACCGTGACGACAACGACAGAAGGGGCTTTATCGTTGCGGCTACTGAAAAAGGGGACTCTATGATAACGACAGCGGAAAATGCAACAGAAGAACGGCCTGAAGCGATATTTGCCTGCCTGACGGAAGAGGAACGCGCACAGCTTGGTGTTATTCTGGCCAAGCTGATAGCCAATGGCGATGACGCCCTGTACATGACCGAAGACGGCCCCGGGCACCACGGCAGATGCCGCCACGGCATGGGCAGACGTTTTGGTAGAACCCGCCATGCCCATGGCCCGCACGGACACGACCCGCACGGACACGGCCCGCAGCACGGACACGGCCCGCAACACGGACACGACCCGCACGGACTCGACCTGCACGGGCATGGCCCGCAGCACGGGCACGGCCCGCACGGTCCCGGGGAAGAAATGCACCGGGGACGCGGCGGGCGCGGTGGGCGAGGCCGGGGTAATGATTAGGGAATACGTACAGCCCCTGTTTTTGACAAATCAAGGCCGGAGGAGTTGCTTCCCCCGGCCTTGATTGCTGGCAATAGCCCGTGGATGTATGCCGCCGTCTATTTTGTTCCGGCAAGAGCCACATACCAGGCCGCGGCCTTGTCCATGAGTTTGAGGTTTTTGTCCGCCAGCACATAGGGGTCGCCGATATAGCCATCCAACAGCTGCACATTGTCAAAGAGCGTGTTGACAAATTCGTCAATCAGCGGGTTATCGTTGTTATGCTCGAACATATTGAGCAGCGCGCGCACCATGGGGTGGTCCGGGTTGATTTCCAACACCTTTTTGGGGATTTCCTCGCTCTTTTGCATGACCCTGATCAATTTTTCCATGGAAGAACTGACCCCGTCAGGCGAAACCAGAACCGCAGGGCTGCCGGAAAGCCGGTCAGAAACGCGGATATCAGTGATTCGCTCTCCCAGTATGGAGCGGATTTTTTCCAACAGTTTGTCAAAATCGGCCTTCTGATCGTCGCTGAGTTTTTCAGTTTCCGGGGCGGCGTCTTCATCAGCAAAGGCTTCCAGGTCTTTGCCTTCGGCCTGTTCAACCGACTTGAACGCGTGGTCCTTGTATTTGCCGAGTGTTTCCAGGGCAAACTCGTCCACCGGCTCCAGCAGGTACAGGACTTCAATCCCCTTGCGGCGAAAGCGCTCCATATGCGGGTTTACCTTGGCCGCTTCCGGCGAGGGTGCCGCCACAAACCAGATCTCGTTTTGACCGCTTTTTGCCCTGGCAAGGTACTGGTCAAGGCTGGTCAGCCCGCCATCCGAGGCAGAAGAAGCAAAGCGCATCAGCGGGGCCACACGGTCGCGGTTTACAAAGTCGTTGAAGGCGAATTTGAAATACTTGCCGTGCAGCTTCCAGAAGGTTTCGTACTTGTCTTTGTCCGACTCGGCCATTTTTTCCAGGTGAGAAAAGATCTGTTTGACAATGGTTTGCGATATCTTGCGCAGAACAAGGTTCTCCTGCAATGTTTCACGGGAAATGTTCAAAGGCAGGTCTTCTGTATCCACAACCCCTTTGAGGAAGGCCAGATATTGGGGGATAAGCTCGTTGTTGGAGCGCTCGATAAGCACCCGGCGCACGTAGAGGTCCAGCCCCCATTCGTCTTTGTTCTCGCCGAAAAATTCCTGTGCGCTGTCGGGAATGAAGATCAGCGAATTAAACTGCACCGGCGCGTCCACGGAAAGATGGATAACGTCCAGCGGTGCTTTGTCATCATAGGTCAGGTGGGTATAAAACTCGGCGTACTGCTGCTGTGTTATGGAAAACTTGGGCTCACGCCACAAGGCCGGAGTGGTGTTGACCTGCTCATCCTCAAGATAAATGGGGAAGGGCAGGAAGTTGGAATGCTTGCGGATGGTAGCTTCCAGTCGGTATTTTTCCAGAAAGTCCTTGGCATCGCTCTTGAGCCTGGCCCGAACGACCGTGCCGCGATGGAAAGACGCCGCTTCTTCGCCTTCCAGCGGACGAATGGTGAAGCTGCCCGTTCCGTCTGAAGACCACATATGCGCCCCGCGCGAGCCTTCTTCGCCAAAGGCAGGCACGGAAATAACATCCACGGAGTCGGCAACCATGAATACAGAATAGAAGCCAATACCGAAACGGCCGATAATCTCCGAAGCCGAAGGCGTTGACGCGTCGGAGTTTTGCGCGTTGTCACCGCTGTCTGCGCTTTCGCCGCTTTCGTCGTTTCCTGCGACCTTGTCGCTATCTGTCTTGTTCCGGGCGCTGTTTTCAGCCACGTCCTTCAGGAACTGCTCGGAGCCTGATTTGGCGATGGTGCCAAGGTTGTCCACCATTTCTTTTTCGCTCATGCCGATGCCGGTGTCGGCAATTTGCAGAATACCCTCGTCCTTGTTGACCGTTATGCGAATTTCCAGGGGCAGGTCGCTTTCGGGAATGGTTTCGCCCTTGCTTTGCATGAAGCGCAGTTTGTCCAGCGCGTCAGAGGCGTTTGAAAGCAATTCGCGCAGAAAGATTTCCCTGTTTGTATACAGGGAGTGAGTGAGAATGGAGAGAACCTTTTGGGTTTCCGCCTTAAAAGAGTGTCGTTTGGTTTTTGCCATGGAAAACTCCCAGTCATGAATATATGCGTGTTTGAGGCACAGCCGCGACATGGCCTGCCGGCGGTGCCGGGTGCCTTGCAGTGCCGTGGGCCTGTTTGCGGTGTGGCGCGGCTGTTTGCGAAGCCCCGGCGATGGGGCTTACCCGCGAACAACATACATAAGACTGTTTTTGATGAAGAAAAGAGGTGAAGGGCAAAAAGCGTTTACAAAAAGGGCACCGTTTGAACCTTCTTGCGCTAAAACGCTTGTGCGAGAGGCAACCGCGTATGCGTTGGCATATATTGCGCTTGCGTAATTACTTTTCTGCATTTACACTTTTTCGGTATTTTTTAATCAGGTGTAACCGGCGGGAGAGTATGGAAACACAGTCTGCGCAGAAAAATGTGTCATTGCCCGATAACGCTTACCGGGAATTGAAGCCCGGTGAAGAGTACAAACCGATTATGCCCGCCGGGGAAAGCCCGGTGGAAGTCACCCCCTATGCCGTGGGCATGGGCCTGGCCATGGCGGTGGTTTTTTCCGCTGCGGCCGCTTACCTTGGCCTGCACGTAGGCCAGGTTTTTGAGGCGGCCATACCCATTGCCATCATAGCCGTGGGCGTCAGCAAGATGCTGGGCAAACAGAATGCCCTTGGGCAGAACGTTATCATCCAGTCTATCGGGGCCAGTTCCGGCGCGGTTGTTTCCGGCGCGATTTTTACCTTGCCCGCCCTGTATATTCTTGGTCTGGATGCGGCGTTTTACAAGGTATTTCTGGCTTCCATGCTTGGCGGTTTCCTGGGTATTTTGCTGCTCATCCCCTTTCGTAAATATTTCGTCAAGGACATGCACGGCAAATACCCTTTCCCCGAAGCCACAGCTACCACGGAAGTGCTGGTTTCCGGGGAGAAAAAGGGCAACCAGGCCACGCTGTTGGCAACAAGCGGTCTTATTGGCGGCTTGTATGACTTCACCGTGGGTACCTTTGGCTGGTGGACGGAAAACGTGTCCACCCGCATTACAGCATGGGGCACGGAGCTGGCCGACAAGGGCAAACTTGTGTTCAAGGTGAACACGGGCGCGGCCCTGCTTGGCCTTGGCTATATTGTGGGCCTGCGCTATGCGGCCATTATATGTGCGGGTTCGTTTACCGTGTGGTTTGTGCTTATTCCGGTAATCAGCTATTTCGCGCCCGGCCTGACCGCCCCTGTGGGCGAAGGCGTGACCGCCGTTATTTCGGCCATGTCGGCTGAGGAAATATTCAGCAATTATGCCAGGCACCTTGGCATTGGCGGCATTGCCATGGCCGGTCTTGTCGGCATAATCCGCAGTTCCGGCATTATCGGTCAGGCGCTGGGCCTTGCGGTCAGGGAGCTTCGCGGCAAAAAAGATGCGTCCGGCGGTGAAGAACGCACCCAGACCGATCTTTCCATGAAGCTCATTCTGGCCCTGCTGCTGGCCATCTTGCTTACCCTGCTGGTGTTTTTCCGCTTCGGCGTGCTGGGAAGCTGGTTTGTCACCTTTATTGCCCTGGGAATCGTTTTTATCATATCTTTCCTCTTTACCACGGTTGCCGCAAACGCCATTGCCATTGTAGGCTCAAACCCGGTTTCCGGCATGACTTTGATGACTCTTATCGTCAGTTCGCTTGTGCTGGTCAGCGCCGGACTTAACGGCACAGACGGCATGACCGCTGCATTGATAATCGGCGGGGTGGTGTGCACGGCGCTGGCCATGGCCGGGGCCTTTATTACGGACTTGAAGGTCGGCTATTGGCTTGGCACAACCCCCGCCCGGCAGGAGGGGTGGAAATTTCTTGGTACGGCTGTTTCCGCCGCAACCGTTGCCGGGGTAATGATAGTACTTAACCAGACCTACGGCTTTGTAGGCCATGACGCGCTGGCCGCGCCGCAGGCAAACGCCATGGCCGCCGTGATTAAGCCGATGATGGAAGGCGGCGCCACCCCCTGGATGCTGTATTTCGCCGGGGCCGTGCTGGCCCTTGTCCTGACCATGATTGGCATTCCGGCGCTGGCCTTTGCCCTTGGCATGTTCATCCCCTTGCAGCTTAACGTGCCGCTGCTTATCGGCGGGCTGATCAGCTGGTGGGTTTCCACCCGCAGCAAGGATGAAAAACTGAACAAGAGCCGGAGCGAGCGCGGCACGCTTATGGCCTCCGGCTTCATTGCCGGTGGGGCGCTTATGGGCGTGGTCAGCGCCATGCTCAAGTTTTTCGGGGTGGACTGGTTTGCCGAAAGCTGGAACGCCACTACCGGCGCACAGGTGCTGGCCCTGTGCATGTACCTCTTGCTTGTGGCCTATTTTATATGGGACGCCGGGCGGGCCAAGGTTGAAGAGTAGGGGGCCGGGGCGCAACCGATCATATGTATGACGCCCTCTTGATGGGTAAATGTGTAGCTTATAAAGGATGAAAGCATGGAGATACTGGACCGGTTTTTACAATACGTTTCTTTTGACACCCAGAGCGACCCGAAAAGCGAAAGCTACCCTTCCACGCAAAAACAGCTCACCTTGCTGGCGCACCTGAAAGAAGAACTGACCGCGCTTGGCCTGTCCGATGTGAGCATGGACGAGAAAGGCTATGTGATGGCAACGCTTCCGGCAAGCCCCGGCTATGAGAACAGGCCGGTAATCGGCTTTATCTCGCATGTGGACACCGCACCGGACATGCCCGGTGTGAACGTAAAGCCGCGCATTATCGAATCATACGATGGCGGCGACATTGCCCTGAACGATTCCGTGGTTATGAAAGTCTCTGAATTTCCTGAGCTTTCCTTCTACAAGGGGCACAGGCTTGTGGTGACGGACGGCACAACCCTTCTCGGCGCTGACGACAAGGCCGGAATAGCCGAAATTGTCACGGCCATGGAATATTTCCTGGCCCACCCGGAGGAAAAGCACGGCCCGATTCGCGTGGGCTTCACCCCGGATGAGGAAGTGGGGCACGGTGTGGACTTTTTTGACGTGGGCAAGTTCGGCGCAAAGTTCGCTTACACCGTGGACGGCGGCATGGAAGGCGAGCTTGAGTATGAAAACTTCAACGCCGCAGGGGCAAATATTGTCATTCAGGGCATGAACATTCACCCCGGCTATGCGAAAAACAAAATGCTCAACTCCCTGCACCTGGCCTGCGAATTGAACAGCCTGCTTCCCCCCTGGGACCGCCCGGAACATACAGAAGGCTACGAAGGCTTTTTCCACCTCACCGGCATAAACGGCAACGTGGAACGCGCCGAAATGGAATATATCATTCGCGACCACGACAAAACACGCTTTGAGGAAAGAAAGGCCGTGATGCAGGGTGTGGTGGACTGGCTGAACAATACATACGGCAAGGGCGTTTTCACCCTGACCATGAATGACCAGTATTACAATATGCGTGAAAAGGTGGAGCCTTTCCCGGAAGTCATCAACAAGGCCGTAAAAGCCATGGAGCAGGCGGGCGTCAAGCCGGAAATCAAACCCATTCGCGGTGGAACGGACGGGGCGCGTCTGTCCTTCATGGGCCTTCCCTGCCCGAACCTGTTCACCGGGGCCATGAACTTCCACGGAAAGTTTGAATACTGTTCAGTGCAAACCATGACCAAGGCCATGCAGACTGTAGTCAACCTGGCAAAACTCTGGGCCGAGGAATAATCGCGCTCAGGGGGCCACGGCGCAAGCACAAGACACCGCTATCCTTCATTATGAGGGATAGCGGTGTCTTGTGCTTGCTGACAACGCTTCTTTGGCGTCAGCCCGCCGTTAGAGCAGATTGCCTTTGAGATTCGCCCTAGAAGAAAGAATAGCTGATTCCGGTCTGCACGTTAAACACTTCCGACTTGTTCACCATGGGGCTGTCCTTGATCGAGCTTTCCAGGAATTCAACCTGCCCGCTCAGGAACATGCTCCACTTGTCATTGAAGCTGTATATGGCTGTCAGGTTGACAAAGGGGGCGATCCCTGCGCCTGCGTCGTAGCTTTTCAGGCGGCTTCTGCGAGACTCCTTGTCGGACACGCCGTAGTAATAGTCGTTGTACTTGCTGGTGCTCCAGAGAATGCCCACGGACGGGTCGATTTCCAGATCTCCGAATTCGGCGCTGTACGTATAGCTGGCTTTTCCGGAAAAGCCGTTACTATGGCCGAGTACGTCACCGGAAGCGTTGGCGGCGAGCATGCCTATGGGCGTAAGCACCCGTGCTTCCATACCGACTACGCCGCTGGCCTGTCTGTCTTTCAGGCGTTTCATGGCCCAGTTGGATGAAGACGAGGCGTCAAAGCTGGTGGGGTCGTAGCCGATAAAGGCGGACAGCTCAAAAAAGTTGGTATTGAGCAGTTTCAGCCCGGCGGTCATGCCACGTATATACGCGTACTTACCCTCATAAGAAATAATGGGCAGGGGGGTCCATTGAAACCCGTAATCCTTGTAAGGTGAATTGGCAAAGCCAACGCCCAGGCCGAGCGCCAGACCTTCCTCAACGGCAAGAAAACCGGGAGGAAGCTCATCTCCCTGCTCCGGGCCGGGATTGTCCGACAACCCCGCCGGGTTGTCCGTAATGGCAATAGGGTCGGCAAAAGCCGGGACCTGGCTGAAGGTCAGGGCCAGGCCGACCAGGGCCAGGCACAGAACGCCACGCGTAATTTTTTGTATAGCCAGATTCATATATTCCTCGTTTATTGAATGCCGGATTACAGGCCGGGCCGCTGTATACGCCGGTTCCCTGCCTGTGCCACAGGTCAGGGCGGGAAGCAACATATTTATTCGGACAAATCGCTTACGTTTTTCTGCTTATCAGAAACTATAGAGAAAGTCTAAAGAAATAACGCCACTTGTGTGCAACAGGCGGACAGGCTTTCTGTTGCCTTGTCATGAGCGGATTTTTTTGCTCATATGCAGGGAAATAATGTCCCTGTTACACCAGCCCGGTTGTTGTCTGCAAGTGCCATGCCGCAATGCCCGTCTTTCAACCGATTGTGAGGATTTTTATGGAAGCCGCCCTGTCCAGAGTGGTCGAATATGTGAACCGGGAAAGCCCCGCCATTGTGCACAGGCGTCGCCTTTTGCACGCCATGCCGGAGTTGGCCTTTCGCGAGGTACAAAGCGCGGAATTTGTTGCCGGGGCCTTGCGTTCCTGCGGGTTACACCCGGAAACGGGCATTGCGGGAACCGGCCTAACTGCCCGCCTGCGTTTTGCCCGCCCCGGTCCCACAGTGTTGCTCCGGGCCGATATGGACGCCCTGCCTGTTTGTGAAAGCACCGGGCTTGAGTACGCTTCGCGCAACCAAGGCCGTATGCATGCTTGCGGGCATGACGGGCATATGGCCATTATGTTGGGCGTGGCGGGCGCTTTGGCAGATCTTGCGGCAAGTGAAGCCGGGCAGGCGCTTGGCGGGAGCGTGCTTTTTGTGTTTCAACCTGCCGAGGAAGGGCAGGGTGGGGCAGAGCCCATGGTGCGCAGCGGTCTGATGGACGGGGTGGATTATTGCCTTGCCGGGCATATCTGGCCGGATCTGGATGAAGGCCTTGTCGGAGTGCGCACCGGCCCGATTATGGCTTCCGTGCTGAGTTTTGAGGTTGTCATTACCGGCAAGGGCGGTCACGGTTCACAGCCCCACCTTTGCTCTGACGCTCTGGATGCGGCCGCCCAACTGACCTGCGCTTTGCAACACATTGTCAGCAGGCGCATCGACCCCATGCTGCCTGCTGTTTTGACCGTGGCTTCCCTGAACGCCGGGGACACACACAACGTCATTCCCCAGACAGCCAGGCTTTCCGGTTGTGCAAGGGCTTTTCAGCCGGAAACCATGGAGGCGTTCACCCGGCATATCGGGCAAATCGCCCAGGGCATATGCGCAAGCGTGGGCGTCACCTGCGAAGTGACCTGCACGCAGGACGACGGACCGGTTGTCAATGATGCCTTTGTTGCCGAAGCCGTAGCCAGGGCAGCCGGACGCGTTGCCGGAGCAGACAGGGTGGTGGAACCGGCCATGTCGCTGGCCGGGGAAGATTTTTCCCGCTACCTGCACTACGCTCCCGGCTGTATGGTCTTTCTCGGGGCCGGGTTTGCAGGGGCAAAGCCTTTGCACAGTCCGGAATTTTTGTTTCATGACGAGCTTGTCCTGCCGCAGGGGGTAAAGGTTTTTTGCGCATCGGCGCTGGAATTGCTGGCTTCGGGGGAATAATGCCGTCCGGCGTTTGAGCCTGTGATCAGAAACGGGGTGTGCCCTCACTTTTCGTTGCCGCGGCTATGCAGCAACGAAAAGTG
>JAJDIC010000074.1 GCA_030266525.1 Desulfovibrio sp. OttesenSCG-928-G15 | reverse complement strand
CGTGGCCAGGGCCTGCCAGGTTTTGTATTTTCTTTCCAGGGGGCTCATGCGATCTTCTTTTGAGGGGATAATGGCCAGAACGCCAAGATAGGCTATGATGCTCATGTTGGCCATTTCGGTGATGCTGGCGGGGTAGATGGGGGAGAAAAGGAACAGCAGGCCGAAGGCAAAGGCTATGGCTATGGGGGCGCCGATGCTGCGCAGGCGTTTCACGTCTAGCGCCACCCTGAGGTAGAACAACGGCAGGAGCAGCGGCACCATGGGCAGGGTGTTTCTTACCTGGGCCATGTATTCCGGTGAGGGGTGCGTTCCGTCTGCCGGCGGCATGATGAAGACGGCCAGAACCTGCATGGCAAAGGAAAGATAGGGAACCTGGAGCAGCATGACAATGAAGGTTGCCGTTACAAAGGGCAGCCGCTTGATGCGTCCGCCAAAGCTGAACAGCGCCCAGAATAGCCAGCGTAAAAAACCTACTTTTGCTGCTTGCACGGTTTTTTCATCTCCCTAAATTTTGTAATAGGCGTTCATGAATTTCGCTTCCGCTTCCGCGGTGCCGATAAGAATAAGCTCGTCCCCGGCCATGAGCGTGGTGTTCGGGTCGGGCGGGACCAGAATTACATCGCTGTGCTGCACGGCAATGACGTTACAGTCCGTGTCCTTGCGGATACCGCTGTTTACAAGCGTCTGCCCGACAAGCTCCGCGCTTACCTTGACCCGGAAAATATTCAGTCCTTCGGTCAGCATGAATACCCGGCCCGGCTTCATCAGGTTGATAACCGTGTTGGCCGTAAGGCTGGCCTGGCTCATTACCAGGTTGGCTCCGGCATTGTACAGGGAGGCAACGTTGCGATCCAGCGTTGAGCGGCTGATAATCTGAATGTCCGGGCGAAGCTTGCGGCAGTAAATGGTAAGGTAAATGTTCAGGTCGTCGTTGTGCGTGGTGACAATGGCGGTATGGGTTTCGCCGATACCGGCTTTTTTCAGGGTGGCCAAATCTGCTGCGTTGCCAAGGATGTACCGGGGGTCATCCTGGGGTACGAGGCCCGGTTTTTGCTCAACTATATGGTAGGGAATGTTGCGTTGTTCCAGCATTTCGGCGATAGCCGTGCCCACTCTGCCGCCGCCAAGAATGACCACCGGAGGGTTTTCGTGCCGAATGTTCGGGGGTGAAACGGCCCGATCGTACTTTTCGAGCGAGTTGGCGGTTCCGGCCAGAAGCAGCACCGCGCCATCGTCAAAAATGGTGTCGGGCCGGGCAGCCATGTACTGGTTGCCCTGCCATATGCCCACCACGTTCAGGCCAAAGCGCCCGCGAAGGTCGGCCTCAAGCAGGCTTTTGCCGACCAGCGGCGTGTCATGCGCCGGACTTTCGGCAATGCAAAAGCCCTCAAAACGACCGATTACGTTGGACGACATATCTGAGCTGAAAACCCGCCGCGCCAGGGATTTGCCGAGCATCTTGGCAAAGTGGAACACCTTGTTGCACCCGGCCAGGGCGAGAATATCCACCGATTCTTCCTTGTGCACGCTGCCCGCAATGTACACATCCGGCGCAAACTCACGCACGGTTGCGGCGATGTTCGTGTTTTTCAGGTCGTCGTGCATGGCCAGCACAAGCGCGGCCTTGTCTGCCCGCATGGCTTCATAGGTGTCTATGGAGTCCAGATCGCCCAGAACCACGCTGAAGCGCTGCTCATGCAGTTCCACCGCCCTGGCCGGGTCTTCGGTCAGAAGGGCGTAAGGGAAATCATACTGGCGGCAGCGTTGGGCGATACTGAGGCAGGTGCTGTCAATACCGACAATGATCACATGCCCTTCGGTGTTTTTGGGCAGTTCGCGCGGGGTCATGGCCTTTGCCTGGGCGTCCAGCCAGGGCGCATACACAAAGCGGATAAACATGAAGGGCAGCAGCAGCATGATCAGCACAATGCCGGAAACAAGCACGATTACCGTAAACAGCTTGCCCGCGTCACTGTGAAAGGTAATGTCGCCGAAACCCAGGGTGGACATGACCGTAAGGGTCCAGTACAGCCCGGTAATGGGACTGAAATAGCGCCCCTCCGCTTCCATGATCGTGTTGAAGAGTATGCTGTAAACCAGAATGATCAGCGCAACGAAAAAACTGAACCGCAACATGAAGCGTATGTTACGCCGGTTGCTGCGCTGGGCCATGAAAAAAGCCAGTTGGGAAAATATAAATTTCACGTTGTTACCTTGAATGGAATATGAGTGCTGCGGGCTGCCCCTGTATGACAGATGGGGAATCCGTCAATGCGCGGCTGCCCGGCAAGATGTTTTCAGGCCGAATGCTTTCCGGGCAGATGCTTTCTGACCAGATGCACCCCGGCAAAGGCGAAAAGCCCCGTGCCAAGGCCGAGAATAGCGTGTGCAAGAACGTCAAAAAGACCGTGCGCGGGCCATCCGGCCAGAGCGTCTGTAACATAATGGAAAAACGACAGGCCGTGGGCCAGAATGCCGCCGCCCACAGTAAACATGGCCAGGGTACCGACAACCGTCAGGCTGCGCATGAGCGAAGGCACGACGCGCACCATGCCAAGGCCGAGCTTTTGCAAAATTTCTGTGCCGGAACGGGAGAGGAACAGGCCCATGTCGTCCAGCTTCACAATCACCCCGACAACTCCGTACACCCCAAAGGTCATGACCACGCCGATAATGCACAAGATGATCGTTTTTTCCAAAAAAGGAGCGGCTACCGGAATAGTGCCCAGCGCGACAACGATAATCTCTGTGGAAAGCACAAAGTCGGTGCGTACCGCGCCCTGAATTTTTTCCTGTTCCATTTTTCGCCGGGTAGCTTCGTCCAGATTCGCCGTCGGGGTTTTACCCGCTGCTTCGTCCAGCAGTTCATCCAGGGCCTTGTCCAGCATTTCGTCCATGGGCCCGTCCACGGGGGCATCCATGGACTCCTTTGGCAAGGTGCCGCAAGGGGCTTGCGCACAGCCGCTTTGGGGCACGGCTTTGTCCTGTTCCGGCATGGCTTCGGCTGTTTTTTTGCCGTGCAGCAGCCAGCCGACAATTTTCTCCGCGCCCTCAAAGCAAAGATAGGTGCCGCCTACCATCAAAAGGGGCGTCAGCAGCCAGGGCAGAAACGCGCTGAGCAAAAGGGCGGCAGGAATGAGGATACACTTGTTCTTGAAAGAGCCCTTTGCAACGGCCCAGACAACAGGCAGCTCCCTGTCTGCGGCAACCCCGGAAACCTGCTCGGCGTTGACCGCAAGGTCATCGCCGACCACGCCGCTTGTTTTCACTGCGGCGGTTTTGGTCATAAGGGCCACGTCGTCAAGGATGGACGTAATGTCATCCAGAAGGGAGAGCAGGCTGGCTCCGGCCATGATATATCCTTGTGATCTGCAGTAAAAACATTGGACGAACTACTGTATCAAACGCGCTTGAAAACGGTGTAGCACACCCCGCATGGATTGACAAAAGGTCGCTTCCCGACGCCGCGCGGAGCATGCCCGAAGCGGCAGCGAATTTTTTGCAGGTTCACGCCGGTCAACGGTTGCAGAGCATGGCGATACCTGATACACAGCCCGAGCGCCTTTCGTGTATGGTAAGACCCTTCATAGGGCCATGCCTGGAGGCAGCGCCCCGCGCCAGACGATAAAAAAAGCGCAAATCCCTGAAAGGAGCGTATTACGCGATGCAGTATGTCACCGAAGACCTTAGCCCGGTCAAGAAAAAAATAACCGTTACGGTTCCCGCAGAGGAAACCGACGCGGCCCTCTCCGCCACCATTGCCATGTACCGCACCTCCATTTCCCTGGATGGTTTTCGCAAGGGCAAAGTCCCGGCAAGCATTATCGAAAAACGGTTCCGCAATGAAGTGTACAAGGAAGCGACCACGGATCTGGTCAATGTACATATTAATGAAATTATTACAGAAAATAAGTTCGCGCCTATTTCCCGCATTGATTTTGACGGCGGTCAGATAGAGCGGGGGCAAGACTTTGTGTACAGCATAGGCTTTGAGGTCATGCCCGAGTTTGACTTGCCCGAATATGAGGGCTTTGCGGTTGAGCAGGAAGAATCCGTAGTCAAGGAAGACGAACTGGACGCAGTGGTGGATCGCCTGCGCGGCAACATGGCCGAAGTAATCACCCTTGGCGAGTCCCGTGAGCCCAAGGACGGCGAAATCGGCGTTATTGATTTTCAGGCTATGGATGAAAGCGGTGCTCCCATCGCGGGTATCAAGGCCGACAATTTTCAGCTTCCCCTTGGCGAAGGCCAGACCCTGCCCGATTTTGAAAACCTGGTGAAAACCATGAAGCCGGGTGAAGAAAAAGAAGGGCCTGTTTCCTTCCCCGATGATTTTTTCAATGACGAATTCGCAGGCAGAACCGTGACCATGAAGGTCACCCTGCACAGTATTAAGGAAAAGAAGCTGCCGGAGCTTGACGAAGCCTTTGCCCAGAAAGCGGGCGGCTTTGACAGTGTGGAAAAGCTGCGTGACAGCATTCGTACTTCCTACCTGCAAACCCGGACAGACCTGAACAAGGCCGCTGCGCAAAAGGTTTTGCTGGACAAGCTGCTCAAGATGATGGACTTCCCCCTGCCCGAAAGCATGGTGGAAAGCCACATTGACATGATTGTGGGCGAATTGCAGCACAAGTTGGAAAGGCAGGGCAAAAGTCTTTCCGTGCTTGGCAAGACCGAAGAAGCCCTGCGTGAAGAAGCCCGCCCGGATGCGGAAATGCGTACCCGCTCGCACATTTTCCTGCTTACCGTGGCCCGCAAGAACGACCTGGAAGTTACCGAGCAGGAAGTGGATTTGCAGCTTCGGCGCATGGCCATGCAGGCCGGACAAGACTACAACGCCATCAAGGAATACTACACCCAGAACAACCTGCTCTTTGCCCTGCGTGACCGGCTTCTTGCCGACAAGGGCATGGACTTCCTCTACAGCAAGGCCACAGTGACCATGGTACCGCCCAAGGAAGAAGCGAGCGCCGCTACGGAAAAGCCCAAAAAGAGCCGCAAGAAGGCTGATGCGGGTGCTGCGGAAAAGGACGACGCCCCCGAAGAGGCAGCATCTGAAGAGACAAAGTCTGAAGAGTAGTAGCCGGGACGCGCAAATAGTGCAGAATGGGCGGTTTTTTTGCTTGGCCGGGGCATTCCCGGTCAGGTAAAAAAAACCGCCCGCCTGTCTTGTTTTCAGATTGCCGCAAGCCATGCTTGCCCTTTGACGGCTTAGGACTTACTATCATAGAGTTGCACTGTCGGGTGGCCTGTAGGCCCAAAGCCTCTTTCGGTCTTTTCCGGTCGGGCTTGTCATTTTTTTGTCCCGGTCGCGGACCGTGGTGTACCTTCCCGCCGTGTTGAGCAGGAAAAAGATCTAGAAACTAGCTGTCTGGTATATATGTTGCATTGCTCCGTCGCCAGATAGCGAAAAAATACCCTAACCGCGCGTACCTGCCGGGCAACTTCTGTCCGGGTTCGGATGCAACGCCGTTTGTTCTGTAAAGGAATATCACATGCCGCCTATCCCAATGGTTATTGAGACCACAGGCCGTTCTGAACGCGCTTACGACATTTATTCCCGCCTGCTCAAAGATCGCATTGTGCTTCTTGGTGAAGCTGTGGACGACCACGTGGCCTCACTTATCTGCGCCCAGTTGCTTTTTTTGGAGTCGGAAGATCCGGAAAAGGAAATTTATTTTTACATCAATTCGCCCGGCGGCGTGGTTTCTGCGGGGCTCGCCATTTATGACACCATGCAATACATCACCTGCCCCGTGGCTACCCTGTGCATGGGCCAGGCCGCCAGCATGGGCGCGCTTTTGCTTTGTGCCGGAGCCAAAGATATGCGCTATGCCCTGCCGAACAGCCGAATCATGATTCACCAGCCTTCCGGCGGTTTTCGCGGACAGGCCACGGATATTGAAATTCACGCCCGTGAGGTGCTTCGCCTCAAAGAGGTGCTGAATGGAATTATGGCCGGGCACAGCGGGCAAAAAGTGGAACGAATAGCGGAACTTACCGAGCGGGATAATTTTATGAGCGCCGCGGAAGCCGTGGAACTTGGCCTTATCGACCGTGTGCTTACTTCCCGTGACGACCTGAATACGGAAAAAGACAGTTAATTTCCCAAGGACGCCTACAATGACCAAGCCCCCTAAGAATGATTCCGAACAGCGCGGCCTGCGCTGTTCGTTTTGCGACAAAGGCGACGATCAGGTAAAACGCCTGATTGAAGGCCCGGACAAAACCTGCATTTGTGACGAATGCGTTTCGTTGTGCAATGAAATCATGGCCAACCAGACCATTGAGGAAGTACGCGAAGACGGAGCCCTGCTTGCCCCGGCCGATCTCAAGGCCCGGCTCGACGAGTATGTCATCGGCCAGCATCAGGCCAAGAAAATTCTCGCAGTTGCGGTACACAACCACTACAAGCGCGTGTTCTTCAAAGAGGCCATAGGCGATGATGTGGAGCTTGAAAAGAGCAATATCCTGCTCATGGGGCCTTCTGGCAGCGGCAAAACCTTGCTTGCCAAGACCCTGGCCCGCATCCTTAACGTACCCTTCGCCATTGCGGACGCCACAACCCTGACTGAAGCCGGGTATGTGGGCGAAGATGTGGAAAATATTCTCGTCCAGCTTTTGCAAAACGCTGATTATGACCTTGGCGCGGCGGCCAGGGGTATAATCTACATCGACGAAATAGATAAAATTTCCCGCAAGGGCGACAGCCCCTCCATCACCAGGGACGTGTCCGGTGAAGGCGTGCAGCAGGCCCTGCTGAAAATTATTGAAGGCACGGAAGCCAATATTCCCCCCAAGGGCGGCAGAAAGCACCCCCAGCAGGAATATATCCGCATGGACACTTCCAACATCCTGTTCATCCTCGGCGGTGCGTTTGTCGGGCTGGACAAGATAGTGTCCCAGCGCACACGCGGCAGGAGCATGGGCTTTGGCGCGAAAATAGAAAACCCGACCAAAAAGGGCAAAACCAGCAAGCCCAAGTCGGATACCGATTACCTGGATAACGTGCACCCGAATGATTTGGTCAAATTCGGCCTTATTCCTGAATTTGTAGGCCGTATTCCGGTTATCACCCACCTTGACGAACTGACGGAAGAAGATCTGGTCCGGGTGCTTACGGAGCCGAAAAACGCGCTGGTGCGCCAGTACCAGAAGCTCTTTGAACTGGACAAGGTGGCTTTGCGTTTTACCCAGGACGCGTTGCAGGCTGTTGCCAGAAAAGCCATTGAGCAAAAAACCGGCGCTCGCGGTCTGCGTAACGTGCTGGAAGGCACCATGCTGGACATCATGTATACCCTTCCTTCCGAGAAGGGGCTGCTTGAATGCGTAATCAACGCGGCGGTGGTTGAAAAAAACAAACCCCCAATGCTGATCTACGAAGCGGACGCAGCCGGAGCATGACAGACACTTATCGCCGGGAAAACATCGGAGTGTGTTTTCCCGGCCCACGCGTTTTAGATACTGCCTCATAAGGATTTCAGGAGATACGTCATGGCCGAATATATCAGCTCGTTGCCCCCGGTGGAACTGCCCCTCATGCCCTTGCGCGAGGTTGTCATGTTTCCGCGTTCCATTGCGCCCCTGTTTGTGGGCCGGGAAAGTTCCATCAAGGCCATTGAAAGCGCCATTGAAGAGTATGATCGCCAGATTTTTCTCGTGGCCCAGAAAGACGCGGCTATCAGCAAGCCGGGCAATGATGACTTGTTCACCATCGGCACGGTAAGCCGGGTGTTGCAGCTTTTGCGCTTGCCGGATGGCTCGATCAAGGTTTTGTTCGAGGGGCTGTACAGAGCGCAGTGGAAGCCGTTTGAACCTGTAGCGCCCGAAGCCCAGGAGGGGGATGAAAACTATCATCTGGCCCTTGTCAGCCCGTGTGAGGAAGACACGTCTTTTGATGAGGAGAACGCCTCCGCAACGATTCGGTCCACTATCGAAGGCCTTGAGGAGTATGCAAAAATCAACAAAAAGATCACGCCGGAAGTCTTGCAGGCTATTATAGCCAATTCCGAGCCGGGCAAGCTGGCAGACGCGGTTGCCCCGCACCTGAAGGGCGATTACCTCAAAAAGCAGAAAGCCCTGGAAATTTTGAACGCCGGTGAGCGCCTCGAATGGGTTTTTGAACTGCTGCAAGGCGAACTGGCCATTGCCGGCGTAGAGAAACGCATTAAGAGCCGGGTTAAGAGCCAAATGGAGCGCAACCAGCGCGAGTATTATCTGAATGAGCAGATCAAGGCCATCAACAAGGAAATGGGCCGGGATGACGACCCCCTTGAGGAAGTGAACGAGCTTGAGCGCCGCCTGGGTGAAAAAAATCTGCCCGAGGAAGCCCGCGAAAAAACCTTGCGCGAGGTGAAAAAGCTCCGTCAGATTCCGCCCTCTTCTGCGGAATATACCGTGGTCCGCAACTATGTGGACTGGGTTCTGGATTTGCCCTGGAACGACCTGAAAGAAACAAGCATTGATATTGACAAGGCCAAGGAAATTCTTGACGCAGACCACTACGGCCTGGACAAGCCCAAGGAGCGTATTCTTGAGTATCTTGCCGTGCAAAAGCTGGTCAACAAGCTCAAAGGCCCGATTCTCTGTCTTGTAGGCCCTCCGGGCGTGGGCAAGACTTCTCTTGCCAAATCGGTTTCCCGGGCAACCGGGCGGGAGTTTGTTCGCCTGTCTCTTGGCGGTGTACGTGACGAAGCTGAAATTCGCGGTCACCGGCGCACCTATGTCGGGGCGCTGCCGGGCAAAATCATTCAGTCCCTGAAAAGGGTGAAACATAATAACCCGCTGTTCTGCCTGGATGAAATTGATAAAATGAGCACGGATTTCAGGGGCGATCCTTCTTCCGCCCTGCTGGAAGTGCTTGACCCGGAACAAAACAACGCTTTTGGCGATCATTATCTTGATATGGACTATGACCTGTCGCAGGTCTTTTTCATCACAACAGCCAACTCGCTGCACTCCATTCCGCTGCCTTTGCAGGATCGGATGGAAATCATCCAGCTATCCGGTTATCTGGAAACGGAAAAGTTCAGCATTGCCAAAAACTTCCTTCTGCCCAAACAGACAGAAGCGCACGGCCTGCAAAGCAAGAACCTGCGTATTTCCGACAACAGCGTTCTGGAAATAATTCGCACCTACACCAGGGAAGCGGGCGTGCGTAGCCTTGAGCGTGAAATTGCTACTGTGTGCCGCAAGTCGGCCATGCAAATTGTGGCGGCAAACGATCTGGAAAAGCAGGTTACAGTTACCCGCCAGAACCTGGGCAGTTTCCTTGGGGTCAAAAAATTCCGGCATGGCGAAAGGGAAGACGACCCGCAAATCGGCGTGTGCACGGGCCTTGCCTACACTCAGACCGGCGGGGAGCTGTTGCTGGTGGAAACCGCGCTTATGCCCGGCAAGGGCAAGGTGAGCACCACCGGCAAGCTGGGCGAGGTGATGACGGAATCCGCCCAGGCCGCGCTTTCCTATGTGCGCTCGCGCTCTGACCTTTTTGGTCTGAGGCCGGACTTTCACAAGGAAATAGACATCCATATCCACGTACCGGAAGGGGCAACTCCCAAGGACGGCCCGTCTGCGGGCATTACCCTGACCACATCGCTGGTTTCGGCCCTGCTCGGCATACCTGTACGCAACGATATCGCCATGACCGGCGAAATAACCCTGCGCGGCCGGGTGCTGCCCATTGGCGGCCTGCGCGAAAAGCTGCTGGCCGCGCATAGGGGACTGATAACTACGGTCATTATTCCCAAGGATAACGAAAAAGACCTGAAAGAAGTGCCGGACGATATCCTGAAAGGTTTGACCATTCTCCCGGTTAATCATGTGGATGAAGTGCTGCCCCAGGCCCTTCTCGGCTCAACAGAAGAAATGTACCCCAGCAGGCGGGGAACATCACCGCTGTACCTCTCCTTGCGCAAAATGGATTGCGCCGAAGACGGGGCAGAGACGGGGGTTCCCCAGCATTAGAGCACTTTGCCATTGAAAATGTATGAATGCTCTGCAAGGGGTTGTCCGCAAATCCTTGCCTTGAGTTTGCCGCAGGCGGGCTTTGCCCGCCCTTGAGCGGCAAATCGCAAAGTTACTCTGCTCCAGGAGCTGTTCTTCCCATGATGCTTTGTGAGGCCCATGCCTTACAATATGCAAGAACCCCCGGCGATCTGTATGTTCGCCGGGGGTTCTTGCCCTGTACGCAGCAATCGGGCAAAGGGGTTATTGAGAGAGGTCCCAGACGTAGAGACCTGTTTTCTCATCCAGTACATAGCCGTTGTTTTCCAGGACCTTGATGGAGGGAGCGTTGCCCGGGTCCGGGTCGGCTATCAGGCGCTGGGCACCTGCGTCCTGCATGGCTGCGCTGCCCACCAGGCGAACCAGTTCCGTGCCGAAACCCTCGCCGAGGTATTCCTCTTCACCAATCAGAAAGTCGATGCCGAA
>JAJDIC010000073.1 GCA_030266525.1 Desulfovibrio sp. OttesenSCG-928-G15 | reverse complement strand
TACCCGAGTTTTGTGGGGGGCGATAAGTCCAACGTGCGCAATACCTTTTCCAACGCCTCAGCCAGCGGGGCCATTGAGAAGGGCGTCTTGCGCTCCAAAAACTTCACCCTCAAAGGCCCCATGGTAGATATGAGCGGAGCCGGATGGTACAGCCTTGTGTCAAAAGACTATGACATGGATGTCAGCGTGACCTTTGCCAAGGTGCCGACTGTGCCGGTAAGAATTTACGGCAGCGTCTATGACCCCAAAATGCAGGTGCGCGGCGCAAACATGGTAGTGGAAACCGTACAGAATGCAGGCTCCACCATGTTCGGCCTGGTCAAGGGAGTACTGATGCTTCCGGCTTACGCCATTCAGGGGCTAGGCAACCTGGCCAAAGGCGACAAGGACGACAAGGCCCCCTCCGCCCCAAAGAAACGGACAACCGTGGCTCCGCATAAGAATCAGACAGGTCACCCCGGCCAGTAGGAAAACGCCGATTTTTTCCGTCTGGACTGCGTTGCTGCGTCCTTTATGAAGAGGGGCAGGACCGAAGAGTCCAGCCCCTTTTCATAAAGGACGCGCGCCTTGCCAGACGAAAAAACTCGGCGTTTTCCCGGCTCCCGCTGTTTTGGAAGAAATAAGAGAAAAAGGTTTGCTTCGCTTCCTTTTTGGATAGAGGCGGAGGGCTGGCGGGAGCCAGCCACTTTAAAAGAGGACGCTGCCCCCTTGGTTGCCGGAGGCATATTAAAATAATCCGTTCCCTTGTTTCTTGCACCAGGTTACATAGGGCGCGAAGCTTTTTTGCAAAATGGAGCGGGCGTTGCCTTCCGCCTGGCTGTATTTGTATTCAGATTTTTTACCGGTTCCTACCCAGTGGGTCATGTACGGCTCGATATTGATGTGCCGGGCAAACAGGCCGTGCCGGTTCAACTGACGAAACCAGGCGACAGCCGTATCCAGACAGCCGGTTCCGCATTGTTCAAACGCGCCAAAGGCGGTAACCGGTCCGTCCGGCCAAGTCAGAGCGCGGGTTTGGGCAATATCCACAAGGCAGCTCCATTCGCTTACACGGCACTCGGGCAGGGGCCAGCCGCTTTGGGAGTACTGCTTTTCCCAGTCTTCATCATAGGGGCGTACAAACACGCCGTTATCGCGGGCAATGGTGTACAGCCGCGCAAGCGACGCTGCATCGGGCTGAAATTCCCTGTACCTGTCCGGTGTGCAGGGCGTGTCGCCAAGACCTGCGGCTGCTACGCTGGGGCCGTCCTTGGCCGGGCAGTTCCAGCATTGCCCCAGTTGGCCGATGGCAAAGGCACCGTCAATCTTTTCGAGCATGCTCCCGATAATGTCTTTTTTAATCAACACGTCGTTGTGCATGATAAAAAGGAAATTTTTATCTGTATTTTCAAAGGCGTACTGGTAACGTATGCTGTGCCGGTACTCGGAGTCGGAAAGGCGGTCCAACTGGGGCGCTTCGCGCTTGAGCCAGTATTTGGGCTGTCTGACAACGGCCCGGTCGCCCAGATAATCGGCAATAACATAGGGGGGCACACCGTCGAAGGTGGAGCCGTAGGCTTCAAACTGCAAGTAGATGCGGTCTATATGTTTGTCACAGGCTCTGAGCAGCGACAGGACAGAGAGCGAGGTCTGGTAGGGCTTGGCAAAAATGTTGACGGCAACATCTACCTTGGGGGAGGCGGTCATGATCTCTCCTTCGTTTTTTTGAACGTCCCCGCTCCTTTTTTCCGGCTACGTTCCTTTGCCGGAAGGGGGGCATTGTGCGCAGGGGCAAACAGCATTTCCAGCCGGGTCAGGCTTGCGTCAAGCAGGGCGACCTCTATGGGCATGCCAAGACGGAAGGTTTTGCCCGTTGCCCGGCCGCGCAGTTCCTGCCTTTCCGGCAGAAAGTCGTAATAATCTCCCGGCAGGGAAGAAAGCCGGATCATGCCTTCTGCCGCGAGTTCGCTCAATTCCACAAACAGCGCGAAATCGGTCACCCCGCTGATAGTGCCGGAAAAATGTTCACCTACCCGGTCCTGCATGAAAAGGATGCTCAGCCTCCTGGCGATTTCCCGCTCGGCTTCCGCAGCGGTACGCTCCGTTTCGTTGATATGCAGGGCAATACTTTCCAGACGGGCGCGGGTCAGCGGGCGCACGGTTTCTTTTTCCAGCCCGAGGGCGTGCTTCAACGAGCGGTGGACCACAAGGTCCGCATAGCGCCGGATGGGGGAGGTGAAGTGGCAGTAACAGCGCAAGGCGAGGCCGTAATGCCCTTCATTGTCACACTGGTACATGGCCTGCATCATGGAGCGCAGCATCAGGCGTGTTACCACGTACTCCGAAGCGCTGCCGCGCACGCTGGTCAGGAGGCGGCAAAGCTCAGTTGCCGAAGGCGGGTTTTTGCTCCGGGCGGCTTTTCCCGGCTTTTTTTTACCGGAGGAAGCAAAGCTCCTGCCCGAGGGCCGGGCGCTTTTGCCGGATGCCGGAGGGAAGTCAGCGACAAGGCCGCTTTTGTACAAAAAATCGCGCAAGGCAAGAAGCTTGTCCGGGTCTGGCGGCTGGTGCACCCTGTAAAGCGTGCCTTCGGAACGGTCGCGTAACAATTCGGCTACCGCCGCGTTGGCGGCAAGCATGCATTCCTCAATCATTCTGTGCCCGAAGTGCCGATGCTTTTTTTCAAAGCCGGTCAGCCTGCCTTCCGGGGAGAAAAGCGCTTGGCTTTCGGGCAGGTCAAAGTCCAGCCCTCCTCTGATAAGACGCAAAGAAAGCAGTATTTCCGCCAGTTTACGCACTTTGCTGAGCATGGGTAGAAAGGGGTGCAAGTCTGTTTTGTCCGGCTCTTGCCCAAGCAGCAGGCCGCGCTCGATTTGCCCATAGGTCAGCCTGGCCGCGCTTTGGATGAAGGCCGGGTAAAACCGGGCGTCAAGCCGTGCTCCGGCGGCATTAAAATGCATGTCCGCCACCATGACCAGGCGGGGCACGCCGGGGTTGAGGCTGCACAGCCCGTTTGACAGGGCTTCGGGCAGCATCGGTTCCACGGAAAGGGGGAAGTAGCAGGAATTGCCGCGCAAGCGGGCCTGGGCGTCCAGGGCGCTGCCTTGCGGCACATAGTGTGCTACATCTGCTATGGCGACATACAGGCGAAAGCCGGGGGCCGCGCCGGGAGCAATGCCCGTGCCGGGGGCCGTGTCCGCGCCAGGAGGCAGGGCAGAGCTTGGGGTTGATGTGTTTGCATCGGTACGGGCGTTTTGCTTGCCGCTGATTTCTTCCACAAAGATGGCGTCGTCAAAATCGCGTGCGTTGCGCCCATCGATGGTTACAAAGCCGAGCGCTGTCAGGTCTTCACGCCCCGCCAGATCTTGCGGGCGCGGGGCAGGGGGCAGGGCCTGTACTTCCTGCAATACCGCAGGCGGGAAGGGGCCGGGAATGCTGTGGTGTATTTTGACGATGCGTTCCTGGGCAGAGGGGCTGTCTTCATGCTCCAGGTTGCCCGTGATTAACGCGGCATACAGGTGTTCGCCCTGCGTTTCGCCGGGTTTGAGCACAAGCAGATCGCCTTCTTTTACCGGGGGGGCGTTTTGCTCCTGCCTGCCCAGGAAAAGGGCCGGGATACGGTTGTCCGTGGGAACGCAAACC
Source organism: Desulfovibrio sp. OttesenSCG-928-G15 (assembly GCA_030266525.1). Next base: position 7,091 of record JAJDIC010000073.1, on the reverse strand, counting down.
CAGGCATCGTCTTGCTTTTTTACGGCATGGGCGGTTATTTCCGCCTGCCCGCGCATGATGACGCGGACAATGCGTCCTTCAATGCTGGGGCCGCGTTTGCCGGGCAGCACCAGCACTTCCACGCTATCGCCATGCCAGGCCCCGTTCAGGGCGGAAGGGTGAATGTAGATGTCCCGCCCGCCCTTTTCGGGCGTTACGAAACCCATTCCTGCCCGTTGCAGGGCAAGGGTGCCTGTTACGTGTTGCAGGCCTGCGCGCATTGCCCAGCCGCCTGCGGCGCGAACGATGCGGCCTTTGTCCTGCAACGCATGCAAGCTGTTTTCAATGCTTTTTTTGCTTCTCCGGGAAAGGTGGGTGATGCGCAGAATTTCGTCCAGGCTCAAGGGGCGGTTTGCCTTGTGCAACACGCTGGCAAGCAGGTCTTCAAAGCCGCCCGGCGCTGTTTCGACGGTACTTGCAGGCTGTGCTCTGCGGCTTTGGACAGGCTTGCGGGGAGTTTTCCGGGCGTGGCGGGCCATCAGTTGGTATGCTCCGGCGCGGTAGATGCCTGCCGGGCTGTTTTGCCTGCCAGGGTCTGCGTGTAGGCGGCGTCCCACCAGGCGTCAAAATCGCTCTCTGTGAAAAGGCGGGACGTAAACTCCGGGGTGGTTTCCAGAACCCGCACCGGCGTCGCGCCAAGAACCTCGCGAAAGGCGGCCAGTTTTACCGCGTCTTTCGGGGTGCAGACAAGGGGAAGGGGCGCAGCGGAAAGTTTGCAGACTGCCTGCAAATCTTTGGCCGTATAGGCGTGATGGTCGGCAAAATCAAAGTGCTGTACGGGTTCGCGCCCAATAATTTGCCGCGCCGTGCGGGCGACCCCGGCCGGGTTGCCCACGCCGCTGACCAGAATATAAGGCGAGTCAAAGTAGCGCTCGGGTGCAAGCAGGGGGGGCAGACGGAAGTTGTCGTGTTGTGCGTTTGTGGCCCTGTCTGCCTGTATGCCGGGGTTTGCGCCGGATACCGCGTCTTGATCTGCTTCCTTTTCCGTCGGTTCGGGCGGGAAAAGGGGGCGCAGACCCAGGGGCTTGATACGGAAAAAAAAGACCGGCTTGCCGTATCGGGCCAGCCTGTGTCTGGCGGCATCCTCGGCTGTAAACAGGCTGTCGCCGCTCACCTTGACTGCAAAGGCCGAAGCGTCGTTCAGGGCGGATACGCCTTCACGCCACGGGCCGGAAGGCAGCACCCGGCCCCAGTCAGCCCCCAGATCGTCCGGGCGCAGCAAAACAATATTGATATCTCGGTTTACAGCAAGATGCTGCATGCCGTCATCAAGAATACACAGGCCGGGGTGCAGGCCTTGTTCCGCAAGGCGGGCCGATTCGGACCTTTGGGGAAAAACGAAAACCGACGCCTCAGGGTGCAGGCGGGCCAGCATAAGGGCTTCGTCGCCACAGGCGGCGACAGGGGTGTTTGCGTTGACCAGCAACGGCGTACTGCCGGGTTTTCCCTTGTAGCCACGGGTCAGCACGACAGCGCGAACGCCCTGGCTTTGCGCACGGGTCAGCAGGTAGGAGGCAAGGGGCGTTTTACCTGTGCCTCCAAGGGCAATATTGCCCACGGACACCGTGGGGCAGTTCAGGGTATAGGCGGCAAGGCGACCGCTTTTGTACAGGCAGCGGCGCGCGCGCATCAGCAGAGCGTAAGGCGCGCCAATGGGCCGTAAAAGCGCAGGGAGGGAATGGTTTTGGTGCGGCATGGTTTTGGTGTATGCAAAAAGTGAAAATACAAGGGGAGTATAGATTGTTTACCCGAAAATGATAGCAGGAAAAACAGATCAGGAAAAGGGAATGATTGCGCAGCAGACAGGGGGGCGGTATACTGCAAGCCGGACTAGTGTTGCGTCCTTAAAAATCATCGGTAGCACACGAGTCGGCGAGCGGTAGTCCGCCGCGCCGCCAAAAGGCGGCGGGAGCAACGCAAAAACCACGTTTTTGACTTGTGATCCTGCCACTTGAAACGGAGCGAAGCGCAGTTTTAAGTGGTGCATCATACCAGTACCTTTTTCGTCAGACCGGGGAGCCGTTATGGGGACAAGCCCGTCAACCAAGGAAACCACGTTGCATCATTGCCGCGATCCGCTGGCAGCCCGTTTGCGGCAAGACCCGGACGTGGATTTTACCGGCGTGATTATAAACGCCACGTCAGATGTATACGTGGAAAAAATGCTGGTTGCGAAGCGAACGGCCTGTATGCTGGACGCCATGCGTCCGGACGGCTACCTGATCAGCTTGGGGGCATGGGGCAACCCGCATATTGATTTTGCCGGAGTGGCCGGTTTTGCCGGACAACTGGGCATTCCATGCGTAGCCCTGAGCTTTTTGGGCAGCATTGGCAGCTTTGTGGTGGATACCCCGCACATGCTGGCCCATCTTGACCTGAACAAAACCAGCCACGGCGCGGAAAGCCTGGCTGTTGGCGACAACACCGTAGTGGAGCAGGATGCGCTCAAGGCTCTGACCATATTAAAAAGCCGCCTGCGCAAGCGGCAGCCGGAAAGAAGGGTGGCGTTTGATCCCGGCACGGGACTGGTCCGGCAGATGCGCAGGCTGGAAGTGCGCACCCATGCCGTGCAGGAAGTAAGAAGGGCAGAGCAGACCGCTCTGGAAGCCGGAGTCCTGCATCTTGACCTGGCCGCTCTGGAGCGCAGGGTATTTGCCTGGCCGGGTTCCGGTTGGGAGCCGGGGCCGCTCTTGCAGGGGTTGATCAGGCGGGTGACCATCAGCATATTGCCGCCCGCTGCCGACTGCGGAGCTTCCGGTCATGATGTGCAGGTGAATTCCATACTCGATTTCGTGCCCCTGGCAGCCAAGGCGGAGGGGCTTGTAGGCGAGGGCGTGACCAACCGGCTGTCCGGCGTGCAGATGATGCTGTGCGCGGTTGATGAAGACGGCTATCAGCCAATCAATTTCGGCTGCGCAAAGGGTCGTCTTGGCGATGTTGTGCAATACGGACGTAGCGGCACCCCGGCCCCTGACGAGTACATTATCCATGTGGACGTATTGCTCAAAAGCGGCGAAGGCTGCACCAGGGAAGGCGTAATGGCCGCCCACCTGGCCGGGGATATCATACTGGAGGAAATCCGCGAACTCCTGCGCCCCCTCAACCGCTATCAGGCCATGAGCCGGCAGAAGTTCATAGAGTCCACAAAGCCCGGCCTCTTGCGCATAGCCCTGGTAAAGATGCTCTCCGGCGACGGGGCCATGGGTGACGCCGCCCTGTTTCCCCAGGAACCCGGCGGCTTCATAGGCAGCCGCTCCATCATGGACCTGACCCACAATCTGCCCATCCTGATAAGCCCCAACGAATACCAGGACGGAATTATCCGCAACCTGAGCTGACAAAGCGCAAGCCCCAAAACAGCCCGACCGCAAACACCGCAGCAGGTGGTTTCAGAAAGGGGAGTAAAGCCTTCCCCCCGTTCTTCATCTTCTCCCAAAAAGGGAGCGAAGCAACCCTTTTTCTCTTATATTCTCTCTTCCACCCCAACAGCAAAACCCAGGGAAAGGCCGAGTTTTTTCGTCTGGCAAGGCGCGAGTCATATTTGAAGGGGGGCTGGACTCTTAAGTCCTGCCCCCCTTCAAATATGACTCAGCAACGCAGTCCAGACGGAAAAAATCGGCCTTTCCCTAGTCGCGGCTGGCTCCCATAAACCTGAGTATCATAAGGAAAATATTGATAAAGTTCAGATACAGCGACAGGGCACCCATTACCGCGCCCTTGCGGATAACCGCTTCATCGGCGGGCATGTTGCTGCCCATTTCGCGGAAAAGCTGGGTGTCATAGGCGGTAAGGCCGAGGAAAATCACAATACCCACCAGGCTGATCAGCATGTTCATCATGCTGGACTCCAGGAAAATGTTGACCACCATGGCGATAATCAGGCCGATAAGCCCCATGAACAAAAGGCTTCCCCAGGAGGTCAGGTCTTTCTTGGTATACAGGCCATAAAGGCTCATCGCGCCGAACATGCCCGCGGTGGCGATAAAGGCCTGGACTACAGAGCCCACGTTATAGCTGATCAGGACAAAGGACAGGGTAAAGCCGTTCAGGGCGCTGTACAGCATAAACATGCCGGTGGCTGTGTCGGCTTTCATCTTTTGCACGCGAGCGCTGAGTGTGAAGACAAGAATCAGCTCGGCCACAATACAGGCCAGACCGATGGTCTGCCCTGTGGGGCTGTAGATAAAAGCGCTCAGGCCCGTATAGGTGAAGGCAAAGGCGATAACCGCTGTCAGGCCGAGGCCGAGCGACATCCAGTTATAGATGGAACGCATGAATGCGTTCATTACTTCCGCTCTGCTCAGTTGCTGCGGCATGGTTGCAGTATTGTTCATATCCATTCTGTAAAACTCCTTGAGGCAGACTGGTTTTAAAGCACCGGCTCCGCCGCTTTGGGCAAAAGCCCGTTTTGCCGGTTTTCCAAAGCGAAACCGGCAGTACTGTTGCCGACCTGTGTATGGGGGAACTCTGTGCGCAAAGCGCACATGCCGATTATAACCGGATATGGCACCCACCTTGTAAACATAACAACGAAGCCTTTGCTTGGCAATGATGCAGGCGCTGTTTTCGTTGCTTCCCGAGCAAAAGGTCTTGCCCGCCTGTGGTGCCGTTAGCGGGCAAAAATGATTTTGGAAACAGCATGTTCTGGTTTACCACTTCCATGACGCGTGATAGTGTTTTCAATAATCCGGACGGCCTGCCCGCTTTGGCGACCCGGCCTGATACATCCGGCCTTTGCCCGTTATTTGTCGAGCAGGGGCTTTTCCCGTTGTCGTTGTTACACCCTCTGATGTCCAGTCCCTCGCGCTTTGCCTGCCGGGCTTTTTGCGGGAAGTTTTTTTCAATGGCGCAGGATTGCATACGCAGGAAGGAGTGCATATGTCGGTATGGCTTTGTATTCACGGGCATTATTATCAGCCTCCGCGTGAAAACCCCTGGTTCGGGGTAATTCCCGCAGAGCCGAGCGCCGCGCCGATGCGCAACTGGAATGAGCGCATCATGCGCGAAAGCTATTCTCCCCTTGCCTGGGCGCGCCGCCTGAACAGCGACGGGCATATCCAGAACCTGATCAATTGCTATGAGTGGACCAGCTTTAACGCCGGGCCTACCCTGCTTCGCTGGATGCGCAACGCTTACCCGGAAGTTTTGGCCAGAATGGTCGAGGCCGACAGGAAAAGCGTGGAGCGCTGGGGGCACGGCAACGCCATAGCCCAAGTGTACCACCATATCATCATGCCCCTTGCCCCGGAAGAGGACAAGGAGCTGGAAGTTCGCTGGGCCATAGAAGATTTTCAGCACTATTTCGGCAGGCAGCCGGAAGGCATGTGGCTTTCTGAATGCGCGGTGGACACGTCATCTCTGGAAGTGCTGGCGCGGCACGGAATACGCTTTGTCATTCTTGCGCCAAGGCAGGCCAAGGCTGTTGTGGCAAACGGCGTGACCAGCCCGGTGAATGAGACAAGCCTGAACAAAAGTATGGCCTACAAGGTCGCATTGCCGTCGGGCAGGACGATAGCCGCTGTCTTTTATGACGGCCCCTTGTCGCAAAGCATTGCCTTTGAAGGGCTTTTGCGCAACGGGGAAAACTTTTGGCAGCGTATAAGCGGCGCAGCCGCGGGGCTTCGGGAGCACGAGCCGGGTGCTCCGCTACTGGCCATTGCCACAGACGGTGAAACGTACGGTCATCACTTTACCTTTGGCGAAATGGCCCTGGCGTATGTGCTGGAGCAGGGCATTGCCAAGCGCGACGATATCCTGCTGACGAACATCGGCTCGTACATTGAGGCCATTCCGCCGATTCATGAAGTTGTGCTGCACGAACCGTCTTCGTGGAGTTGCGTGCACGGGGTGGAGCGCTGGCGCAGCGACTGCGGCTGCAAAGACGGCGGTCACGGCGACTGGAACCAAAAGTGGCGCAAGCCCCTGCGCGATGCGCTGGACCTTGCCCGCAATGCTGTGAACAAGCATTTTTTCACGCTGGGCAACGAATGTTTCACAGATGTTTCGGGTGCGCTTGCGGCCTATGGCGGCGTTTTGGCCGATCCGGCGAAAAGCGACGATTTTGCCGCCACATGGTTCAAGCCGGAAAAAGGCGCGCAGGATACGGCCTGGAAGCTTTTGTCCATGCAGGAGCACTCGCTTGCATCCTTTGCCAGTTGCGCCTGGTTTTTTGACGACCTTGCCCGCATAGAGCCGGTAAATTCCATGGCCTTTGCCTTGCGCTCCCTTGATTTGCTCAAGGAAACCGGCGGGCCTGGCATGGTGGATGCGTTTGCCGCGGCTCTGGGGCTTGGTTGTTCAAACCAGCTTTCCTGCGGCACTGGTGAAGATGTTTTCCGGGCAGAGGTTATTCCGCGCCGCGTTGGTCCGGCAAAGCTGGGACTTTGGGCCTGGCTTTTGCTGTATGCGCAAGGCAGGCTGCCGCAGAAAGGCCAAAGCGCCACCCACGAATGGCCGGAAGTGAGCGTTACGCTTACGCCGGGTTCTTCGCCTGAAAAGGGAACGCACAGCGGCAGCATGCTTGTTCGCGCCCGCCGGGAAAAGGGGGGAACGCGGTATCTGTGGCGTATGGAAACGCCTGGGGACGAAAGAGCGGCGGGGCAGCCGTTTCGCTTTTTGGCCGAGGCCAGAATGTTTGTACAGTGCGCCGAGGGCGATGCCCGCCCGGAAACATCCTGCGCTGTAAGCGAATTTTCCCGCCCGGACACGGAAGCCCTGCTTGCCGCCTGCCTGAAACGCCTTGAGCGGGCGAACAGGCCGCAAATGCAGGCCCTTGCGGCGCATGTAGCGTCACTTGTCATTCCCTGGGACAATTCCCAGCATGATATTATCGGCCCGGCGTTCTGGGTGGGCTTTATGCCCTATCTCGCCCTGGAATGCATGGTGAATGAGTCGCTTGACGATGCGCAGCGCATGCAGGTTCAGGCAATTCTTGCCATGCATCTTTCGGAACGGTCCAAAGAGCTTTCTTCCCTGCTGATTTGCGAAGCCCTTGCAGATTGTCTGCAAAGCGCAGGCATGGACCGTTCCGGTAATGACGCAAGCCTTGATGC
>JAJDIC010000072.1 GCA_030266525.1 Desulfovibrio sp. OttesenSCG-928-G15 | reverse complement strand
ACTGGGGTATATCGGCATCCAGACCGCATCGGATGGGTATCAAAACTATCGACTTGATGCCCGGATGAACGTGGCTATTAGCGATATGATGACAAATTTGATCCAGTCTGTTTCCAAAACCTATGACTATCTTTCTTCTGGTGACGCCGCACTCATTGCAGCCGCGCAAAAAGATCTCGACGAGTTCAGCAGTATTGCGGATGAATCAGGGGCAGAAGCAAAAGCCGAGTACAGGAAAAAAACCTTCGCAGAACTGAAAACAAGAATCGAACCCATGCGCAGCGCCGAACAGACCATTCTCGGCAATATAATTGAAATGAATCGGCAGTATAACGAAGTGGTTCGCGGTAGTTACGACAGTATGTCCAATCAGTTCAAGGAATTGGCCGACATGGCGCAGACCGCTGACAACAGTGCCGTACTCTACAGCCTCAACACCATCTGGTACAGTTTTGCAGACTGCCTTACCGCCCTGACGCGTTTTGCCGCAGACTATTCCGCAAAAGATGGTGACTCGACCATGGAACGCCTGAAAGCGCTCTCCGGCCCTCTGGGGGCCATCGAAAGCCAGCTTACCACTCCTCGGGGCCGCGTGGTTTACGGACAAATCCAGGAGTCTTACAAAAAACTCATCGAGGCCATGACGGTCATGTCGAAAGAGGCGGCAGCCGTGCGCGCCAGCATTGATGCTATGCATCAGGTTGAAGTTGACATTGTAAAAATCATAACCGAGTTTAACAACCGCGTGGATGGCGAAATGCGGGAGCAAGGTACGGCGGTTCTGGCTTCCAACGACAGAATCCAGATCATCATGTTGGGGGCAGGCGTAGTGGGTAGCGTGCTTGGCCTGGCTCTGGCGCTGTTCATCATTGTGGGTATTGTCCGCGTACTGAGCGATTTGTCTGTCTTTGCCGAAGCCATCGCAGACGGCAACTTCGACCACCGGGTGAAGACAAAGGAAAAGGGCGAAATCGGCCTCATGGTCAGTTCCATGCAGCGCATTCCTGAAACACTTACGCAAGTTCTCAACGAATATCAGAGGCTGGAGTCTTCCATCGAAAACGGTCACTTGACCGTACAGGGCAATGCGGATGGTTTCCGGGGCGGGTTTGCAACCCTTGTCCGCGGTACAAACGCCATTCTGGGCCGGTTCCTGGCGGTGCTGGAAAACATCCCTTCCCCGGTGATCATGCTGGATAACAACCTCAAGGCCGCCTACATCAACACCGTGGCCCGCAAGCTGGCCGGTGATAACTTCAAAGGCAAAACCTGCTTTGAGCTTTTCGCTCGCGACGACTTCGGCAGCAACACTGACGCCCTGAAGGTCGCCACGGAAACCAAGAATCCCGCCAGCGCGGAAACGCGCGCCCACCCGCAGGGCAAGGATATGGACATCAGCTACACCGCCATACCCATGTTCAACGCCAAAAGAGAGCTCTCTTCCGTAATGCAGCTCATCACGGATTTGACAGCCTTGAAGGCGCAGCAAAACACCATGTTGCAGGTGGCAGCCCAGGCTTTGGAAATTTCCAACCGGGTGGCTGCCGCTTCCGAGGAACTTTCCTCCCAGGTGGAACAGATTTCCCGGGGTGCGGAAGTGCAGCGCGAGCGCGTGGAGAGCACCGCCAGTGCCATGACGGAAATGAACGCCACGGTACTGGAAGTTGCCAGAAGCGCCGGGAATGCTTCCGAGCAGAGCGAAGGCACCCGCCTCAAGGCATCGGAAGGCGCGGGACTCGTCAATCAGGTTATGGCGTCCATCAACCAGGTGAACGTCGTCAGCCAGAGTCTGCATACAAATATGCAGGAACTGGGAACCCAGGCGGAAAACATTGGCAACGTAATGAACGTTATTTCCGATATTGCGGATCAAACAAACCTGCTTGCGCTTAACGCAGCCATTGAAGCGGCCAGAGCCGGGGAAGCGGGGCGCGGCTTCGCAGTTGTTGCGGACTCCGTACGTCAACTGGCAGAAAAGACCATGACCGCCACTCAGGAAGTGGGGACATCCATCAATGCCGTGCAGCAGTCTGCCCGCACCAACATCGATGAAGTAGGCAAGGCTGTGAGCAGTATCTCCGAGGCGAACGAACTGGCCAACGCCTCTGGAACGGCCCTTTCCGAAATTGTGAACCTGGCTTCTGCTAACTCGTCGGTGGTTTCCTCCATTGCCGCAGCAGCAGAAGAGCAAAGCGCCACTTCCGAAGAAATCAGCCGTGCCCTGGACGAAATAAACCATATCGTAGGCGAAACCACGGAAGGCATGATTCAGTCTTCTGCCGCAGTGCAAGACCTCTCCCGCATGGCGCAGGAGCTGAGTCACGTCATGGAACGGCTCAAGTAGCCGATGATCATAAAGTAAAGCGCACCGCCCCGGCATCACAAATGCATGGGGCGGTGTTCGTTTTGTACATAATCTTACCAGTTGCCAATGAAAAACACCTGTCGGCAACGGTTCTACTCAGATGGCGTCTGCTTGGTCCGAAAAACGATGACAAGGCCCAGGATAATCGCCAGCATCCCGGCCAGACTGAGCAGCGGCATTGTATTGCCGAGAAAAATATAGTCCAGGGCGGCAGTGGTTCCGGGAACCAGGTACAGCAAGCTGGTGACGTTCACCAAATTTCCGCTGCGTATCAGGCGGTAAAAAAGCAGTTGGGCCACGCCGGAGATGACAAGGCCCATCCAGAGCACCGGAATGATGAAGCCGGTGCTGATTTCATATTCAACGGGCTGAAAGGGAGCGATTAAGAGACATAAAACCAGACTGACAACATACTGTACAGGCAAAACGTCCATTGGCGGCAGATTCAGTCTTTTTTGAAAAATCGAGCCATAACTTATACAGCCCAATGCCGCCAGGGCGTAAAGCATTCCATAGATCGACAACGTGGAACTGGTCAGGCTTTGCAATACCACCAGCACAAGTCCGCCCAAGGCGATAAACAGCCCCCAGAGACGTGAGGGCGGAAAATCTCTTTCTACCAGCCAGAGGGTCAGAATAGGCTGAACCCCCATCACCGTGGACAAGACACCGGGAGTAATCCCGTTGGCAAGGGCCAGCAGATAGCAAATGGTGTACACGCCGACCAGCAAAAAGCCGGTCAGGGCTGCTGTCAGACGCTTGCCCTTTGGCGGCAGAAACCGTTTGCGCAAGAGGCAAATCACGCTCAGAAAAAGCAATGCAACAGTGAAGCGACCGATCAAAATGGCAAACGAACTTCCGTGTTCAAGGCCCCAACGGGAAAATATCGGCCCGCTACTCCAGAGCAGCACAAAAAGAGTGACAGGCCATGCCAATAGCAGTTTTTTGAACACAACAAGCCCCTGTACAGTCTCGCGCCGTTTAGAGCAGAATTGCCTTTGAGATTTGTCGTTTGACGGCAAACTCAAGGCAAGGATTTGCGGGCAAATCCTTGCAGAGCGTGTACACATTTTCAATGGTAAAATGCCGTAAAGCGTGGCGGCTACATACCAGAGCTTTCACTCAAAGCAAAGGAAGCGCGTCAGGCCTTGCCCCGGAGCATTTCACCTATAGCAGTGCGGCAAGCGTTTCTTCAGAAACACTTGCATCCGGCGCGAGTTCGCTGGTGATACGCCCCTGTTCGCAAATGAGCATTCGCCCGCTCATTCGGCGGGCCTGGGCGAGGCTGTGCGACACCATGATTATCGAGTAGTTCGCGGCCAAGCCTTGCAGCAGTTCTTCGATCTCTTTGGAGGCGTGCACGTCCAAAGAGGCTGTCGGCTCATCCAGCAACAGAACGGAGGGTTTGAGCGCCAGGAGCCTTGCCAGGCACAGGCGTTGCTGTTGCCCGCCGGAGAGTTCGGCGGCAGGGGCATGCAGCCGGTCTTTCAGCTCATCCCACAGGCCTACCTGTTGCAAGACCATCTGAGCGGTAGCGAAAATGCTCTTTTGATCCGCACCGCCGACAAGCTTGAGAGGCATGGCAATGTTGCGCAACACGCTTACCGGAAACAGATTGGGGGTTTGAAACAGCATGCCCAGGCGGGTGCGCAGGCCATGCACGCTCAGGCCGTTTTTCGCCCCGCTTTCAGGCAGAGAGTACACGTCTACCGGGCCGGAGCCAAAATCAACCAGCACTCGCCCGGAGGTGGCGCAACCGGGAAATTCCTCGTTCAGCCTGTTGATGGACCGCAAAAGGGTGGACTTTCCCGAGCCGGAGCGTCCCAGCAGAGCGGAAACACCGGTTGCCGGGAAAAAGGCGTCTATTCCGTGCAGCACTTCCTGCCCGGAAAAAGCGACCCGCAAGCCTTCAAGCCTGACTGACGCGCTCATGCACTTCCCCCTTGCCAGCGTTTCAGGTAATGCACCCCCACATACCGGGCCAACAGAACCAGCCCCCCGGAAAGCAGCAGGAGCAAAAGCGCCGCGCCAAAGCCCGCTTCCAGCTCATCCGGGCTGCGGTATTCCGCTGTGGCGTAAAAGACGGCAAAGGGCAGGGCTTCAAACTTGTCTGCCAGTCCGGCCGGTAAACCGGCGTTGGCCACAACCCCGGTAAGCATGATCACGGCGGTATCTTCCGCCGCTCGGCCAAGAGCCAGAATGATGCCCCCCCATATACCCCGCGCTGCAAAGGGAAGCTCCAGAAAAAGCAGGCTCTGCGCTTTGCTGAATCCAAGCGAGGCGGCTGTCAGGCGAACATCTTCGGGCACGGCGTTCAGAGCTTCGCGCGTGCTGCTTACCAGAACAGGCAACACCAGCAGGGACAGGCAGGCCGCCGCCAGCAAAAGGCAGGTATTGGCGTCAGGGGCAAGGTTGTGGCGCAAAAAAACGATCAGGGTAAAGCCGAACAGCCCCATAACAATGGACGGAGTTCCGGAAAGCACGTCCACTGCGCCGCCCGCGATTTTTCCCGCCCGCTTTCCGGCATATTTCGCAAGATACACGCCAAGGCCGACGCCGGGAAACAAGGCAAGACACATGGTCAGTCCGACAAGGCACAGGCTGCCTACCAAGGCGGGCCACAGACCTTCCCACACCGGTCGACCGTGAAAAACGGCCTCCATGGGCGGCACCTTGCCAAAAAACAGCCCCGGCCCGAAGGCGGGCAGCCCGCGCCAGGCGAGAAAGCCCAAAAGCAGGCCCATGGCGGCCAGCAATACCAGAGCGGCAATTTTCATTCCCGCCCGCAACATATGATAATAAACCGGTCTCTTCACAACCAGACTCCATATACAGCGATCTTCAAGCGGGACCAGCGCCAGAGCAAATATCCACGCATTATCCGCCTCTCCTTCGTTTACACAAAAGGGGATTCCAAAGGGCTTCAAGCCCTCTGGCCGCCGGAGACAATCACACTCCAGACGCATTCATGCAAAAAAAAATCACACATCCCGGCTTCCCGCGGCAATCCTGCGCAAAACAAGACTGATCACCGTGTTGATTCCAAGCAGCAGCGCCCCGGCTACAAACAGGGAGTTGTACGCGGACCCGCCCACTTCGTTGGCAGTGACCAGAGCCATGTGAGCGGTGAGGGCGCGAAGGCTGTCTGCCAAAGATTCCGGCACTTGCGGGGCGTTGCCTGCCAGCATGAGCGGCAAAAGAGTATCGCCCACGGCCCGCCCGAAGCCGAGAATGGCGGCAGAAACGAACAGCTTGCCCGAGCCGGGAAAAACAAAATACCAGAGCAGGTCAAGCCTGGAAAACCCGACTGCCGCCCCCTTGGGCCAGAGCGGGTCAAGCCGTTGCGCAAGGCCGCTTTCCAGAATGAGCACCATGGTCGGCAAAACCAGAAAAACAAGCATGACCATGGCGGAAAGCCAGCAAAGGCCTGACCCGCCAAGTCCTTGCCTGACAAGGGGCGTAAGCAAAAAAACAGCCAAAAAGCCGTACACCACCGTGGGCACGGCAGTCATGAAACGGATACAGGCACCTGTCAGCGAAGCCACAGGCCCCCTGGGGGCACAAAGAAGCCTACAGCACAGGGCCAACGCTAGAGGCCAGGCCACAAGCATGGTGGAAAACGCAAGCAGAAGCGAACCGACGAGCATGGGCAGAATGCCGAACTGTCCCTGATAAGGGTTCCATACCCAGGAAAATACGGCATCTGTGCCCTTTTGCATGAAAACCGGCAAGGCGTAGGCAAAGACCATGAGAAAGACAAGGCCTATGCCCACAAGGGCCAGAGCAGCCGCAGCCCTGGCGGTAAAAGCGATCAGGCCCTCACCGCCGGGCTTGTGCGTCGTACCGACCACTACGGCCTGCCGGTGGGAATGTACCGGGATTTCGTAATGATTGCTTCACCGGAAGGCGTGTAGATGTAATCAATAAAGGCTCTGGCCAGACCTTCGGGCTGCCCTTTGGTGTTCATGTATAACAGGCGGGTAAGCTTGTACGCGCCGCTTTGGGCGTTTTCCTGCGAGGGAACCGTGCCATCGAAGCGCAGCCCCTTGACGGATTCGTCCAGATGGCCGATGCCCACATAGCCGATAGCGTTTTTATCTTGCGACACGGCGGTTTTCATGGCCCCGTTGGAATTGATGACATTGCTTTTACCAATACCCGCTTTTTTTTCCAGCGCCTTGTTTTCAAAGGTTTCCCGCGTGCCGCTGCCGTCTTCACGTACATACAGGGAAATGGCCGCGTCCGCGCCGCCCACGTCTTTCCAGTTGCTGACTTCACCGGAAAAAATTCTGGTCAACTGTTTCTTATCAAGTTCACTCACCGCGTTTTCCGGGTTAACCACCACGGCCACCCCGTCAATGGCAAAGGGCCAACTGACCAGACCGTATTTTTCTATTTCCCCCTCCTTGAGCGCGCGACCGGTATTGCCGATTTGTACCAGGCCTTCGCCCACCTTCTGCACCCCGACGCCGGAGCCGCCGCCAGCCACGCTGATGCGGATATCGGAATTGGCTTCCATGATATTTCGGGCAGCGTCTTTCATTACCGGAATATGGGCAGTGCCGCCCGCAATATCCAAAGAGCCTTTCAGCCCCTGAAAGGCGTCCAGATCTCCGGCAAGGGAAGAGAGAGGGGAAAGGGTGACAAGAGCGAGAGAAAGGGAAAGCAAGGCGAATAACCGTTTCATAAGGCCTCCTGTGTTGCGAGCGGTCATACGCGCAACCCGGCGCCACGCCGGATGCGCATGCACCGCCACAGGCTGCCGGTCAGGCCCTTGCAATGCGAAAGAGGCCGCCCGAAAACATCTGCGCGGTGCAACGTAACCGGGATACACCGTATCCCGGAACGGCAGCAGCTCATCTGGTTCGTGTAAACATGGCGTCCTCTACATGCGTCAGGTCACAGGAAAGTATGACATGACTTCCGATGAAAGGCGCGTCGCCCAATGCAACGCACCACAATATGAAAATACAGTATAGCAAAAGCCCCAACAGCTTACAAGTTTTTACAGACCTTTTTGCAAAGCGTACCCCAGCGCCCAAGAATTTCATACAGCACAACAGGGTTCACGGGCTTGGTAATATGATCGTTCATGCCGCTTTGCAGGCTCAGCTCGCGGTCTTCGCTCATGGCGTGGGCGGTCATGGCGATAATCGGCAGGGCGCGGTAGGCCGGGTTGGCCCGGATATGCCCGGTTGCGGTCAGCCCGTCCATGTCCGGCATTTGAATGTCCATGAGTACCAGCGCGAAGTGGTCCGGCGCATTTTTTGTAACAATATCCACAGCTTCCTGTCCGTTTGTGGCCACTTCCGCCGTAACGCCGACATTTTCCAGCAGCTCAAGAGCGATCATCCGGTTAATTTCATTGTCCTCGGTCAGCAGAATGTGCATCCCGGCCAGAGAATCCGGGGCAAAGCCTTTTTCCTGGGCCGGTGCCCCTACCAAAGCATGGGCCGCAGCGCCGCCGGTAGCGGAGCCTGCGGCTTGCCCCCCGGCCCCTCCTTGTGCAGACAAAGCTTCTTCACGCCCGATGGCGACCGTATCGGTAGCGGCAAGCGGGAAAACGCCTGTAAACGCAAAGCGGCTGCCGCCCTCCGGCATGGGCGCACACCAGATGCGTCCACCCATAAGCTCTACCAGGCTGCGGCAGATGGCAAGGCCAAGCCCCGTGCCGCCGTATTTGCGGGTTGTGGAGCTGTCTGCCTGGGTAAAAGGGGAAAACAGGGTTTCGGCCTGTTCTTCCGAAATACCGATTCCCGTATCCTCCACCGAGAAAAAAAGACGCAAGGAGCCTTGCGGAACCGCCTCTTGATCGGGTGCCGGCGAAACGCTCAGGGTAATGCCCCCGGTTTCGGTAAACTTGACCGAATTGCCCACCAGATTCAACAGTACCTGCTCCAGCCGGAGCGGGTCGCCAAAAATCCGGTGCGGCGTGTTCGGGTCAATGGCAATGGTGAAATGAAGTTTCCTGGCTTTCATCTGCACGTCAACGATATCGCGCACATTATCCACGAGTTTGTCCAGGGCAAACTCGATGGTCTCCATGTCCAGGCGACCGGCCTCTATTTTGGAGAAGTCCAGAATATCGTTGATTACGTGCAGCAAAAGTTCGGCAGAGTGGGATATTTTTTCTACATAATCACGCTGCCTGCCTTTGAGGTCTGTTTTGGCAAGCAAGTGGGACATGCCGGTAATGGCATTCATGGGGGTGCGTATTTCGTGGCTCATGTTGGCCAGGAATTCGCTTTTGGCGCGTGCGCTTTTTTCCGCAAAATCCCTGGCGTCGCGCAGTTCATCCGCTGTTTTGTGCATTTCGGCCATGGTCGCCTTGAGTTCGCGCAAATCCCGCGTATACCCGGCAATAACAAAGCCGTCCCCGCGCCTTACCCGGACCAGGGTGATTTCCGCGGGAACAGGTTCCCCATCCGGCTTTTTGTGCATCCATTCAAAGCGCTCATAGCCGGAAGCAAAGGCGCGGTTAATCCAGCTTCTTGCCATGTCAGCCGAAGGGTTGCCATCCGGCTGCAATTCGGGCGAAAGTTCGTTGAACCTGCGCAGATATTCTTCTTTGGAGGCAAGGCCGAACAGCCGGGGGGCTTCGGCGTTACAGTCAATATTGTTGTGCCCCTCATCCCAGAAATTGCAGCAGAGCGGTGTAGAATCCAGCATGATCTGGGTACGCGCCTCGGCTTCCAGCAGTTTGCGTCCGGTAAGCATCGCCGCCAGAAAAGCGCTGACCGCCTGCACGGTTTCCAAATCGCCCTGATCAAGGGGCAGCAAAAAGGGCGGTTCTTCCACAATTCTTCCGGTAAGCAGAACCGCAGCGACCTCGTTATGCAAAATGATCGGGGACGACAGAAAAAATGGCAGGGCCAGCGCTTCGCGCAGGCTTGCGTAAAGGTCCGGCGAGCTTGCGCCATTGACTATCACCTGCGTTTCCGGGTCCAGCAGGGCGTCCGGCAGGACGATGCGTGTACGGCAAATTCGTTCCGTTTCGTCAGCGGGATAGCCTTGCAGCACAAAAGGAGTAAAGGCGCTATTTCCGGCCCCGCCCAAAACCGCAGCCCCGGCAGATGACGCCGCCCCGGCCCCGCACCCGGCAGGCAACAGCACGACAGTGCGTTGCATGGCAAGGGCCGCATTGATTCTACGACTTACAGAGACAAACACATCCTCGAAATTGCCGTCGCGCCCAAGGGTGACCGCCAGTTCCGCCATGAGTTGAAAGCTGCGCCGCTTTTGCTCCAGCTCCCGGCGCATGGCAATGGCGGCGGTATCAATTTGCATAAGCTTGGCGGCGGACAAACCGGCGTTTCGCCGCAAATAACGCAATTCGCGCTCCATTTCGTCCACATCGGGCCGGGTGTTTTCCGGCTCACGCCGGGGCTCACAACCTTCCATCACATATCCCCCGATATGCTGAACAGACAAAAAACACCGGTCAGGCCAAGGCCACACGGCTCACCCCGCACAGGGGCAATCTCCACGCCCGTGTACAGCCCGAGCAGGGGCACTCTTGCGGCCACGCACTGCTGCACCACAAGAGCGTCTTCAAGCTCAATCCCCGCCTGGGCGGCGGCCCTTCCCGCACAATCCACATACAGGGCAAACACCGGCTTGCGCCCGCCAAGGCCCTGGAACAGGGCTTCAATGCGCGGGGCCATATAATCAAGGTCCAGACTGCGGTACATTACCTGAAACTCCGTTCCCGCAACCATATCCGGCTCTGACATGACAATGCCGTTTCTTTTTCTATCAATGGCGACGCAAGGCCGGTTAACGTAATTCTCTTCCTTCAGGTCATCCCATTTGCTGCGGCCCCGGTTCACACCGAAAAAGAGGAAAAAGGGCCACTGCTCCGGCGGCACGGCCTTGCCCAGCAGTTCCTCCATGAAGCCAAGGGCTGGAACGCCGTTAATTTCAAGCAAGATCTGACCGTCTGCGCGGGTAACAGTGTAATAGCCGGTTACCGGTCTGCAACCGTGTATGATTGTGCAGTCCATCCGCACATCACCCCCGAAAACGAGGGCCATGGCGTTTTGCCCGGAAACCCCCTGCCCGGTAAGCTGCCGGGTGGGCGTGCAGATATAGTCGCCCTGCAGGCCCCCGCCGGAAATGGCGGGCAAAAAGCCGAGGCCCTTTTTTATGCCTTCCAGCAGCATGGTAGCCGTGACCATACGAATGCCGCCGCCGGTGCGATCAATGGCGTCATAAAAAAACAGCACCGGGGCATCAGGTGAAAGCCCGGTCTCAGCCAGCTTGCGACCGAGTTTTTCTCCGGCTTCCCTTTCCCCCTCATGCAGCCGGTCCTGGCAAACAAGCTTCACGGTGGTATTTTCCAGCCATATGACAGCCAGTGCAAGCTGGTCGCCCCCATAGCCGAAACGGTCGTTCACCATTGTGCCTACAGCGCCGCCACCGACTATGGGCACACCTTCGCCCACGACAGAAGCCACGACCTTGCGAATTATTTCTCCGTCATGCCGCGCTGTGGCAAAAAGCAGTACCAGATCGCATGGAGCGTTGCGCCCGGCCTCTTGCACAGCCTTTACGGCAGCGGCCCTTGCACAGGACGCAGTATCCGGTTCGTCGCTAAAGCCCACACCAACAAGCATATACGCTCCTGCCTGCAAAGGTACTACACATGAGTTCATACACAGGCCACGGGCCTGTTTATGAAGACCGCCCTGCCGAAAAACGCGGTTTCCGGCTCTCTCCCGCCTCTGGTGGCGGCGGGCCGACACCTTGTCCGGCACCTTGTCCGGCCCTGGAAGTCATCGCACTCTGAATTATACAA
>JAJDIC010000071.1 GCA_030266525.1 Desulfovibrio sp. OttesenSCG-928-G15 | reverse complement strand
CACTTCCCCCGAAGCCGTAACGCCCAGTCGGCCTCCTTTGTCAAAGAGGAAAAAAAGCTCATGCTGCCCCTGGTGGACGACGGCGGCAGCCTGCTGGGCATTTTTGTCGCGCGCGGCGTCACCCAAAAGGAAGCCGCCCCGCTTGTAGCCGCATGGCCCGCACTGGGCGCGCTGATCACAGACAACGTCCTGCTATACAAGCGCAGTCTGTGTGACCCGGCAACCGGCCTTTTCAGTCGCCACTACCTGCTGCGCTGCATGGAGCGGGAAATAGACATGCTGCGTGAGCCCTTCCTGCCGGAACCCCGCGCCGCCACCGCCGGCAAGTCATCCACAACCGGCAGGAGCGCCCCGAAAATACTCGGCAACACGCGGGAAAATTCCGTTTCCGGCAGCGGCGAAGCCCGATCTTCCTCCATTGGCACCCTTATCGTCCGACTGGCTGCGCTGAAAGATATTGTCAAAGAATTCGGGTACCAGTTCGCCGACGACCTGATGACGGCCCTGGCCGACGCCCTGGTGGAAAACTGCCCGGAACAGGCCCTTGCCGCCCGCACCGGCGACTCGGAATTCGCCGTGCTTCTGCCTTCCGCCAGCGCCAAGTCCTGTCGCCATCTGGCAACGGAAATCGTTCAGGCCCTGCGCCAGGTTTCCCTGGAGCATACCTTGAGCGGCAAGCGTATCGGCCTGCATGCCTCCGTTGGCTATACCCTGTACCCGCACGATATGAGCGGGAGCCTCTTTATGCGCCCGTCGCAGGAGCAGGCACGACTTGTACTGCGCAAAGCCCGCCTGGCCGCAGCCCTTGCGGACGACAATCTGGCCGAAAGCGGCGCGGAAGCTGTGGAAGATTCGATTATGGCCTTTGGCACCATTTTGTCCGATGGGGGCCGGGTGCTGGAGGTGCTGCCCTTGTCCAGGGTAATGGTCAGCCTTGGCACGCAGGTGCACGCCCGCGAGGGGCAGCGCTTTTCCCTGTGGGAACCGCAACGTGGCCAAAGCGGCAAAACCGGCCTTTCTCCCCTGTACAAGGGGGAAATCGTGCTCATGGACGTACATGAGAACATATCCCAGGCAGAAGTCATTCATCTTGGCGACCCGGGTGTGGCTATTGCGCCGGGCGACCACCTTGTGCTCATGCCCGAAGAACAGGGCAGCCAGGCCAAGGCCAAGGGGAATGAAGGCAGGCGCGATTCTGCAACCGGGCTTTTGCGCCACGGCGATTTTCTGGCCGAGTGGGCCGAACACAGAGACAGCGCGGAAGGCTTCTCCCTCGCTCTGGTCCGCCTTGCCCCGAAGCCGGACAATGAATTTGGCGACCTTGCCCCCAATGCGGACAACCCGGCCAGGTTCATGGCCGAAGCCGTCAACCTCTGCCTGGAAGACCTGGCCGCCCTGCCCGGTCAAAACGCCATGTTTGGCGGGCGCTATGGCCTGAACAGTCTCATTTTTTACCATCCAGGAGCTTTTGACAACAGCCTTGCGACCAAGTACGAGGCCCTTTCCTCGGAACTGTCCAATCGCCTTGGCCTGGATGTGGCTGTGGGCATAGCCCCGCACCCCTGTCTGGATTTTCGCAAGGCTGACGCCCTGGAGAACTGCCGCAAAGCCCTGGAATACGGCATGTTGCTGCCCGAGCCCCACGTAGGCGTGCTTGATACGCTAGCCCTGAATATCAGCGCGGACAAAAGGTTTAGCCAGGGAGACACCTTCGGGGCCATACGCGAATACCAGAGAGCGCTGCTTGCGGATGAAAAAAACGGCATGGCGTGGAACTCGCTCGGTATCTGCCTTGCCGGGCTGAACCGGCATTCCGAAGCGGAACGGCATTTTTCCCGCGCCCTGGACTGCAATGCGGATGATGCCATGGCCTTGTACAACCTCGGCTTCATGCACCAGTCGCAAAACAGGCCTGACGAGGCAAAAAACCAGTACACAGCCTGCCTTGCAAAAGATCCTGGGCACCTATTCGCCATTATTCGTCTGGGCCAGTTGGCCGAAAGCAGGGGCAACGCAGCAGAGGCCAGGGAAATGTACGAAAAAGCAGCCGGATTGCCGGGCGGTGAAGGCCTGACCTTCCGCCATTTCGCGCGGCTGTGCATAAGCGAAGGCAAGCCGGATGAAGCGCGTGAACACCTGCATGAAGCCCTGCTGCACGACCCGCAAGACGCGCTTGCCATGGGCCTGCTTGCCCGGCTATATCTCGATGCGGAAGAAGACCCGGAAATGGCCGCCTCCTTTGCCCGCCAAAGCGTATCGCTTCGACCGGAACTGAAAAGCGTCTGGCTCCAGCTTGCCAGAGCGCTTGACGCCCTCGGTCGGGATAAGGAGGGCAGGGAAGCCAGGCTCAAAGCCGTCTAGGGAAACGCTGATTTTTTTCATCTGGACTGCGTTGCTGCACTTTTTTTGAAGAGGGGCAGGACTTAAGAGTCCAGCCCCTCTTCAAAAAAAGTGCGCGCCTTGCCAGATGAAAAAACTCAGCGTTTCCCCGACTCCCGCTGTTTGGGAAGAGATAAGAGGAAAGGGATTGCTTCGCTCCCCTTTCTTAAGAGTTGGGGCGGGGGTGCTTCGCTCCCCTTTCGGGGGAGTAATCCCCAAAACGCACCAAGTGGTTACGTTATATATTTTACATAGTTATCGCTTCAAAATTGAAGCGTTCTTTCTGCCGAAACGCTTTTGGAAACGGTTTGCTTTTGCTACGCACATTCAGCCGTCTGCATTTCAGTGTTCATGATGACAGGTGATTTGCTTATGTCGCATCTGGTCCGCGTGTGCTGAAAACGATCTGCCATACTGTCGAGAGCAGCTCTTGTTTCTTCCAGACCAAGCGACCTTAGGTACATCGCCGTTGTGTTGGGCGACTTATGCCGCAGGACCGCCTGAATCACACTTACGGGTTGCCCCATTTCATACAAGATGGAGGCCGTCAGGTGCCGAATGGCGTGGAACCCGAAATGTTTAACCCCTGCCTTGCTGCAAAGCGTTCGCATGAAGCTCGCTCTGGTCCTGAACGGCTGCCTGTAGGCCTCATGCGCATTTTTATCTTCACAAAGAAAGATAAAAGGGCTTTCCGGGAACTTTCGGCTCTCTTGCCAATGCTGCAAACTATTCCGCAGTATTGCGGGCATGGGAAGCCAATCGTATTCCAATGTGCCGCCTTGTCGCTTGCGTGTTGAAAACCTGATCCGGGAGTTGGCAAAGTCCACATCTTCCCATTGTAACCGGAACACTTCGCTTCGCCTGGCACCCATGTACAGATAGGTTTCCAGCATGACCCGATTTTGCCCTGCTGTCTGATTGAAGGCTTTCCAAAAATCCTCTTCAGGAGGAACATAGCGCGGCTGCCGCTTTTCCGGAAACTTTTCAACCATACACGGGTTGGGCTGCGTCAATCCGAGGTACTTCATGCCCCAATGCCACGCGGCTACGAGTTCTTTACGGTCCGCATTAGCGGCGTTCCCGCCGCGTGTCTCGAACTGCACGGACAAAACTGCAAGCACCTTGCCGGGAGTGAGTGAAGCAACAGGATCGTTTGCGTTTACGATCAGCCTACCTCTGTGCGTTGCTGCAAACAGATTACGGAAGGCTTGTTTCTTTCTCTGATACACCCCAATGGAAAACTTGCGGCTATGATCCAGATACTTTTCTGCCCACTCGCGCAGAGAACAGGCCGTGTCGGTCAGGCTCCAATCCGCTTTTCTTTCTGTCGCCTCCCATTCCAGAGCTTGCGCCTTGGTGTCGAACAACTTCTGCTTTATCTTCCCCTGCTTCTGGATTCTCCCTTTCCACCGGATTCGTCCATCTTTCGTGATCTTCGATGCCATGGTACACTCCTCGTAGGGCGTAAACCACGTTGCGCTCAAAGAACAGGATTTTTTCTCTGGGAATGGGCCGTATCCCACCGAAGTATTTATAGTGCCGCCTTAAGGAACAAGCGTCAAGCTGAAGCCATTACGGCTAACATTTTTGTGGGGATGCGGCGGCCAGTCGCTTCGCGCAGCGCCATACAAGGAATGCGCAAATATTTTCTGCTGCAATATTCTATATATGAATACAATATCTGTCTTAATCAAGCACCTTATTGCGATTTTTTTTATGATGTTTTTCGTGGTATTTTACATGTTACAGAAAAACAATACTGACAATATGGATTTATCGCGTACATTACCGTCAGCATCATGCAGGACAAAAAACCGATAGCAAGATGACGCCTATCGGTCGTAATCTTGCCAAGGGGACACCCCCTGGACCCCCGTTAAAGCCAGCTCCCTGCACTTGTGCGTTTGGTTCTCGGTACCCCCGGACGATGTGCGTTACTCCATTGGGACCGAGAAGAGCGGCACCCACGGGTGCCGCAAGAGACAAGAGCCATGCGCCGCGCCTTCAGGCGGCGCATGGCAAAAGCTGCCTGTGGAAAAGGGAAATAGCTGTCGCATTGGTAGCGAGTCCGCTTTCTTCGTTTCGGCTTTCGATTCTTATCTTGGGCCGTTGCGCTTTTCCCTTTTCCACTGGCCTGTTTTTGGAGGCCGCTTCGGCCTCCTCATGTCTTTTGCCTTAAGCTGCCCAATATTGCCATTTTCCGCATGTCTCTATATTTGCTTTGCGCTCGCAGAGCGCACGTATTCCCAATCGGGAATACTCTAAGTGCGCATTTCTGCTTTATCGCTTTGGGCTTCGCACCTGACTGCACTGCTGAAACATACCCGCCGCCTCATGCCGGAAAGATAAACGGAAAGGCAAGGAAGGTTCAAGGCGACCGTCCGCGTCAAGTCCGAAAAGAAGCAAAAAGGCATTGCTGCAGGTGTCCATTCGCTTGCAGCGTGGGCAGTCTCGCAGAAAAAGTGTGTGCAGAGCGTGACCAGTCGCCTCAGGGCGTGGTCAGTCGTTCCGCACAAAGCAAAACGCGGAAAGACGAAAGGCAAAGGCTGCCAGTGGAAAAGGGAAATAGGTGGAGCATTGGTAGCAATTTTTGCTTTCTTCCTTTGTTTTTATTCCTCTCTTGGGCTTTGCGCTTTTTCTTTTTCCACCGGCTTGCCTTTGCATTTTGGGCATAGGGGAAGGCAATCCCCACACATCACACTTCCGCGGTTCCGCAAAGGAGGGCTGTTATTTGGGTGCCCGCTTGCGGGGTAGGTGTCAATTTTGACGGGCTGCTTTTTGCCTTTGAAGCAGGGCCGAGGGGGCATCCTTTCGCAATTTGGGATTTTGTGGAGAACAAATCCCTCATCTTGTTCTTCAACCGTTTGTCAGACAAGATGATATTGTCCACGAAATGTCGCATGAGAACCTCACTGATATTCCAAAAGGAATTATCGTTGGACAATATCATGGATTTTAACAAGAAGAAAAAAAGACGGATTAACCAGATGGTGTATTGTCTATCGAAAACTGATCTGCCCTCTGACGAGGTGGACGCCCCCCTTGAGCCCGTTATGATATATGGCCGATTCGCGCCAGGTGTTGTGAACACGGATGTAACATATTTTCTTCACTTTGCATCGACTGTTTAAGCCATATTTTGGTTGCCACCTCAACTTGATGTAGTAGATTCAATGGTGTAGTATTTTATCTTCATATTATCATGCTCAACACAATAGGCTATCCGAACAAGCAAAACAGGTTGTTAGCTAAAATCCGAACCAGCGTATGTATTACGAGTAAGTAAAACCATGCCCTCCACGCCCTCCATGTATCGTTCATATACGTCCAAACAGCTGCATATTGCGCCTCTTGCTTTTTGTTTCCTGTCGGCAGCTGTTATTTGCGCGTTGAGTATTTCTCTTTGCGGCGATTTGGAATGGATGGATGCCGCCCGATATATGGTAACGGGAAAAAGCATCGTGCTGGAGGGCCGGTTTATGCCAGCTTCGCTTGCGTATACCGATTTTCTCGAGCACGGCGGTGCGTCTTATGGCGAACAAGGGTACGCATATCCCAGCCCCGCGTTTACCATCAGCATAGGGTTGCTGGGGCTTTTGCGGGGAGATTTCAGCCTGATCAATTCCTTGTGGTTGACCTTTGCTTTCTCGACAGCGGCGGGTGGTGTTCTTTATGCAATGGCGTTTCTGCTGGTAAAAGACCGTCTTCTCAGTGTTATTTTCGTGCTTCTGGTTTTTTTGCATAGAGACATGCTCGACAATGTAGGCCGCCCGATCACGGATATGACCATGTTTTTCTTTGTGTGTTGTGCCGCGTTGGCCCAATTACGCGGAAAAGTATGGGTGAGTGCTTTGTTATTTGGTTGTGGCTATCTGTTTCGGGAAGTAATCATCCTTTTTTTTCCACTATTGATTTTTCTCAATCCGAAAACAACGAATCTCAGAACATACTGTAAAAATGGTCTCATCTGTTTTGTCGTATTTCTTCCCTTTTTTTTAATTGCACGGTTTGCAAATACCCTTTTTGATTATGGGAACAGCGCGCAAGATTTTTATTTACATTTCACCCAATATCTTTTGTCTGTAGTCTCTTTTGAATGGCTGGGAAATCTGCTCAACCACATTCGGATTTTCTTCAAGCAAGTCGCCCTGATTCCCTTGCTGCTTTGCGTCTGTTTTTGGAAAAGAATATCCGTCCCCGGCAAAAGGATGATGGTGGTGGGGCTTCTGTATGGTCTGATTGTCTGTGTGCTTTGCTCATACACAAGAAGCATGCCGGAACGGTATTTCCTGCCGTCCATTCCTCTTTTGACTTTGGCGGCCCTTACGGCTGTTGTCGCTTTTAGTGAAAAAAAGCGCATTGCCACAGGAATCCTATGTATCGCGCTACTCATTGCCTCAGGAAGAGTCTACCGCAGCCCTGCCTTGCTGCGCACCGCCCTGGCTGACGGCAAAACCCCGATCACGGCAGCGCGGTTAACGCAGGCGCCAATGCATGCCGCGCAAGTATTTTTACCTGGCTCCGTGCTGCTGTCATATGGGCAGGGACTCTATGTGGCACCTGACGCGGTTCATGTTATGCTGCCGCCCTTGGAAGAGTTTATGGCCGCTGATAACCGCAATATAGATGGCGTCTTGCTTATGACCACAAGGGGCAGTTGGAAAACAATGCTTGCCGAAGACTCTTTCACTGATTCGCATGGCAACACCTTTACCAAGGTGAACTTGGGCGCTTTGCCTCTTGGGCACAAATACTTTAAACGGGAACGCTAGCTCCGGGACATTCTTGATGCAATGAGGAGTTTTGAAAGTAGTAAATATTTTGGGTTCACGTTGGGAATAATACAGCCAGGCAATTTCTGGTCACGCTTCGAGTGAGGGCCCCTGTGAAAATTTTTCATTTCGTTTTACTGTTGATATTCGCACTGGGTATGGGCATTGGCCAGATACTCTTCAAAGTGGCCGCTCAGCGCAATGCCGCCATCTTGGAAGAACAGGGCGGTTTGCAGGGAATGTTGGCCCTGGCAAGTGACGGCTTTTTCTGGATAGCTGCAATCCTGTATGGCGTCCTGACTATCTACTGGGTATGGTTGCTAAGTTTTCTGCCTTTATCCAGAGCTTACCCGGCCACTTTTTTCAGCCTGCTTTTCGTCACTGCCGGGGGGGTTCTTTTTTTGCACGAGCCCCTCAACCCTCTTTTGCTGGCGGGGCTTTTTTTTCTGAGTCTGGGTATTCTTCTTGTCGCACTCAGCTGAATTGGAATGGATATGGAAATCGACACAATATGGGCAGTCATGGCTGCGTATAATGAGGAAGAACAAATCGAGAAAACGCTTCGATCGGTTTTTCAGTATATTCCCAAAGTCGTGGTAGTGGATGATGCTTCGTCCGACAACACCGGCAATACCGCCCTGAGGACTGGTGCCCATGTATTACGCCACCCGGTCAATCTTGGACAAGGCGCGGCTTTGCAGACCGGGATTGAATATGCCCTCGCGATGGGTGCGGAATATATCGTTACTTTTGACGCTGATGGGCAACATGATGCCGCCGAAATTCTTCCCATGGCAAAAGCCCTGCAGGACAGCGGGGCAATGATTGCCTTAGGCAACCGTTTTATGGGAAAGGTTGTCAATATTTCTCCACGTCGAAAAATACTTCTGAAATTGGCTATTTATTTTACCAAGCTCACATCCGGCGGCAATTTTCAAGATGTCCACAACGGCTTTCGCATAATGCGGCGGGCCTTTGCAATGCAGTTCGCCTTTACCCAGAACCGAATGGCCCACGCTTCCGAGATACTCAATTACATAGTGTCCCACAAAATTCCTTATGTGGAGTATCCTGTCACCATAGCATACACGGAATACTCCATTCGAAAAGGGCAGAAAAATTCAGACGCGCTACGCGTTCTTATGGAACTTTTCACAGGATATTTTTTCAAATGATTCTTGCCACCCTTCTCACTCTCATCTTTGCGTCTATGGCATACTGCACAATGTTGCTGTGCAAGCGTAGCATTACGCGTAATGTGATAATTTTTATTTATTGTGTAGCTGTTCTTCTGGCATGGTTCCCGGACATAAGCACTGTCGCAGCTCATCTGTTTGGTATTGGACGGGGCCTTGATCTGGTTCTGACGCTGCTTTCCGTCGTATTGATTAACGCTATGCTGCTCATTCTGGTCCATTTACATGGACAACACAGAAAACTTACCCTGCTTGCCCGTCATATTGCCATCAAGGAAGCCGCCAAGCTTGATGCCGGCGATGCTTTATGTACCTTTTCCTCCACTGGAGACACAGTATGAAATTTGTTGTGGAATGGCTCAAGGAGCAACGCATGGCACGGGTGATTGCTCATGCGCAAGGCGATCTGCTTGATGTTGGCTGCGGAGAGGGGAACAGCTTGTGCTCACGTTATAAAATGCAGCATGCCAACAAAACGTGCGTCGGTGCGGATGTCTACCCTTGGGAAGGTGTGGACGTTATTTTGAAAAATTCGGCCACCCTGCCTTTTCCCGATGCATCATTTGACACTGTGACCTGTGTTGCCGCATTAAACCATATCCCCGAGCGAATGGAGTTTCTCAGGGAAACTGTAAGGCTTCTCAAACCTAGCGGGCGTTTCATCATGACGATGATACCTCCGTTTATTTCCAGGTGTTGGCACGCTGTAATCAAACCCTGGGATGAGGATCAGGCAGAACGCGGTATGACCCATGAGGAGGTCTACGGTTTCACCCGCAAAGAAGTAAGCGAAATACTGCGAGCCTCCGGTTTGGAACTAGTACACACGGAAGGGTTTATTTTCGGGTTGAATACGCTTTATGTGGCCCAAATCCGCAAAGCAGCGCTTTGACGCTACGGAGATTACGTCGAGCAATCAGATTTGAGCGTTTCGCACGTTTTCAATCTCTGGCTTTGCCAGAGAGGCTTCTGACTATGCCCAAAGCTAAGAAGGTCTTATCTCAAAGTCGGAAACGGTTTTCGAAACGGTTTATTCTGTTTTATACAAATTGAGCCCAGCAATTTCGGTGAGATACTGGTCCAATCTATTGAAAACTGCCCTTTCGGGAGAGAAGTGGAGAGCTGGCTGGAGCCAGCACATTTGGGAAGAGATAAGAGGAAAGGGATTGCTTTGCTCCCCTTTCTTAAGAGCTGGGGCGGGGGTGCTTCGCTCCCCTTTCGGTTCTACCAACAGAAACAGTTTTATATTGCATGAATTCGTAATTTCCAGCGGCCCTGCCCTGTACAAAGTATAAGGAAGCATCATGTCTGCCTACTCAGAGCTACTCTCCCGTCTTGAAGCCCGGCCTCAAACCTGGCTTGTTACTGGCGTTGCGGGTTTTATCGGCTCCAACCTTCTGGAAACCCTGCTTCGGCATGGGCAGCGCGTTGTTGGTCTGGACAATTTCTCCACCGGCTATCAGAAAAACCTGGATATGGTTCAGGATTTGGTCGGCCCGGAAAACGGGAAGCGCTTCACTTTTATCAAAGGCGACATATGCGACCTTGAAACTTGCCGCAAAGCCTGCCAAGGCGCAGACTTTGTGCTCCATGAAGCAGCGTTGGGCTCTGTGCCGCGCTCCATAGAGGACCCGATTACAGCTAACGCCAGTAATATCACCGGTTTTCTGAACATGCTGGTGGCAGCAAGAGACTCGGGAGTGAAGGGTTTTGTGTACGCGGCCTCCAGCTCCACCTATGGCGATGAGCCGACCCTGCCCAAAGTGGAAGACAGAATAGGCAAACCACTCTCGCCCTATGCCGTGACGAAATATGTCAATGAAATGTACGCGGAAGTATTTGCCAGAACCTACGGCTTTCGTTCTATCGGGCTGCGCTATTTCAACATTTTCGGGCAGCGTCAGGACCCGGAAGGTGCGTATGCCGCTGTTATTCCTCAGTGGTATGCCGGAGTTTTTCTCAACAAGGACGTGTACATCAACGGTGACGGGGAAACTTCACGCGACTTCTGCTTTATTGATAACTGCGTGCAGGCCAACCTGCTGGCCGCCTGCGCCGCCAATCATGAAGCCTGGAACACGGTATACAATATCGCCGTAGGACAAAGAACCACCCTTAACGAGCTGTTTGACCTGATAAAAAACGAAGTGGCCAAACACAACCCCGAAGCGGTAACGGCCAAAGCCGTTTACCGCGATTTCAGAGCCGGAGACGTGCGCCACTCCTTGGCCGATATCAGCAGGGCCAAAAACCTTCTGGGCTACGAACCGGAATTTACAGTACGCCAAGGCCTGCAAAAAGCCGGAGAATGGTACGCCGCCCACCTTTTGTAAGCAGCCGCCACGTTACCCGCCCGTCTTGCCCGGCAAGGCTCTCCCCTTTCCGCACGAAACGCGCTAGACGTAGAGTGTGGTCACGAGTTTGGATGTTGTTCTCTGCCAAGGGCCGACAGGTTCACCAGAAGGGAGTGGGCTTTTTCATCCACGACCTCAACGCGGGCAGGGGGCAAAAGACATCTCGTGAGTACACTATCTAGTCGGCCCTGAAAAAGCATTCAACGCTATGAAATATATGGAAAATTGCTCAAGAATACTGTAGCGTTTTCAACAGGAAATGTAGTAAATGAGGTAAAAACCCGGTTGAAACGGAGCGGTATTTCAATGAAGCCAAAGCCCTCTTCGCGCCAGAAACAAGGTAATTTCTTGTATCAGGATTTGCTGGAACAGCTTGACCCCAAAGACCCTTTGCTTCTTCTGGCAAAAAGGATTCCTTGGGAAAACTTTGAGCGGGAGTTTGCTCCGCTTTATGCTGATTTTGGGCGGCCGGGAAAGCCTATTCG
>JAJDIC010000070.1 GCA_030266525.1 Desulfovibrio sp. OttesenSCG-928-G15 | reverse complement strand
CATTGTGAAGGCCTTTACCGTTGCTGAAATCGATCATTTTTCCCGCATGGAAAACTGCTCGGTTGAAGAAGTGCTCAGACGGCTGAAAGCGGCAGGCTTGTCCATGCTTACCGGTGGCGGCGCGGAAATTTTCAATCCCCAGGTGCGAGAACGCATTTGCCCGGAAAAAATAACCGGCGAACAATACCTGGATATCGCAGGAAAAGCGCACAAGCTGGGGCTTTTTTCCAACTGTTCCATGCTGTTCGGGCATATCGAGAGCACGGGCGACAGGGTCCGCCACCTTGTGGCCCTGCGAGAGCAGCAAGACAAGAGCGGCGGTTTTGTCTGTTTTATTCCCCTGGCTTTCCAGCCGCAAAACAATGCCCTGGCAAACAGCCTCGCCACCGCGCAAAAACACCCGCTTTCAGACGCGGATGCCGGCCTGGACCGGCTGAAAACCATTGCCGTGGCCAGGCTGCTTCTGGACAATATCCCACATATCAAAGCCTATTGGGTCATGCTGGGGGTAAAAACCGCCCAAGCGTCGCTTTCCTTTGGCGCGGATGACCTGGATGGCACAATTATGGAAGAACATATCGGGCATATGGCCGGGGCCTCTTCCGCTCAGGCCATGACCAGGCCGGAACTGGAGCATATGATTACCCGGTGCGGTTTTGTTCCGGTGAATCGCGACGCCCTTTTCACCCCGCTTGACGATCCTGCCGGCGTGCGCCTCGGCGCATCAGCCAGCCAGTCTCACAACGCACCATCTGAGAACCAGTCCAATGATATATCGAGCGGTCTGCCCCAGGATGAAATACCCTCCTGCGCTGCCCTGAGTCGTGACGCGCTACGCCCTGCCTCCAGTGCTGTTTCTGCTATCGTGCAAAGGCTGCGAAAAGCCTACTCCGACCGCATTACCCAGACAGAAGAGAACTACGGTTTTGCCGGTTCTGTCAGTCAGGCGCGTCTGAGCCGGGATGAGGCAGCCGCGCTGTACTACGGCTGTGACCTGTACACGCTCGGCAGCCTGGCCCACCTTGCCCGCATGGCCCTGCACCCGAACTCTATTGTAAGCTATGTGGCAGACAGGAATATTAACTACTCCAATATCTGCGTATGCGCCTGCCGTTTTTGCGCTTTTTTTCGCCCGCCGGGCCACGCAGAAGGCTATGTAATCAGCAAGGAAAGCCTGGACAGAAAAATTCGTGAAACCATAGCCCTTGGCGGCACGCAAATTCTGATGCAGGGCGGCCATCACCCGGATTTGCCCCTTACCTTCTATGAAGACCTGATTTCCTGGATTCGCACCACGCACCCCGGCATTCACATTCACTCGTTCTCACCGCCGGAAATATTCTTTTTCGCCCAACAAGAAGGGCTTACGGTTCGCCAGGTCATTGAACGTCTGGTCAAGGCGGGCCTGCACTCCATTCCGGGCGGCGGCGCGGAAATTCTGGTGAACAGGGTAAGAAACGCTGTTTCTCCCAACAAATGCTCTGCGGCAGACTGGCTCAAGGTTATGGAAACCGCACACGAACTTGGCCTGAAAACTACCGCCACCATGATGTTCGGTCATGAAGAAACTGATGACGAGCGCATTGAGCATTTTTTTGCCATACGAGCCTTGCAGGATGTAACAAAAGGCTTTACCGCCTTTATTCCCTGGACTTTTCAACCAGCACACACCAACATTGACTGCCTGCCGGAAACGGCGCAAGCCTATTTACGGGTTCTTGCCCTGTCGCGTCTGGTTCTGGACAATGTGCCCTCCATCCAGGCTTCCTGGGTGACCATGGGGCCGCACATCGCCCAGCTTGCTCTGCGCTTCGGGGCCAATGACTTTGGTTCGCTCATGATTGAAGAGAATGTTGTTGCCGCCGCCGGAGTAAGTTTTCGCCTTACCCATGAAGAAATTCACGCTATCATCAGCCGGGCGGGCTTTACCCCGGCGCAACGCGCCATGGATTACAGCCTGATTACCCAGGGAACATCATACCATGTCTGAACCGCTCCAGCCTTCGCTACATTCCCCGCTACGCATGGGACGAATCGGATACCTGAACGTCTTGCCCATTTATCACGCGCTTGAATCCGGCGTTGTGCCGCACAAGTATGAACTGGTGTACGGTCCCCCTGCAATGCTGAACGACCTTATGTCCAAGGGGGGGCTGGTTGCCGCCTCCACGTCGTGCATAGAGTACGCCAGACGACCGGAGCGGTACTGGATGCTGCCCGACCTTTCCATTGGCAGCAACGGGCCGGTGCAAAGCGTGCTCCTTTTATCACGCCGCCCAGTGGAAAAGCTGGAGGAATGCCACATTCTGGTCAGCGCGGAAACCCACACCTCTGCCGCGCTGTTACGCATTCTGATGAAAGACCGTTACGGCCTTTCCGACCTGACATATACCATTGGCTCCGCCACGGAGCTGGTAGCCTCCGGCAACCCGCCCACAGCCTTTTTGGCCATTGGGGATGAAGCATTGCGCCTTCGGCGGCATCCGCTGTATCCGCATGTTCTGGACCTTGGGCATGCCTGGACAGAGTGGACTGCCCTGCCCTTTATTTTCGGATTGTGGGTTGCGGAAAAAAAGACGATCATGGCCCAGCCCCGCTTGCTCCAGCCGGAATACAACCCGGCTACCCTGCTTGCCCGCTCCAAACGCTGGGGGCAGGAACATATGGACGCCATACTGGACATAGCCGAACAAAATTACCCCAACATGACCCGCGAGGAGCACAAGGACTATTTCACCAAAGGCCTTTGCTACAATCTGGGAGAAAAGGAGCAGGAAGGAATGCGCCTTTTCTGGCACAAGCTGGTCGAGCACGGCTTCATACCTGCGGTTCCACGCATGGATTTTTTGCCGCAGGCCTGAACGAGCCTTGCGTGACGCGTTGCCAATCTTGCCATGACCACCCCAGTCATTCTTCTGCTGCTTGCGTCCGCCCTGCTGCATGCTTCGTGGAACGCCATTATCAAAGGCGGGGCCAACAAGCTGTTTGAAACTGCCATGCAAACCATGGCCTGCGGGTTGTTCGGGCTATGCGCCCTGCTGTGCCTCCCCCTGCCAGCCCCGGCTTCCTGGCCCTTTCTTACCGGAAGCGTCTGTCTGCACTTTTTTTACCATCTGCTTCTCGCCAACGCCTATAAGGGGGCGGACATGAGTTACGCCTACACCATCATGCGCGGCTCCTGCCCCTTGTTTACCGCCCTGTTCACGGTGTTCGTCCTGGGTCATTCCCTGCTTTTGGGGGCCTGGGCCGGGGTGTTGCTTCTTTCCACGGGCATCCTGGTTCTCGCGCTGGATACTTTGCGCAAAGGTCATTTTCAGTGGTTGCCCACTTGTATTGCCCTTGGCAATGCAGTGATTATTATGGGGTATACGGTAGTGGATGGTTCGGGCGTACGCGTATCAGGCCACGCTGTCGCGTATGTTGCCTGGCTTTTCTTTCTCAATGCCTTCCCCTTGGTGCTGTTCAGCCTGGTGCGCCACAAGAGGGAATTTATCCGGCACGTCCAAACCCGCTGGAAGTTCGGCCTGGCAAGCGGCTTTTGCGGCGTGCTTGCCTATGGCATTTCCGTATGGGCCATGACCCGCGCCCCTATTTCGCTGGTGGCGGCCCTGCGCGAAAGCTCGGTCATTTTCGGTATGCTGCTGGCGGTGGTGTATCTGAAAGAACCCTTTAGCGCACTCCGGGCCCTTTCCGTACTTCTGGTAATGACCGGGGCTTGCTGCATCAAGCTTTTCGCGTAGCCGCCCGCAAGCAAAGCTATCGCGTAATCCTGACCGACGGCCTGCACTGCTTCACACACGCATCAAAAAAGGAATCGAAATGGCCACACAAGCCGCAACAAACGCCCCCTCTGGTCTCATTCAGGTTGAAATATGGACAGATCTTATCTGCCCATGGTGCGGCGTGGGTGAAAGGCTGTTCGCGCAGGCGCTGGAAAGTTTCCCTCATAAGGACAACGTTCGGATAATCCGGCGCTCTTACCGGTTGATGCCCGGCAAAACGCCGCAGAGAATTGAAGAAGTGCTTGCGGACAAGTATGAAATGCTGCCGCAAGAAATCGCCGACTCCCTGCAAAAGATGGAACAAACCGCGCTCCGGGTGGACCTTGTGTATCACATGGCAGGCTGCCTCGCCGGAGACACCATAGACGCTCACCGTCTGTTACATTACGCGCGGGAAAAAGGGCTTGAGCATGAACTGCACGAACGACTGTTCACGGCAGCCATGTGCGAGCAGGCCTCTGTATACGACCATGAAGCCTTGTGCGACTTTGCCGTAGCCTGCGGGCTTGAACGGGCGGATGTCGGCGCCGTGCTTTCAGGCGATGCGTACCGGGAAGCTGTTTTAAACGAGGAAGCCGCCATGAAGGGCCATGGCGGGCGCAGCGTGCCCTTTTTTGTCTTCAACGGTGAGCGCAACTACGCTGGTGCGGTAGACCCCGAAATATACCGCAACGCCCTTGAAGACACATGGGACATAGTGCAAAACGGTCCGGACGACACCCCGGACACCGGGACGGCCTCCGGGCTGGGCACCGACAAGGAAACGTCCCCCCCGGCCGGAGCCGTGTGCGGGCCGGATGGTTGCGTACTTCCCTCGTAGCGCGTATGTTTATGGTCAGGGCCGGGCGCTGCCGTCACGCGCTCCGGCCTTTTATTGCAAGCCTTTCCACCAGTAGCCAAATTCCTGCTTCGTATCGCCAAGCGTAACCGGCTCACCGATTTTGGGAGTCAGCAGCGTGTAGGTTTTGTCTTTGCTAGCCGCCACAACCCGCTCAAAAGGCTCATCCCAGGGATGGCTTGCAATGCAAAAACGCCCCACATGCGCAAGAAGGAAGCGCTGTGCCCCCAAATCTTCGGCGGCCTGGGATGCCTGTTCCGGTGTCATGTGTATCTGGGGCCAGCGGGGGTCGTATTGGCCTCCGTCAATAGCGGCCAGGGTAAAGCCGCCAAACTTTTCTGCCAGTTCCCGGATATGCGGGCCATAACCGCTGTCGCCACTCAGAAAAATGCGGTGCTGTGGCGTTTCCAGCACAAAACCGGCCCACAAGGACTTATTACGGGTAAGCGTTCGCCCGGAAAAATGACGGGCCGGCACAACATGAATGGTCATACCGTCCGCAAGGGGCAAGGCTGTGTTCCAGTCCGCCTCAATCACTGTATCTTCGGAAAAGCCCCAACGCTCAAAATGCGCCCCCACGCCAAGCGGACAAACCACCTTTTTCACTTTGGCCGCCAAGGCCTTTACTGTGGGATGATCAAGGTGATCCCAATGGTCGTGCGTAACAAGCAGGAAGTCAATTTCCGGCATATCGGCGGGCGCATACAGGTCTGTGCCGGGGAAAATCTTGTTGGCAAAGGAAAAAGGAGCGCCGTATGTGCTGAAAACCGGATCTACCAGGATTCTTTTGCCTCCGAGTTGTATGTAGAAGGCTGAATGGCCGAGCCAGACCAGCATGTCTTGTGAAATATCAAAAGACGTAAGGTCCGGCTTGAGCGTGGGCAGCGCATTCACCGGGCGCAGGCGGACATCTTTTGCCCAAAGGCTGTCCCACATAATTTTCATGCTGCTTTGCCCTTCGGCCAGCATCCGGGTGGGAACGGTATTATGAAACTCCCCGTTCCAATAATTGGGAGAAGCCTGTACTCGGGCCAAACGTTTGCCCTCAGGCAGCTTGCCGAAACGCTCCATTTTCATGATGACACAGCCTCCAAGCGCCGCACTGCCAAGTAAAAATGCTACCGCCAGACATATCTTCAATACTGTTTTTTTCATGATCTTCATATTGCAGGAGAGTACGTTTACAGGCCAGGGGAAGCGCTGGCGGTTCCCTGTACGGCGACTTCCTTCATTTTTGTCACATCCTTACGCGGCGACTCGCCGAACAGACGTTTATACTCCCGGTTGAACTGGGTGGCACTTTCATAACCCACGGCAAAAGCGGCCCTGGTGACATCGTAATTATCTGCAAGCATCAGCCTTTGAGCCTCGGAAAGGCGCAGGCGCTTCTGATATTGTAAGGGACTCAACGTAGTTATTTCTTTGAAATACTTGTGAAAGGTGGACGTTGCCATATTCAGGCTGGAAGCAAGTTCTTCCACATACAGCGACTCCTTGAAATTACTGCGCAGCCACGCGATAGCCTGGTTAATCTGGTTGCCCTGCGAACCAAAGGTATTCAACTGGCGCAAATGGTAGCCAAAGGGGCTGACAAGCAGCCGGTAATGAATTTCCTGGTAAATGAGCGGCCCCAAAACCTGAGCCTGTTCGGGATTATCGGTAAGCTCCAACAGGCGTAAAAAGGCGTCCAGCAGTTCAGGGCCTGTTGCCTGCACTGCCGCCCCGGCGGGCGTTGCAGGGTAAGGTTCTACCGCAGGAGGAATTTTAGCGGCCAGCGAGGCGATAAGCCCTTTATCCAGACTCAGCGAAATGGAAAGATAGGGTTTGTCTTCGGCAGCCTCCAGAACACAACTGGAAACAGGCATGTTCACACCGGCT
This sequence comes from Desulfovibrio sp. OttesenSCG-928-G15, assembly GCA_030266525.1. Next base: position 4,710 of record JAJDIC010000070.1, on the reverse strand, counting down.
ATAAAACAGCTGTGCTCACCATACGGAATATCTTTTGTGCCGATGCGCACCCATTTTTTACCCTGCGCGATAATGATGATTACTGGGTCGTAAAAGCGCGGTGCCGGCGCATCATTGCTGTGGTAACGGTGCAGCACCATGCCGGAGACAGGCGTAGTAAAGTTGCCCGAATAGGGCATACGTTGTAAAAGGGTATCTCGGAGAGCTATGCGACATTTTTCAAAATCAATGCGGTTGGTATCTGTCATAACGGCCCCAAGGGCATAAAAGGGTTACGAACACTATTTGCTCTACTGTGCCATTATTTTTAATAAAACACCACATAAATAGAGAATCAGGCAATAAATACAGAGAAATGGGCTATACCAAAGCCGCGTATCCCGGTATAAAGAACGCACGGGCGGGCGTTACGCAGTTTTTGCGCGTACCGCTCAAGCAACTCGCCCAAGAGGAAGGAGAAGAACATGAAAGTAGTATTGGTCAACGGCAGCCCCAACATGCAGGGCTGTACATATACCGCGCTTAGCGAAGTAGCGGTCACGCTGAACAAGGAAGGGATTGAGACACAGATTTTCCAACTGGGGAAAAAGCCTGTTTCCGGCTGCATGGCCTGCCAGAAATGCAGTCAGCTCAAGCGCTGTATCATCAACGACAGTGTGAATGAATTTTCAGAACTTGCCGCAACGGCAGACGGTTTTGTCTTTGGCTCGCCGGTGTACTTTGCTTCCGCGTCGGGCAGCATCACCTCCTTCATGGACCGGGCCTTTTACTCCCAGCGCAGCAAATACCGCCTGAAACCGGCAGCTGCCGTTGTATCTGCCCGCAGGGCCGGAACCACCGCCGCCCTTGATCAGTTAAACAAGTATTTCACCATCAGCCAGATGCCCGTCATTTCGTCTTCCTATTGGAACATGGTACACGGCTTCACCCCGGATGACGTGCGACGCGATCTGGAAGGCCTGCAAGTCATGCGCAACCTCGGGCGCAACATGGCCTGGTTCCTGAAGTGCAAAGAAGCCGCAGCCGCAGCCGGAGTGCCGCTACCGGAAAAAGAACCGCAGATTATGACCAACTTCCACAGCGTGCAATAAGGCCGCACGCTACAGCACCGCCCGGCTCCTGGAGCTGCCGATACAAATTCGGTGCACAACACGCGCTCCTTTGCCTGATGACCGGGTGCAGCAAGAACAACAAACTGCACCCGGTCATCATGCTAGTGCTAGCTTGCCCCCTGCTCGTCCACCGTTTGCCCAAGGGAATCATCCCTCTCCTGGCGAATTGCAGTGTTCTGGGAAACGTTTCTTGACTGTGGTATATTTTGATATAAATCATACACAAGCAAGGAGAACTCCCATGCAACCCACCAAAATAACCCACGCGCAAATACCCATTCCCGCCGACTGCCTTCCTTTGGTGGAAAAACTTGTGGTACGCCTTGGCGGCGAACTAACTCAAAACAACGGCGTTATAGTTCGTCCCATGCCGGAGGCTGCCCGAGGCGGCAAAATGCTCCGGGCATTACGTCTGCGTGCCGGACTGACCCAGAAGGCGTTGGCTGATGCCGTGGGTATTCCGCAGAGTCATATTTCAGGTTTTGAAAAGGATAGACGCGCAATCCCTTATAAGCACGCCCAATCTTTGGCGGCAGTGCTGCACTCAATCCCCAATCACTTTATGACACCCAATACCGAGACCCTCGCCGCCATGAATGAAGCTGGAGAAGACGGCAGACAAACCTATGATTCCCCTGAAGCCCTGTATAAAGACCTGGGCATATAACCATGGTACGCCTTGCCCCTTCAACACGCTTTCGCCGTGACGTCAGACGTATGCAAAAACGCGGCAAGGATATGGGCAAACTCAAGGCATTCATTGACCTTTTGGTGGCAGAGTGGATGTTTAGGATGTGAACGTGCTTGTGCTGAACAGCCGTGAGAAGGGCAAGATTTTTGTGCAGGATTTTTGGGAGTGCGTTGAAGGTGTTACTTCCGCACAAGTCAAACTCTACTTATCCCCCGGCAGAGCCGAGGGGGGACTGTGTACTAAAACAGAAACAACCTAAAGGGGACGAACGTGGCTTTGGCGTATGAGCAAACCACTAAGCGGGGCTGGTACATATTCGCAATCATGCTGCTTGCCTACATGATATCCAATTTCCACCAAATCGGTCTTTCGGCTATTTCCATACAGGTCGGGGCCGACCTTGGTACGGATGCGGCTGGTCTTGCCCTGCTGGTTTCCGCCTTTGCCTACCCGTATGCCGCCTTGCAAATTCCCGGAGGATTGCTTGTCGATACCCTTGGCTCTCGCAAAAGTGTGACCTGCGCCATGCTTTTGGTATGTGCAGGCACCCTGCTCTTTGCAGAGGCAAGCAGCCTCGGGCTGGCTTTTCTTGGCAGGGTGTGTATTGGGGCTGGTTCTGCCCTGATTCTGGTGCCTTTGATGAAACTGACGGCGGTCTGGTTTCCACCAGCCGGGTTCGCCAAACTGCTGGCTGCGGCCTTTACCGTGGGGGCCCTGGGGCTGGCTCTGGCCACTTCGCCCATGGCCATTTTGCAGGAATTTTTTGGTTGGAGAGCAATCTACCTGTTTCTTGCCGGCGTAACCCTGCTGTGTGCTTTGTTTATCTGGCTCATTGTGCGAGACACTCGCGATGCCTTCCCAAGCATGGTTACTGTAAGCAGACAACAAGTCTGGCTGGCCCTGAAGACTGTTTTGCGCAACCGGGAGGCCTGGCTTCTTGGAATCTGGGTTTTCTGTCAGGCAGGCGCGTACTTTGCCTTTATCGGACTTTGGGCTGGGCAATATCTGCACAGCGTTCAGGGGCTTGATGCCATGGAAGCAGGGGGCATCCTCACACTTCCGGCCTTCGGCCTTGTGCTCGGCCCCCTCCTTATCTGGGCGGCAGAACGTTGCAACTCTGCCCGCAGGGTAATTAAGGCCCTTGCCCTTGGTGCCCTGCTTCTGTCGTTGCCCCTTGCCCTTGGCCTGCCAAAGCTTCCTCCCTTCCTTCTCTCTGGCTACTTCATTTGCCTGTCCATATGCACAATCAGCGGAACAGCCCTGGCTTTTTCCATGGTCAAGGCCCTGTTTAGCGTAGAGTTTGCCGGGACAGCCAGTGGCTTCATCAACATCTTTCCCTTTGCAGGGGCGGCGGCAATACAGCAAGGCATAGGAGAGGTGCTGCGTTTTGCATTGGATAACGGGCTGGAAACGGCATCTGCGTTCAGCTGTGCCTTTTGGGTAATGAGCGTATCTGCCTTCATTGCGTGTGTGGCAAGTGTCTTCATGCATACCGAAAAAATGTAATATCGTCGGCAACATGAAGGTTATTCCCAGAGCCAAATCCATTTCCCCGGTGCTGGCCACGACAAGGCTGCTCCATTCTGTAACATAGGAACCACGCGGTTTCCCTTATGACGCCCCTTCACAAGGTAGGATAGCGGAACAACAAAAATAGGGTTGCTGGCAAAGATTTCTTTGACAGCAACCCCCGTGCGGCATGCGAACATGTCGCTAGTGTATCAACAAAAAGGTCGCGTTATGCTATCAAGGGTTCTGGTTGTTATGCCCAGATATCGCCTATAGTGAATCCATTAACGAAAGGATCGGTCGGATCAAGCACATATGTGTTGTATCCGTAAATCCAGACCTGCCCGCCAATGGTTGGAATGACTCCCTTGTAGTTGCCGATTTGCACTTCTTCCACCAGGTGTCCTGTAAACACGTTGCCAAGAATACCTTCATGCCGGAACGCCTGATTGAGCCCAAGCTTGCCTTTGGCGTGCAGGGTGGCCATTTTTGCGCAAGTGCCTGTTCCACAAGGGCAACGGTCCAGCGCACCCGTCCAGGTGGCCGGGTTGTTAAAGTCCACTTCCCCGCTTGCCACGGTAACAGCATTTTTCCAATCCGCAGCGGGATTGTCCGTAGGCCCGGAAAGCTGGGAAATGGTAATTCCCACATCGGGATAATCCGGGTGGGCAACAGGCAACTGCTCTTGCGCCGCTTTCATTATCAGCGAAGAAACGCGAGCAATTTCGCCGCCGTGTTCGGGCACCAGCTTTATCCAGTCAAACTGCCGCACATCGGCAATTACATAGAACATGCCGCCCCAGGCTACGTCTACCGTGACTTTACCGAGTTCCGGAACTTCAATCACGGCATCAAGGTGGGCTGCAAAGGCAGGCACATTTTTAAAGGTTACGTTCGTTACCTTGCCGTTGTGACACTCCGCTTTAATACCGATAAGCCCGGCTGGCGCTTCCAGCATGAATTCGGTAACAGGCTCCTGCATGGGAATCATGCCGGTTTCCAGAAGCACCGTGGCAACGGAAAGGGTATTGCCGCCACTCATAAGCGGGTATTCAACCTGCTCCATAATGATATATCCGGCGACAGCATCTGGATGCTTCGGGGGAACAATCAGGTTGCAACAAAGAGGAGGATAGCCGCGCGGTTCACGCAGCATAAGCATCCTGACCTGATCATCATTTTTCTTGAGCCACTGCATTTGTTCGTACACGGTGTTTCCGGGAATATGCGGCACACCTCCTGTAATAACGCGCATTGGCTCGCCTGCATGCGTTTCAACAACATGAAATGTTCTTTTGAAGCTCATTTGTTGCCTCCATTCTGAAACTGATTAGAGTGTGTTCAAGATACTCCCGATAGGGACATGCAAAAAAACTCTGCAACCTACCAATTTACATA
>JAJDIC010000007.1 GCA_030266525.1 Desulfovibrio sp. OttesenSCG-928-G15 | reverse complement strand
TTCGACGGCGGATTTCCCGGTTCAGGCGCTCAAGTGGGTTATTCGTCCTGATATGTCGCCAATGTGTTGCTGGAAACGAGTAATATGAAAGGGTTTCGTCGCACCCTGTCTCCAGAATCTTGGCCGCCTTATCAAGGCGCAACGCCTGAAGCTTTTTCACTACCTCTGTTGCCTTCTGCCGGGCTGCCTCCTTGTCCTCCTGGGCGTGAATTGCCTTGAGCATCAGAGCCACTTCCTTCGCCTTGCCGCGCGGGTAACGCAAAAAGGAACGCCAGCTTTCGCTATCTTCTCGGGAGCCTTCGGCTACACCCAAAACTTCGCGGTACCCGTCAAGGCTTACGCCAATAGCAACCAGCACGGACACGGATTGCACCTCACCGGCCCAGGAGCGTTTGAGCCAGATGCCGTCGAGGAATACATATGGGTATTCTCGTTCAAGAGGCCGGTTGCGCCAAACCTCCACACGTTCAAAAATCTTTTGGTTCAAGTCGCTGATAGTACTCGGACTTACCCTGCTGCCCCACAGTGCCTCGGTAATATCCTCCACTCGACGCACAGAGACTCCGGCCAGATACATTTCAACCATCGCCTCTTCGACAGAACTTTCACGGCGGCGGTAGCGTTCGATAATCGCAGTCTCAAACGGCACATGTCGCAATTTTGGCATTTTGAGCTGCACTGTACCAGCTGTAGTCTGAAAGCTGCGGTCGTAATATCCAGCCCTGGTGCTGGCCCGTACGGAGTTGCGCTCATAGCGTCTGGCTTTGCAAAGAGCATCTGCCTCAGCATCCAGCAAGCCGTTGAGAGTCTCTTCCACACTCTCGCGCACGACTTCGGAAACATGCGCCCGTAATTGTTGCTCATCAACCTCGATAACAGGGACTTTCTTTTTGCCGAACTCCTTGGTAGCCTTCATCGCGTAGCCTTCCTCGTTGTTAAAGTTTTGATGGTGGTTCACCAAAACCTAACCAACTTGGCAGGCTGCTTCAATTTTTCAAATGTGCGAAACTTTCTGTACGTTATCCTGTAATCTTCCAAATCTATACAGCCCTTACCATATACTTGCTCATGGCCTAGCAAAAATCCCTGAGTAAATTGGGAATCTCGGTGCAGCAAATTTTCCAACTCGTTTGCCTGAATCTCTTCGACAAAGAATCCTTGGACGAACACGGAATCCACGAAAGAAGAAAAATGGAAATAACTACTGTCTCAGTCTATTGGCAATGACTGGTTAGCCGGGCAACATTGGGTTGACATGTTTTCTTGCTAGCACTATTAATCAAAAAAAAAATAAGGAATTATACTTTAAAATACCTAGGCCGCTATTGCCTCGCTTTAGAATATGATGTGTTCGGCAAGATGCCCCATAATGCCAGTGGCTTACCCAGACAAGTTTAGGGGCCAGAGAGAATGGTTCCGAGCGCTTTTGTCAGATGATTTTTCCTCCTAGTCGGATGGGTTTGCTGACAGGGCCAGTGGAGCTAGCAGGCCAATCGGCCAAGGCAAGCGCAAGAAATATCACTTTTATTATTTAAAATTCTTAAAGAGAATTCTGTATGTCTAAAAAAAATGTAGCTATCGTTCTTGGAGCAACATCGAATTACGTGTCGCAGCTTGCCAACGTATTGATTAGTTTACATAAGTATTCTCCAAGTATTGCTGATGATATCATTATTTACCATGATGGCATAGGAGAAGATAAACAGCGTCTGTTGCGTAGTATTGGCTTGCCGCTTATCTTTATCAATTATACCCTTGAGGTGCGCGATAAAATTGTTGACGAGGCGATTGAGGCGTATAGTACGCTAGCCTTTTCACGGTATGAATGCTTTTCTTTACTCGACTCGTACATAAAGGTCATCTGGCTTGACATTGATATTTTGATTCAAAAAGATATTTCTGGTCTACTTGAATATGGGGATAAAACCGGGTTTGCATGCACAAAGAATGATTGCGGTATGCTCAATTTCTGTAACTTTTACGAGCCGATTCCCGGCTATTCCATGTACGATGACTTATATAATTCCGGAGTGCTGGTCTTTAAGGATATCCTTCCCGGATATCAGAAATTTAAGGATTGGTGTTATCAGAAAACAGAGGAATTTGCAGAGTCGCTTAAATGGCCGGATCAAGGTATTTTAAATCTGCTTATTCAAGAATTTTCCATTGACCTGGAACTTATTGACATACTCCGGTATCACTGCCACCCCGACAGAAAGTCTTTTGCTTGCGCTGAGCTCGTCCATTCGTATGGGCCTCTTAAGTTTTGGAATAGTATGGAGCGCGACTTTGCATTCCCAGAATGGACGGAAAACAATTTACTCTGGCAGAAAATTGTAGAGAAAGAGTGTCAGGGGCAAACGCCAAGAGTTACTGTTTTAATGTCGGTGTACGAAAGGACCCAATTCCTTGAAGAATCGGTTATGTCCATGCTCAATCAAACATTGAGCGAGTTCGAACTTTTGGTAGTGATCGAATATAGTCCGTACCAAGAGGATATTGAGCGTATTCTCAAAAGCTTTGCTGACAACAGAATTATCATTATTAAAAATACAACACGGTTAGGCTTTGCGGCATCTCTGAATGTAGGCCTCGAAAACGCCAGAGGCGAGTATATTGCCCGCATGGATGACGATGACTACTCGGTACCGGAACGTTTGCAAGTACAGGTCGATTTTATGGATGCCAATCCGGATATTGGTATTTCAGGTACCTATGTAAAATGCTTTGATAAGTGCTTTGATGTCTGGGACAAGGTAAGCCTTGACCATGAATCAATAAAAGTACGCTTGTTGACGGAAACGCAATTGTACCATCCCACGGTCATGATGCGTAAGTCACTTCTGGATAAGCATAGCCTGCGCTACGATCCGAGCGCCTTTACGGAAGATTACGATTTGTGGGCGCGTGCCGCAGCCCATCTGACGCTGGCAAACATTCCTAAGATTCTTGTTAGATATCGCTCCTCCGGGACCAATGCAACTCTTAATTTCAGCCACAAAGTGCAGCAATCCCACTTGTCTGTAATGCGTATGCAGATAGAGAACAATCTTGGTGTAATTCCCTCTATTGATGAATTGCTTCTGTTTTCCCGGCGTATCGATGTCATTCGCAAGCTGCCGGAGACATTAAAAAAGGAAGCCAAAAAGCAAAAAAGCCAATTTATTGGAATGCTGTATAAGGCAAATAAAGAAAAGGGGTATTACGATCAAGAAATTCTTGAACGCGAGTACGGGCCAATAGAAGAGGCCAAAATGCAGGCCAAGGAACAGCCGGTCTTGACTCTTCCGTTACCAGAAAAGAAGCCCAAGCCGCGTAGAAGTTGGGCTTTCCGGAAAATCAGGAGAATTGTCAGAATTATAGCGAACCATCTGGAAGTTATCTGGTTCCAAAAGCTCAATGCGGCGGGAATAAAAATAAAAGGGCTAAAAGATGTGCGAAGGTACGTCAGCAAAAAAGTTGACAAAAAGCTGAACAAGGTCAGCCAGCCAATAAGAGAGCTCCGGGGCGATGTTGGACGACTGTCCGGTGCTATGCAAGAGCTTGATAACAATGTGCAAGGGCTTGATAGAAAGTTTATTGAGCTATACCAGCAAATGCAACAAATCTTACTGGAACGTACCGGCCACGTCGAAAGCATGATAACTGCGCTTCAGCATACACAGAATTCTGCAAACGAGCGTTCCAGTGTTATGTCTCAGGACGCTTTTATGGAAGTTCATACACATATTGACTGGGTGCAACGAGATATTCTTGTTGCCTTGAAAGAGCGTATTGATTTTAACAAGCAACAAGGGTTCTCATGCATTACTGACTACCCGGTAGCGTATGACAGCCCTGATCATATTCATCCTATAGGAACACTGAATGATCATACTCGGCATCCCCGCTTTGTTCGGGCCTGCGAGCAATTGTTTCCAGACAAAAAAATGCTTTCGTTCCTTGATCTCGGTTGCTCTGCCGGGGGGATGGTCTGGGATGCCATATTGCGGGGACATATTGGTGTCGGGTTAGAGGGTAGTGATATTTCACTTCTCCAACAACGCGCAGAATGGCGCCTTCTTAAAGAGAGTCTCTTTACTTGCGATATCGGCAAACCGTTCTTACTTACTCGTGATGGTTCTTCGGCGTATCAATTCGATGTTATATCAGCCTGGGAAGTTTTGGAACATCTTACCAGGGAAAGCCTGCACATTCTCTTTACCAACCTGAGTACGCATATGCATGCCGACAGTATTTTCGCTTGTTCGATTTCTCAAATAGACGGGGGCTTTACAGATGATGGCAAGCCTTTGCACCAAACTATCGAACCGCTTTCTTGGTGGCAAGACTTAGCGCAAGAGCATGGCCTCATAGCGATGAATCCATCTCCATTAACGCATTTTGATTATGCCCGAGGCAACGGTAACCCAAGCATCTACTATCGTCCAAATTCCTCTTATAGAGAACAACCAAACGATTGTGAACTTGTAGTGTTTAAAAAGCTGTAGTCGCAACCATTGGCCGCGAACATGCTGTCGCTTGCAACCTATTGGAGGAGAGCGTTTAGCGTGCCTGCCCTTGTGGATATGTTTTTCCAGTGGGTAAGGTACAGAAAGTTTCGCATACGTTCGGTTGCAAGGAGCAGTTTACTGTCATCCAGCTTGCCGATGCTTAAGGCGGGTTTGAGTCGTGTGGATTTTGATAATTTCAGGGGCGTAACCGAACTTTGACTACGAGTTTTATTACTTCGGTCGGTTCTGTTATCAGGCAGCCGGGTTTGTGCGCTTCTTCGGGAAAAAGTATTGCCGCGTCGCCCGGGCGCAGCACAAGGGAGCTGTACGGGTTGGCTTCCTCCAGAAACACGATATCCTTTTCAGTATCGTAGGCTTCCAGTACTGCCAGGCCCTTTGCCGGGGCCACGTCAATGCATTCCTCCCCGGCAACAAGGTAATGTATGTCCGCGTAAATTTCATGCGCCTCAAAGCGGCGCTCTGTTCTTGGCTGGGTTGTAAAGCCGCCTACAGAGGCATACAGGCGCTTGCCCTCTATTTCCAGCATGCTGCCGGGTACCAGGTTTTCTTTGGGCAGCGCCGCTATAAATTCATGCGCCCTGTCGAAAAGCGGCATGTATTGCGCATATTGGCTCAACAAGGAAAGCGGGCCGAACCACATTTTACAAAGTCCTGTAAGAATAGCTACGCTTGGGAAGTTTCGGTTTTCGCCCGGCTGCGGGTTTCAGAGGAAGAGAAACATCAAGCCCGGCTTCTGTCATGCGCAGATAAACTTCCCTACTGGCCCAGGCGTCTGTCGCTGCGTACCGTATTTGTCTGGCAGACAGTTCCGCGCTGCCCCAGTTGGAGCACTGCTCCCCCTTGGATATGCGAAGGCCGAGAAAAGCAGCAACCAACCCGCGAAGGCCCCTGTTCTGCACGTTATTATGCTGGGCCACGGCGCTTAAATCCACCACGGAGCAAGCGGCAAAAGGCTCCAGCTTGGACAGAAAACGCATGTCGTCATGCACGGCAACGCCGGTCTTGATGATGGCGGGGTTTTCAAAAAGCGCGATAAGCTCTGGCCCGAGCGGGCAGAGCTTGAGAGGAAACAGCACCACTTCCTTACTTCCAGCAAGCTGCACAAGAGCAGGAGGACGCGATTTGCCCTTGCGAAAGCAGGGTGGGGTTTCCGTATCAAAGCCGAGAATTGTTTCGACGGAAAGCCTGGCTACTGCTGCGCAGGCCTCTTCCGAGGTGCTGACCAGAGTAACGCTGCCTTCATAATGAAAGAGCGGAAGTTCGTTAATCGCCTCTTTCGTAAGTTTTGCCTGGAAAGGCTGTACTCCGGCAGGCAAGGGCAAATGCCCCGCACGGGAAGGCTCGGCGGAAGCCGAAAGGCCGCGCTCACGGCTTTGAGATTGCGAGTTGGTACTCATAATGGATACTTTTCACCAACAAAAGACTGCACACAAAACAGCCCCGAAAAAACATCACGGAAACGACGCCGAACTGGCCGAAGTTTCCCTTAACGCCCCCTCCCCGAAGAGGCACCCCCAAGACATAAGTCCCTATACTTACTTATCTATTAAGCATATCAAAAATTACCGTTCCGGTCAATGCGGCCCGCTCGTCCCATTCGCCAGACTGCGCCTGTATTCCCATAAGCCAGGCACAAGCCATTTTCAAGGCGGGGCCGGACTTCTTGTCCTGCCCCGCCTTGAAAATGGCGTAACAACGCAGTTATACGGAAATACGCGTCCTATGGAATGAGGGGTTTTGCGCTGTCCGCCCCTTGCAACACCTGGGGCGACGCGAGCGACGGGTTATTATCGGGCTGGGCCGCGGGCGCAGGGCCGGACACCGGGCCGGAAGGCTGCATGCGCGGCAGCCTGGGAAGCGGCTGGGCGCTTTGACCTTCCCTGCTTTCAACCTGCCCCGGTTGCGTGATTCCCTGGGCTTCGGCGGAACCCGCCCGCACAACCGGCACAGCAACAGGCGCGGTGCCAGGCGCAACAGTGGGTGCGACAGCGGGCGCTGCTGCCGGCTGCCCATTGCCATATGCATTCCCTTGCGCGTAACCCGGCGTCTGGTAACCCATGGCCTGCGGTTGCGGGGCCAGGCGGCGTGGCTGCTTGCGCAGGGCTACTTCCACTTCGGCCATGCTTCCCTGCGGCATTGCAAACATTCTGTCACGGGCTTCCTGCGCTTGGGGCGTATCAAGCGTTATCCAGACCACGGTTTTCGGCTGACCGTCCGGGGTGTATACAGTGTCTCCCGCACGCGAGGGCGGCGCAAAACCGGACACAAAGCCTGAAAGGGACACATCCTGCGGCCCTTTCAGGGTAATTTCCGCTTCCTGCCCCAACATAAGCTTGGCAAGATCCCCCACTTCGGCCAAAGCCCGGACAAGGGGCGGGCGGGCGGTGGGCCTAAGCACCACACACGGTTGCATGGCCTCGACATTCGCGCCAGCTTGAACAATAACGTCAAGCACCACGCCGTCTTCCGGGGCGGTGAGGCGTGTGTCTTCCATGGCCTGCATTGTGGCCAGAAGTCGTTGGCGCTGATCTTCATATTGCTTGAGCCGCAAGGTTTCGGGAACCATATCCGCACCGGAGGCAGCCTGAATATCCTTTACCTTCTGAATATCCTTTCCAGCGTCAAAACGCTGAAGGCTCACGGCTTCAAAAGCTTTTTTCGCTTTCTCGGTTTCCGCGCGGGCCATTTGCAGGGCCACATCCGCCGCGTTGCGGTCTTCCGGATGCATTCTCCCCCTGGCTACTTGCAGGGCAACGCGATTGTAATACACAGCCGCCTGCGCCTCACGCGAGGAAGCCTCGTCCACCCGCCGCTGCGCGGATACTTCTTCCGAGCGCAGGCGTTCCAGCTTCTGGGTCAGGCTTTCCGCCTGATGCAGCATCTGATTTTGCATCAGGCCATGCCTTTGACCCTGTACCTGGCTTTGCAGCTGTCCAGGCATGGCGACCGGCGCTCCCTGCGCCTGCATCATGGAAGGCGGCAGCAGCATTTCAATTTCTTTCAGTTTCTGGCGCTGTTGCTCAAACACCTGTTTCAGGTTGCCCGGATCAAGGGTAACCAGAACATCGCCCTGCCTTACCGCATCGCCGACAGTAACCCCAACAGACTGCACACGCCCAGCCTGACGGGCCGAAACAGGCAGGTTCGTATTCAAAAAAAGTCCGTCCAGAGGTACACGTCCGGCAAAGTGCCAATAAACGCCCCCACCGGCGGCGCAAAAGGCCAGTCCGGCCACAACGGCATACAGCCACTTACGCGTACCGCTGCTTTTTTTGGCTTCAGGCATGGTCAGTTTCATACATACACTCCCTATATCTGTGAAAACCCGCCGCATTCGGGCGGCGGTTTCCCGGCAGTTTAGCGATTAATCACAACTCTGTTGCAATTTTCGCACCATTACTCTCACCCCCCGCCATGCGGGCTCCCCTTCCACGCCAGACAAGAAAACCGCCGCGAAGCCTGTATTCGCCTATTGACTATAGGGTCGTAGATATTTTATACACCAAGGCCTATTACACCCATACGGCAAAGCCTCTCCGTTCCGCCCCCTGCCAAGGAGTTTTCATGAATTTCCGCCTTGAAGCCGAAAACTGTTCTTCCGCTGCCCGAATTTTTGTTGATGCGGCCGCTTCTTCACGCGACCCACGCCTTTTACTGCTGTGCGCCGGTTTCTTGAAGGACCTTGCCCTGAACCAGCCTGCCTATCTTGACCAAACCAGAATAGCCGAGCCTTTTTTCTGGGAACTGCGCGAGGAACTGGCCCTGACCTGCAAAGAAAAATCCGGCTGCCACGACACCCTTCATGATCACGCCTTTCGCATCCTGGAGTGCGCTGCAATACTCAGCAGGGAAAATTCCGGCAGAAGCGGACACGCCCGCGAAGAACAAAAAAATGTCATGCGATATTTTGAAAACTGCGGGCACTGGCCTTGCGATGACACATCGCTCGCCTGCTCCTTCTATTATCTGCTCATCCCCCGCTGCCTCAACGCCGCCAAGGGAAACGTGGTTTACAACAGGACCATGCCCTGAAAGCGCTCTCCCTTTTTGCCGACACAGCCCCCCCTCCCTGGCACAAGCGCATACCCGCTTGCCTTTACTACTGCTTTCGGGCATTATACGCCTCCGCCGTAAAGCTTTGTCCGGTTTTTTCCGTATGCGGTATATCGCATTGCAAGTATAAGCGCCCGGTCTGTAGCACCACTCGCGCGGTTATATCGTAGCGCCCTTCTTGTGCAAGAAAAGGGCTGCTTCGGTCAAAGCCGCCCGATAGAACACAGACGGATTGTACCGGAAATTGCTCTTGGCGACGCAAAAGGAGACGCCATGCTGTTGTTCAGCACTTTGCAGCAATTCGACATATCAACAACCGACTTTCTGATGGTTTTGTCATCAGCCGGTCTTGTTCTGTTTTTCCTTCTGGCCGGAATCTGTTCACCCGTGCTGGGTCTTGTCACAGAGGGCGTCTACCTTTCCAAGCGCAAGGCGTTTTACGACAAATGCGCCATGCAGGCCTCCCAATCCGCACTTGTTTTCGGGTTTTTTATTTTTTTCGTGCTGGCGGGCGGCGCGATGCTCTACACCCTGCAAACGGAGTTCAACCCGGACGATCTTCTCGGCCCCATGGCGGGCTTTATCCCGCCTGCTGTCGCGCTGATCTTCTGGATTTTTTACGTTACGGCATGGTCTGCCCTGAAAAAACACCGGGTCGTGCACTTTTTGCTTGGATTAATCGGCTGCCTGCTTTTGCTGGCACTGCTTGCCTGCGGGTTCATACTGCTGGCAAATATCCAGCAGCCCATGCTGTTCCACGCCCTGACAACCCAGCCCGTTCCCGTTACCCTTGCCCTGCTCGAAGATTTTATCTCCCAGCCCTTTATGCCGCTCATGCTGGCAGGCCTTGTTACCACCGGCATCGCCATTGGCGCGGGTCTCGCCCAACTGTGGCTCATTGTGCGCCGTAACAAGGCAGATTACGGTCGGGATTATTATGCCTTTGCCATGCGCTATTGCGCGCGCTTCGCCCTGGGCTTTACCCTGCTCAGCCTTGCTCTCTGCGCCCTCACCTTTTTCGCCCTGAAAGAATTCACCCCGCCGGATTTGGCCCAACCGCAAGACCTGGGCATTACCCTTATCGCCGCAGGTCTTCCCCTATGCTGTTGCCTGATGTGGTTCACCATCATCAAGAGTGAAACTCCGCTGCGGCATAAACCGGGTGCGTTTTTCGCCTGCCTCTTCCTGTATATCGCCCTGTGCGCGCAGATGCTGATGCTGGCAGCCGCCTTCCCCATGAACTAGGGAATGGGTGGCTTCGCTCCCTTTCATACAATACCGGGTGATAAATACCTGCCCTGGTATCTTGCCTTGCGTGGCTTTTGCGCATAGATCAGAGGAAGCGTAGCCACTCCGGCTACCGAAGGAGAACTGCATGAAGCCCGAACAGCAACTCGTCATCGACGATCTTACCATTGATACAAAAATAGACCAGCTTGGCAAAGCTGCCATACCTTCACCCATGCCTTCCGCCAGTATTCTGGATGTGGATATGGTGCCCATGTTCCTTGACAGTGAACACCTGGAGGAACTTAACGGCAAGGCACCCGTGCCGGTTGCCTTTGAATGCGCCGGCCCGCGCAGCCATATCTATTTTGACCCTTCCAAAACCAAGGCGGCTATTGTTACCTGCGGCGGTCTGTGCCCCGGTATTAACGATGTTATCCGGGCCATTGTCATGGAAGCGCACCACAAATACCATGTGCCAGGCATCCTCGGCATACGGTATGGCCTTGAGGGCTTTATCCCCAAATACGCCCACGAGGTGGTGGAGCTTACCCCGCAAACGGTTTCCGCCATACACCAGTTTGGCGGCACAATGCTCGGGTCTTCCCGCGGCCCGCAAAACCCCGATGAGATTGTTGACGCGCTGGAGCGTATGAATATCGGCGTGCTGTTCATGATTGGCGGCGACGGAACCATGCGTGCAACCCAGGCCATTGTGGACGCCATAACCAAACGCGGCCTTCGCATCTCTGTTATCGGCATTCCCAAAACCATTGACAATGACATCAACTTCATCAGCCAGAGCTTTGGCTTTGAAACCGCCGTGTTCAAGGCGACAGAGGCTATTCAGTGCGCCCATACCGAAGCTGTGGGGTATAAAAACGGCATCGGTCTGGTCAAGCTGATGGGGCGGGAGTCCGGCTTTATCGCGGCCCAGGCTACGCTTGCCCTCAAAGAAGTGAACTTCGTGTTAATTCCTGAAATTCCCTTTGCCCTGCACGGGAAAAACGGACTTCTTGAAGCTCTTGCCGAAAGGCTTATCACCCGCAGACACGCGGTTATTGTTGCGGCTGAGGGGGCCGGGCAACACCTTGCCGAAGCCCGGGAAGAAACCGACCCTTCCGGCAACGTGATTCTTTCCGATGTGGCTGACGTGCTGAAAAGAGAAATAAAAAAGTACCTTACGGAAAAAGACATTCCCTTCTCCATGAAATACATTGACCCGAGCTACATTATCCGCTCGGTTCCTGCCAACGCCAATGACAAGGTGTATTGCGGCTTCCTCGGTCAACATGCCGTGCATGCGGCCATGGCCGGGAAAACCAATATGGTCGTGGCAAAGCTGAATGACCGCTACGTTCACCTGCCCTTGCGCCTGGTTACACGCAAGCGCCGCCAGTTGAACGTACACTCCGAATACTGGCGCTCGGTGCTCGAGTCCACAGGGCAACCCGAACTCGCGACTATTTGAGTTCGCCCGTTTTCGCGCAACCGTGTTTACCCAAATCAACGCTTCGGCCGGTTCCGGTAAAACCTACACCCTGACCCGCCGCTTTCTGGCGCTTCTCGAAAAGGCCTCCCCCGTGCCCAGCACGGGGGGGTGTGCCTTGCACAACAGCAGTGCCGGGTATTCCCTTGCGGAAATTCTTGCCGCCACCTTTACCAACAAGGCGGCAGCGGAAATGAAAAACAGGGTCGTGCGCTCGCTCAAGGAAGAAGCGCTTCGCGAGCGGGCCGCCCTGTACCGGGAGCAGGAAGTCCCGCCGTACCACACCGAGCAGCCAGACGCGCAGGATGCGCAGCCCACCCACCCTGCCCGGCCCCGCGCAGCTACTGCCGAAACAGGACGCACCGCCCCCCAATACCGCCTGGGAAATGCGGAAAGATGGGTGGAACAGGTTCTTCGGCACTACAGCAGCCTGAATATCCGCACCATTGACAGTTTGCTGGCTACTCTTGTCCGGCTGTCTGCCCTGCAACTCGGCCTCCCCCCGGACTTTGAGCCTTCCTTTGACCCTGCCGAATACTTCACCCCGCTGTATGACGCCCTGATGGAAGAACTTGCTCCAGCGGAACCTGTCGCAAACACCGGCTTTGCCCCCCCGCACAGACTCCGGCGCAGGCATCTTTGCCGAATCCGGCACGCCCCTCGCTGTCGCTGCGGCACCCTGCACCGGGGGCGGCGCTGCAACAGCCACAGGTCCCCCTGACCGGCGCGCCCCGGTCATGCTTACCAGCGACGCAGCCAGCCTTCGAGCCGGACTGGAAAAGGCCTGTGAGAATCTGGCCTATACAAGCGATTTCAGCGGATTCACCCCCAAAAACCGCCTGCACGACGCACTGCTGATAATCACGGAACGCCTGCTGCGCGGGGAAGAAACGCCCCCCATGCACAGCGACACCCTGTTCGCCACCCTTGGTTCGCTGCACGCCGCTGCCATGCGGGCCGCGCAAAACATGCTGGACATGCTGGAAAAAGAGCAATTGAAAGCCCAAAGCAATTACTTGAAATTTCTGCGAGCCTGCCTGGGAACTCCCGTCTTTTCCCCTTTGCCGGACAGCGTGTTTCTGCATAAAGACTCCCTTGCCGACTGCCTTTTGAAAAGCTCGAAAGACGCCTGTTCCGGGGCGGCGTACAAAGCCTTTGCCAAAAACACCGAAACGCTCCGGGACTATGCGACGGCCCTGCCCTTGTTCCAGCAGGCCCTGACCCTGGCCCCGCTTGTCGCTTTGGCTGCCGAACTGCACGCCAGAATGGACGCGCGCATGCGCGAAGGCGCAGACAGGCTTTTGCCCGCAATTCTTTTGCCCTATCTCGCCGGACAGGTGCTGCAAGGCGAAACCGGCGTATCAGACGCCCTGTGCCGCCTTGGTTCGCGCCTTGGTCAGATTTTGCTGGATGAATTTCAAGATACCAGCCGCGAACAGTGGGCCGCCATTGCCCCGCTTGGGCTGGAAGGTCTTTCCACGGGCGGCAGTCTGACCTATGTGGGTGACGTAAAACAGGCCATTTACGGCTGGCGCGGGGGCGACGCAAAGCTGTTTGAAGAAGTCGCGGTTGATCAGGAACTTACCGCCGTAAGCGGGCCGGTTAGCCGGCAGACCCTGGATTGCAACTGGCGCAGCCACCCGCTTGTGGTGGCGAACAACAACGCCTTTTTTTCCCGCCTGGCAAAGCCCGTTACGGCAAAGCGGGTGCTTTCGGCCATGCTGCCGGAAGAAACCCCGGATGAATACATCGACCTTGCCGTGACCATGGCTACCCGCTATTTTGCCGACACTGTCCAGCAGATTCCACCGCAAAAAGACTGGACCGGCGACCCGCGCTCGGCCCTTGCAAACGTGCGCCTGTACCGGGCAGAGGCGAAAACCCTGGACGACCTGAACGCGCTCGTCAAGGCCAGACTACGCGCCCTGTTGTGCAAAGAGCTTCTACCTGTCTGGAATTACAGGGACATAGCCTTGCTTGTGCGTACCGGCAATGAATCGGCAACAGTGGCCGCCTGGCTGGCTGAGTGGGGAATTCCCGTCGTTACGGAGAACAGCTTCCTTCTGGAAGCCAACCCGCTGGTCACCCGCCTTGTCTCCTTTCTGTCCTTCCTGGCCTATCCGCTGGACGATCTGGCTTTCTGGGAGTTTGTGGGCAGCGAAGTCACCTTTGCCTCGCAAGACGATGCAGAGGCCTGGCTGGCAAGTATCACCCGCCTGTACGGCAAAAGGCGACCGCCCCTGTACCGTCTGTTCCGGCAGGATTTTCCCGATTTCTGGAATGCCCACATCGCCCCCTTTTACGCGGAAGCGGGCCTGATGAGCGCCTATGACACGCTGATGGAAACCGTACGGCACTTCGGGCTGGAAAATACTGTGCCGGAGCAGATGCCCTTTGTACGCAGGCTCCTGGAGCTTGCCCACCTGGCGGAAAGCCGGGGCCATTCCTCCCTCGCCGCTTTCCTGGCTTTTTGGCGCGAGCTTGGCAATAATGAAAAGCTCCCCCTGCCGGAAAGCATGAACGCTGTGCGCATATTGACCATTCACAAAGCCAAGGGACTGGAATTTCCCGTGGTTATCCTGCCCTTTCAGCATCGGGGGCAAACCCGCAGCCCCGCTTACACGGTGCAGGAAGTGCATGGGCTTCGGCTGCTGGCAAAGGCCGGAAGTGACCAGCCGGACCTGTATTACCCGCAGATTGTTGCCGACGAACTGGAACGGCTGAACCTGTTGTACGTAGCCTGGACTCGCCCGGTGTATGCCCTGCATGCCTTTGTAACCAACGCAGGCCGGGCCGGGCCGCTGGTTCGCGCCCTGGAAGCGCTGCTGGAAGATTTTACCGTACAAACGGAAATACTGGGACCGGTAGAAGAAGCGGAAGCGCCGGAAGACTGCGGGCCGGATACAGCGGAAGCGGATAAAAACCTCCAGACCTGCGTTCCGGCTGCGCCCGCTCCCTTTGCCATTGCAGGACAGGGCGAGGCATTGTCCGAAGCCGCCTCTGAACCCTGGCGTCCCATGAACTGGCTGCCCCGCCTGCGCATTTATCGCTCGCCCCTGCCCGCGCCCGGTTTTACTGCCCGGCAGCGCGGCATTCTTGCCCACCTGTGTCTTGAGCATCTTATCCTGACGTATGCCCCCGAAGCGTCCGCCGAATCGCAGGCACAAACAATTCTCGCCGACGTGCAAAAGGCTCTGCGCATGGGAATACGCCACTTCCCCTTCCCGCTGGAAAACGCGCAGGAAACCGCCGCCGGACTGGGCAAAGGGCTTGTCTGGTTTGCCAAAACGCCCCTGGCCCGCTTCTGGCTGGAAAGCGGAAGGCGAGAGCAGGAAATCATGGATGCCTCGGGCCGCATGCACCGGGTGGACCTTCTGGCGGACGATTCGCGCGTGCTGCATGCGGTCGACTACAAAACCGGCAAGGCAGACCCGGCGTACCGCGAACAGGTGGTACGCTATATGCGCCTGACCTCCCAAGCCTCCGGCAGGCAGGTGAGAGGCTTTCTGGTCTATCTGGACGAACAAAGGCTTGAAGAAGTTCTGCCGGAAGGTGAAGCCGCACAAGGGGGCCGCCCGTGAAAAACCGCCTGCCCTTTGTGCTTGTGCCCTGGAATGAAGATTTCCTGTCCGGCCTGCTGCGCCTTGCCCTTGAGCGGACAAACGGCGATATCAGCCGGGCGGAGTTCATTTTTCCCCACTCAAGGCCCCGGCGCTACCTTGCGCTGCTCATCGAGCGCCACCCGAAAATTTCCCGCCCGCTGATCATGCCGGGCATGCATACGGTTTCTTCCCTTTTCGCCAAGATCAGCGGCCGGGTTCTTGGTCGCCCCGCAATAAACGCGGGCCTGCTTGACCGGGTGGGCCTGCTGCTGGAATGCGTGCGCGAAGCCTTTCGCCACGATGACGGCGAAACCGGAGTACAGTCTGATTTCACGCCCGCGCCCCTGCCGCAGCTTGACGACGCAAGGCGTTTTTTCCCTTGGGGCGTGCGCCTTGCCGCCCTGTATGACGAGTGTTTCAGCCAGCGTACAGAAGCCTTTGATTTTTTACATATGGAAGAAGAGGTAAGCCCCTTTGCCGCCCTGCTTCTTGCCAGGCTGGGGCGCATTTTTTCCCTGTACACAGAGGCCCTTCGCCGAAAAGAATGGACAACGCCCGGTTTTGACGCCTACGCCAGCGCAGAATGGCTGGTCAAAAAGCCGCTTCCGCAGGGCATATTGCGCCCCGGCAATGACCACACCCTGTTCATCGCCGGCTTTCATACCCTTACCCGCTCCGAGGATATTTTTTTCCGCCACCTGTGGGAACAGCAAGGGGCAACGGTTGTGCTGCACGCAGACCCTGCCCTGGCCTGTCCGCCCCACCCCCGTCCCACCCAGGCCCGTCCGGTAACGTATGGTCCGGCTGAAGGAAAATACGGACAAAAAGAACACTGGAGCTGCCGCGCCCTTGCCGGGTGGGCCGATGACTGGCAGGCCCATATCGAGCTTTTTCAGAGCGGTGAAGAAGCAGCGCCCCCTGTAATCCGCTATGTGTCCGGCTTTGACCTGCACTCGCAGCTTGCGGTGCTGGAAAAGGAACTGGCACCGCTGGCAGATATGCCCCCTGCCGCTACACCGGCAGCCCCCCCCGGTCATGCCACCGGACCAAACGCCCGACGCCGCCCGCCTTCATCCCGAGGAAGAGGAAGCGCAGGCTATGGACGCTGCGCTCGCCCTTGCGTCTCAAGGCATGGACCATCAGGCCGACACCCTGATCGCCCTGCCGGACAGCGGCCTGCTTATGCCTGTTTTACATCACCTGCCGCGGGTGGACATCAACATTTCCATGGGCTATCCGCTGGTCCGCTCTCCCCTGTTTCACCTGGTAGACACCCTGGCCCGCCTGCAGGAAAACAAGCGCAAGGAAGGATACTACTGGCGCGATCTTGTCCGCCTGGTGCGCCACCCCTACCTGGCCATGCTGGGGGATGCGCCCGGAGCCATGCAACACGGGGTACAGACCGACATGCAGGCGGATTGGCCGCCCAAAAGGCCCGAGAAGGGCCATGCCCGCCCGCTACAACAAGCCCTGCATGAACTGGAAAACACGTTGCGCGGCAAGGGTCGCAAATATACATCTCTGGACGCCCTGCTCGCGCTTGATGCGCAGCGCAAGCTGGCAAAGGGCACTGATACGGCCCCCAATGCCCTGTTGCAGGAACTGCTGTCTGTCTGCCTGAGCGGTTTTTCCGGGCTGGCAACTCCGGCAGATCTGGCCCTGGCCCTGGAGCGGGTGTGCGCCCTGCTTTTGCAGCACGGCAGAGATTTGTGGAAACGTTTTCCCATTGATGCGGAATGTCTGCTCCGCCTGCGGCAATCCATCATCCCCGAACTTGCCCGCTCGGAAATTTCGCAGGAAGGGTTCAGCCCGGACACCCTGTTCGCCATATTGCGCAATCTGCTCGATGCCGAGCGGGTACCCTTTGACGCCGCCCCCCTGGTGGGCATGCAGGTGATGGGCATGCTGGAAACGCGCCTTGTCTCCTTCAGGCGGGTCATTGTGCTGGACGCGGTGGAAGAAAGCCTGCCCGGTTCTTCCACCGGCGACCCGCTTCTGCCCGAAGCGCTGCGCCGCGAACTTGGCCTGCCCGGCCTGCATGGGCGTGAAGAAATAGCCGCCTATACCTTTTTCCGCCTGCTGGCTGGGGCACAGGAAGTGCTGCTGCTCTGGCAGGAAAGCCCGGACGCGCCTGGGCTGATGGACCAGAAAAAAAAGAAAAGCCGCTTTGTGGAAGAATTGCTCTGGCAGGAAGAAAAAAAACTCGGCAGGCTGCTGGCCGAAAGCGGACGCGACGGGCCGCTTGACATTCTGGAGACAAGCGTTGCGCCCGCGCCGGTACATAACCGCGACATCCCGCTTACCCAAAGCATACGCGCCCTGATGCAGGATGCGCTGTCAAAGCAGGTTTCCGCTTCACTTCTGGATGCCTACATGCGCTGCCCGGCCCGCTTCTATTACGAACGGCTGATCGGCCTGACCCCGGCAGATGAAGTGCGTGAAGGGGACGACCCGCCCGCCATTGGCAACCTGTTCCATTTCGTGCTGAAAAACATCTACGCACCGCTTGAAAATACCCTTCTGCCGGGTGGGGATGCGCTTGAAAGCATGCTCTACTCCCGGATAATGGAAGACTTTTTTACCTCGCCGGACTATCGCGCCCTGTGCGAAAATCTTTCAGCCGACTCACGGGCCATGCTGGCGCAAACCGCCAAAAAGCACATGGCCGATTACCTTCGCGCCCAGCCCCCGACAAGGCCTCTGGCTCTGGAAAAAGAGCTTACCGCAAGCTTCACGCGCAACGGCAAAAGCTGGAGCCTTAAAGGCATTATCGACCGTATGGACATGCGGCCCGGATCACGTAAATACGAACAGACAGAAGACGAACAGCCAGGCAGCCCTCTGGCGGAAAAATCATGGGAAATAGTCATTCTGGACTATAAAACCGGTCGGGTTCAGGCACCCGCCAGCGGCTTCTGGACCGACACCGACCTGTTTGCCAGGCTTGCCGCCTGGCAGCCGGGTGAAGACAACGAAACCGCGCTGCTGCAAGAGCTTGCATCGCGCATGCGCAGTGTGCAGCTGCCTTTATACCTCCTTTTGCATGCCCTGCACAGCGAGGCAACCGGGCAGGGCGAACTCAGGGCTGCCGAAGCCTGCTGGGTGGCCCTTGGCGAGCGCGGGCAGGAAGTTTCCCTGTTCCCGAAAAAAATTTCCGGGGAAGAACGGGACGCCATCTTGCGAATACACATCCCCGAGATTGTCTATTTCTTACTGCGCCATATGTCTGAAAGTTCCCAACTGGCAGCATGCCCCGGTCAACATTGCCTCTGGTGTTCTGCCGCAAAATTGTGTAAGGTACATTCAAAGTCCGCAATTTTCAGCATACCTTGACACATTCTTGTATCTTGACAAGTCATCTGTGCTGCCCTGTTGGCAGTCTGTGTTTCATGCTGACGGCTTCTTTGCAATACCCCGCACGGGGTTTTCCGACGCACGCTTTGAGCCGCCTTGGCGGCCCCAGATTACAGGAGTTCACAATGGCCTTTCCCTCTCTTTCCATAGGTGATCTCATCGTTCCCAAACCCATTGTCCAGGGCGGCATGGGCGTAGGCATATCTCTACACAGCCTTGCCTCTGCCGTAGCCAACCAGGGCGGGATAGGGGTTATAGCCGGAGCCATGATTGGCATGCGTGAGCCGGATGTGGCCCAAAACCCCATCGCCGCCAACAGCCGCGCCCTGGCAAGCGAAATTTCCAAAGCCAGGGAGCTTACCCGGGACGCCAGCGGTGCCATCGGGGTAAACATCATGGTAGCCCTGACCGACTTTTCCTCCCTTGTGCGCACCGCCATCACGGAAAAGGCCGATGTTATCTTTTCCGGTGCCGGGCTCCCCATGGAAATGCCGAAAATACTGCGAGACCAGTGCGACGAGCACAAGGAACAGTTCAAAACAAAACTCGTGCCCATCGTCTCTTCCGCTCGGGCGGCTACCATCTTGTGCAAAAAATGGCTGAACCGGGCCGATTATCTGCCGGACGCCTTTGTGGTGGAAGGCCCCAAAGCGGGCGGCCACCTCGGCTACAAACCGGAAGACCTGAACAAGGAAGAACACGCCCTCGATACCGTAATCCCCCAGGTTGTCGATGCGGTCAAAGCCTTTGAAGACGCGCACGGCAAGGCCATTCCCGTAATTGCCGCAGGCGGTGTGTATACCGGCGAAGACATTTACAGATACCTGGAAATGGGCGCTTCCGGCGTGCAAATGGGCACCCGCTTTGTAGCCACGCAGGAATGCGACGCGGACATCCGCTTCAAGGAAGCCTATGTGAACGCGCGCGAAGAGGACATTACCATTATCAAAAGCCCGGTCGGCATGCCCGGCAGAGCGCTGAAAGGCCGTTTCATCGAATCTCTGAGCGAAGGCAAACGCAATTTCCGTTGCGTCTTCCATTGCATCAGCACCTGCGACCCGGAAAAATCGCCTTACTGCATCGCCGCTGCCCTTCTGAACGCCATGAAAGGCAATCTGGACCGGGGCTTTGTTTTCAGCGGCACCAACGTACACCGGGTGGACCGCATTTCCACGGTCAAGGAGTTGATGGATTCACTGCAAAGCGAATACGACCTGGCGACCAGCATGGCCAAAGACAGCGTAGCCGCCCGTATAGCCGCCCTGCAGCGCGAATTTGATACCGCCGTCCTGGCGGCAAGGGAAAACATGCAGGCAGCCAGGGAAATGGTAAGCAGCTACATCAGCAACCTGCAACAGGAAATGGACGCCGCCATTGCCGCCACCAGAATAAACGTGGATTCGGCCATAGCCGCTACCAGAACCAATGTGGACGCCGCCATATCCACCGCCAAGGCCAACATGGCCGCCATGCAAAGGGAATTCGATCTGGCCATCGCCCAGATAAAGGCCAAAAGAGCCATTTCGTAATATAAAAAAGAACCAAACCCGCTTCCATTCAGCTCCCGAAAGCATCATGCCTTCGGGAGCTTTCTTTTTTTTTTTTGCATCTCCCGTGAGGATGTTCAGACAGTGCAGTTTTTGCCGTTGGCACGGGCTTTGAAATACAAAGGCCCAAGGAGTGACACCATGCAAAATTTGCCTGCTATCAACACCTCGGACGTTAAAGAAGCAATGTTCAGCAACATGCAACAATATGATTTTACAAAAGATCTTGGTGCATTTGACGGCATGCTCTCTTCTTTCATCCAGGATGACCGGCTGGATTATACGGGCCGCCCCCCCGGTTTTTCCGCCTACGGGCCGGACAACGGCACCCTGGACAATGACACAACCCAGGATATCGCGTCAGAACTGCGCAAGCGTGAAGTTACTGAAGAAAACATTGCCCGCGTTGAGGCGCTTGCCGCTTCCGGCGCGTCTTTGACCATTGGCAGCGTTGTTCAGGCCTTGCGCGGTGATTTGCGCTTCACGGAAGCCCTGGAGGGCGAAGAACGCACGAACTTCAAGCTGGCCCTTGGCAAGCTTGGCTTCACTGCGGCCGAACAGGAAGAAATGCTCAGCATGAGCGACAGTGCGGATACAAAGGCCCTGCTTTCCAGAATCATCGACAAGCTCGGCAAAATGGAAGGCACGGTTGACTTTGACAAGAAGGAATTTTCCGCATTGCTCAAAGGGCTGGATGCTTCCGAGAAGACAAAGAACCCCTTGTTGGAACTCTTCAAGGGCGACGCATCAAAATCTTTGAGCGCCAAGGACATAGACCAGCTTCTGACCAACGTGAGAACCGAACAGGGAGCGCGCGAACTGTCCAACATGCATGCCATTCGCCAGGTGCGCAGCGCGGTGGATACGGCCCTTTCCAATTCCAAGGTACGTGACCTGACCGCCCCGGTGGAAGACACGCGCGGCAACCGCCTGCTGGAGCAGCGTGAAGCGCTCATGCAGGAAAGCACCCGCAAGAACACCGGCATTGACAGACTGCAAAGCCCGGACTCGGACGGAGAAGCTTCCACCCCTGAAAACGGCAAGGGCTTTGGCAGCAATGCAAAAAACTTCGGCGGCGCGGACGATTTTTCGGGTTCTGGCGACGACGCTCCGAAAAGCCGTTCCCAGCGCATCCTTGATACCCAGGTTTCCATGCAGGAAGCAAAAGGCTTTGCCCCGGTGGCAGACAAGGCCCGCGCAAAGGAAAGCCCGCAGATTAAAAACATAGTCGCAGCGCCGGTTTCCCAGCCCGGCACACAAAGTCAGCAGCCTCTGGCACAGACTTTGAATAATACGAGTAAAGGCCACCGGCAGGAAATATTTTCCCAGGTGGAACAAGGCATTCTCAAGACGGCGCAAAACGGCTCACAGCGCCTGACCCTGCAACTGAATCCCAATGAAATGGGGCAAGTTACAGTGGCCCTGACAATGCACAAGGGCGAACTCAAGGCGACCATACGCGCCGAGCAGCCCGAAGCCGCAAGCCTTTTGAAGGAACAGATGGCGGAACTCAAAGCCGCCCTCGAAGCCGAAGGAATCAAGGTTAAGGAACTGGACGTGCAAACCGGTCTGCGTGAAGAGAGCGGAGCACAGTGGGAAGGCGCCGAGGGGCACAACATGCTCCGCGACGCGGAAGAAAGAAACAGAATGCTCCGCCTTTCCTCCATTCGCCGGGACGCGGCAAACCAGGCCGAACAGAACACCAGCCTGGAAGGAAGAGAAAAGGAAAGCCAGGGCGCAGGCCTGCACATAGTGGCCTAAGACCGAGCAAACAAAGGAAACCGTCATGTCAACAAGTTACGCAAGCACCAACATACTCGGCCAGTACGAAGCGAGTGTCGCCAATCAGACGTCGAGCAGCCGCGTGACCACTGACAAGGACACCTTCCTGAAGTTGCTCGTTGCCCAGCTTACCCACCAGGACCCCCTGAACCCGGTTGAAGACAAGGAATTTATTGCCCAGCTCGCCCAGTTTACCCAGGTTGAAGAACTGCAAAACCTGCGCACCAGCGTAGACGGTATTGTGGAAAGCATGGGTACGCAGCAAGTAACCAACGCCGCCTCACTGCTTGGCACGCTGGTTCTGGCTTCCGGCGACAACGTGTACCTGAACGCGGGCGAAGCGCAAAACATCGACCCGTCCGACCCGGAACGCACAGGCTGGAAATACATTTACTTCCAACCGCCCAGAGACATAGCCACCGGTTTTGTCAAGGTTTCCAAGACGGACGAAAACGGCAACGCCACCTCCGTGGTGTACACCGAAGAAATACCCGCCGGCGAATACGAAGCCGGAAAGGATTACGTATTCCAGTGGCACGGGCGCAACTCTGCGGGCGAAGCAATGAACGCCGGTTCCTACATCATCAGCATAGTGGCCTACGACGAAGACGGTCAGCAGATGATAGTAGACACCTCGTCAGACGGTCTGGTCATCGGCGTGGAAACAGCGGCCGACGGCAACCACAAGCTCGAACTGCAAGACACCCGTACCGTAAATTACATGGATATCCGCAAAATCCGCGCGTACATCCCGAGCAGCGGAAGCGGCACTACCGACGACGATACGAAAACTGAAGACGACACGAAAACTGAAGACGACACGAAAACCGAAGACGATACGAAAACAGAAGACGACAGCACCAATACGGACAACAGCACCAGTACTGACGACAGCACAACCACGGACGGCAGCACCAGTACTGACGGCAGCACAACCACTGACGGCAGCACCAGTACTGACGAAACAGCGGTTACCCCGTAAAAGCGGCAAAATTTACCGGTCCGCCAAGACCGGCTTTGACAGGACATATACACCCGTCAGGAACAACGGGTTTGGAGGGAATAACAATGAGTCTGACAGCAAGTTTGTGGACAAGCGTTTCCGGCCTTCTCGCCCACGGCGAAAAGATGAACGTGGTAGGCAACAACATTTCCAACGTGAACACCGTCGGCTTCAAGAGCCAGCGCATGGATTTTCAAGATTTCGTATACCAGTACATCGGTACCGCAGCAGGTATGGGCCAGGTGGGCCGCGGCACGAGCATCGGCATAGTCATGAACGACTATTCCCAAGGCTCTCTTGAAACCACCACCAGCGCGACCGACATCGCCATTTCCGGCAACGGCTTTTTCAGCGTGAAGCCCAAGAACAACGACATGAACTACTACACCCGCGCCGGCAACTTTACCTTTGACAAGGAAGGCTACCTTGTCGACCCGCACGGCTATGTTCTGCAAGGCTGGGCCATTGATCGCGAATACGCCACCGGCAACAACGTACGCACCAAGACCGGTATTATCGGTTCCGGCGCGCCCGTCGACATCAAGCTCGACTCCTTTACCTGTCCTCCCCGGCATACCACCACGGCCAGCTTCCCGCTGAACCTTGCCAATGCCCAGGACCCCACGGAAGACGACAACAGCACGGATGCGGCCAACCCTTTCTTCGCCCTGCTCAATCAGTGGGACGCCACGGGCAACAACGGAACGCAGCCTCTCGGCACCAACCAGTATGCTTACCAGAGCACCATGGAAGTGTATGACGAAGCAGGCAGAATGCACAAGCTGACCATCTATTTCGACCGCGTAACCAACAGCGACAGTACGCAGAAAGTGGACGACATGGACGGCGGCAAGAGTTACTGGGAATATATTGTCACCATGGATCCCGCCGAAGACGTGCGCCACTTCGGACCAGAGGACGTACCAGGCACCCCCAATGTGCCCGACAACCTCAAGGGCCTGCTTGGCGCGGGCACCCTGACCTTCAATTCCGACGGCGCCATGAGCAACATGACGGCGTATGTACCGCACGGCACGGACGGCGGCTGGAAAGAGGACCACAATAACCCCCTTGATCCTACCGAGGTCACCGGTCATTCCATTGACCTTACCAAGTGGGTAGCAGCCCCTATCGATACCAACGGCCAGCCCCTTTTCGCTCCGAACTTCACCGGAGTAATGAACCAGCAGCAGGCCTATGACGGCGCCGTCCACACCGATACCAACAAGCCCAACCATAAGGCGAAGGACAGACTTGTCGCTCTTGATTTCGGTATGCACACCACAACGGGAAGCTGGAATATCGACAGCACCGACCCTGCGAATACGATGCCCCAAACGGCAGCCGGAATAACGACCGGTGCCAAAAAGACCCAGGGTTTCACAGCGGATAGCGGCAAGGTAGACTACATTTCCAGCACCTGTTACGGCGACAACTTTTATGAGCACAGCGGCAAGGTACAAAACGGCTACACATACGGCGACCTGCGTTATGTAAACGTCAGCGGCGACGGCGTGCTTACCGCTTCCTACTCGAACGGCGTGTCCCTGCAACTGTACCAGCTTACGCTGCATGATTTCCCCAGCCCGCAAAACCTGCGGCGCGAAGGCGGCAACCTGTTCAGCGAAACGCGTGAATCAGGCGTGCACAGCAGCGGCGCAGCCGGAACCGGCACATTCGGCACAACGCAAGGCTATTCGCTTGAACAAAGTAACGTGGACCTTTCCCGCGAGTTTGTAAACATGATTACCACCCAGCGTGGCTTCCAGGCCAACTCCAAGGGCATCACCACTGTTGATACCATGCTGGAAACCGTTATCAACATGAAGCGCTAACAAGGATAAGCGGACCCCGGTTCTTGGCAAAACCGGGGGCCGGGCCGAAAGGCCGCGCAAGGCAGCCGGGCGTATGCAAAGGATTCCGCGAAAAAAGCGGACCAGGCGGCAAAAAGTTCCTGTTCCATACATCCAAAAGGGCAAATGGTTTGCCCATGCGGATCAGTCTGATAGTCAGACCTCCCGGCGCGGGTTTCCCTCCCCGCGCCGGACTTGTTTTTTAGCTTCGTAGCGCGTATAAAAATGCAGTTTTTCCGAGAACAGGCTGCCACAAAGAAAAGCGGCCCCGCCTTCCCGTTTTTTTGCTGTGTATACTGTGGGTTCAAAAGAATAATCCGGCGGGCGGAAAAAAATCCCGCAGCCAGACCGGACGCCATATCAAGGAGTTTTTAGTGAACAAACGCTTTTTTGCCCTGGCCGGAGTCATTGCCTTAAGCCTTACCATCGGCTGCACCCCCATGGAAGAAAAACGCGACACGCATCTGAAAAATGCCAGAGCGGAAGTGGAAAAAGGCGACTGCGCAAAAGCCCGCGCCGAGGCAGAAGCCGCGCTGGCGCTCGACGCAAGCGTGGCGGACGGTTTTTTCATTATTGCCAAGTGCGACCTGAAAGAAGAAAAATACAAGGAAGCCGGGGCCAACTTCGCCAAGGGCCTGGCCCTTTCGCCGGATTCTATTGAAGCCTTGCGCGGCGCGGCAAGAGCGGCCCTTGTCAACAACCAGCTTGATGAAGCCAAGCGCCTTACCGACAGGGCCGAAGCGTTTGGCGATACTTCCGGCGAGCTGAACGTCATTCAGGGCGGCATCGCCATGAAGCAAAAGCTCATGCCCCTGGCAATCAGCTATCTGACCAAAGCGCTGGACGCCAACCCCAATGATGAAGAAGCCATTGTCGGGCTTTCTTCGGCCTACCTCAACTCAGGCCAGCGGGAAAAAGCGAGCGAGTTGCTGGCAAAGGCTGAAACGGCCCTGCCCAATTCGCCGACCATCTTGTCCCTGCTGCTGACCATGGCTTTGCAGAACAGAGAGACGGACACAGCGGAGAAATATTTGCAGCGGCTTTTGCTGATAAAACCGGGAGAGCCGGATCTTATCCTGCAATCCGCCGATCTGCGCTTTTTGACCGGCAAGAAGGAAGAAGGCCTGCAAATGCTTACCGGCTTTCTGGAAGCCCACCCGGATGCAGACGCCATCCGTGTGCGTCTGGCGTCTATTGATGCGGATTCCGGCAACTTTGACAAGGGCCTGGCCCTGCTGGACGCCGCACCCCAGAAAAACGCCGTGCTGCAACTGCACAAGGCCAGCATCCTGGGCCGCGCCGGAAAAACCGACGAAGCGGTCAAAGCCCTCAAGGAACTCGCCGCCAACGCCTCTGCGGGAAGAGAGGCGGACGACGCCCGCTTCGGCCTGGTAGAAATCTACCTGCAACAGAACAAGGAAGACGAAGCCCTGGCGGAGCTGGACGCCATACTTGCCAAAAACCCCGACAATGTGGACGCCTATTCCCTGCGCGGCAGGATTTATTTCACAAAGCAGCGCTTCATCGACGCCATTTCCGACCTGGAGAAAGCCCACTTGGAACAACCGGCAAACCACTATGTCTCCCTTGCCCTGGCAGATGCTTACAATGCCAGCGGCAACCCGAGCAGGGCGGAAGAAATTATCGGAGAAATTATCCGCATGGAGCCGCGCTTTTCCCAGGCCTACCTTACCCTGTCCAACCTGTACCTGATGCAGGAGCGACCGGAAGCTGCGCTTATGACTCTGGACATAGGCAAAACCTCTGCCCCGGATGACGCGTCCATTCCCTTTGCCGAAGCGGACATTCTCACGGTTCTCGGTCGTTTTGACAAAGCAGCGGAAGCTCTTGAGCCGCTTGCCGCAAAAGACGGCATTGCCGAAACGGCCCTTATGCGCATTGCCAACATTTATGGCGAAGCGAACAACCACGCCAAGGCCATAGCGGCCTTTGACCGGGTTCTCAAGCTCAACCCGGCGGCGCGGGAAGCGGCGGAAGGCAAAATCAGGGCACTTCTGGCCCAGAACAAGGCAAAAGCGGCCTTGGAGTTTGCGGAAAAACGCTTTACAGATCGCAAGGACGACCCGGCAGCCGCCTTTATTTTTGGCGAAACGGCCCTCGCCGCGCGTAACGCCGACAAGGCGGAAAAGGGCTTTGCCCGCGCCCTGGAACTGGCCCCCAAGTGGGATCAGCCCCTTACCTACCTCGCCCAGATATACTCGGCCCAGGGCAAGCAGGACAAAGCCCTGCAACTGGCGGAAGAAACCGCCGCCAAAGCGCCCGACTCCCCCGGCCCGGCCCTGGTAGCGGCCATGCTGCATGAGCAGAAGGCGGATATGGACGCTGCGGAAAAAATTTACCGTGAAATTCTTGCCAAAAATCCGGACAATGCCCTGGCCTGCAACAACCTGGCTTTTCTGCTTACACGGCACAAGCCCGATGAAAGCCGCCTCAAGGAAGCAGAAAGCCTGGCCCTGATAGCGGCAAAAAACGAAGTTCCGGCAACACTGGATACGCTCGGCTGGATTCAGCACCTTCTCGGCAAAAACGAGGAAGCGGAAAAAAATATCCGCCTGGCCCTCGCAGAGAGTGAGCGCAACCCCACATACAGCTTGCACCTCGCCGCCGCGCTGGCCGAACTGACCAAGGGCAAAACGGATGACAACGCCAAAGCCCAAAAGGAAGAAGCAAAACAGCTGCTTCTGAACATCATCATGGAAAGCGGCGAAGACGGCATGAAAAAACAGGCCAGGGCAATACTGGACGCGCTCAACAAATAATACTGCGCTGACTGCCCGCTGCCAAAATTGCGGAAATGTCCCGCTGCATCAAAAAAAGACATACAGGAGAGCCAATGGCCCTGCACATAGTTGATCACCCACTGGTCAGGCACAAAATAGGCATCCTTCGCCAGGATGATATTTCCGTCGGCCTGTTCCGGGCCGTTTCCAACGAGCTTTGCCGCCTTTTGACCTATGAAGCCACCAAACAGCTTGAGACAGAGCGCGTTACCGTACAGGGCTGGGCCGGACCGGTGGAGGTGGATACCATCAAGGGCAAAAAAATAACCGTCGTGCCTGTTTTACGAGCGGGTCTTGGCATGCTGGATGGTTTTCTGGACATGATTCCCGGGGCGAAGGTCAGCGTGGTGGGCATGTTCCGCAACGAAGAAACGCTTGAGCCTGTCGAATATTACGTCAAACTGGCCAAAGAGATACCAGAGCGCACAGCCATTATTCTTGACCCCATGCTGGCAACCGGCGGCACGGTTGTAGCCACCATTGACCTGCTGAAAAAAGCAGGTTGCAAAAAGGTTGCCGGGCTGTTTCTGGTTGCCGCGCCCGAAGGCGCCAAACGTGTGCTGGACGCGCACCCGGATGTAGAGCTGTATGCCGCCGCCCTGGACGCGGGCCTGAACGAAAACGGCTATATCCTGCCTGGCCTTGGCGATGCGGGCGACAAGCTTTTGGGCACCAAATAGACTTACTGACACCAGAACAAGTACCTTTGAGGTCTGCCGCTTAACAGCGGACAGACCGCCACGCGTGGGCGGCAAACTCAAGGCCGTGCCCTGCCTGTGCCGCCCAGGCGCGACGGCCTGTCCGCTTCGGCCAAAACCGCGGCCTGCGCGGCGCGGCTTGCAAGTACGCTTTCCAGCACAGCCTGGAGCCTGTGCATGACCACAGGCTTGGCAAGGTAATAATCCACCCCTTGCTGCAAAAAGCGCTCGCTGTCTCCCGACATGGCATGGGCGCTTACCGCGACAATAGGCACCGCAAGGCCAGTACACCGCTGCGGCAAAAGCTCTTCGGGAAACGCTTCTTCCAGAAGCCGGCGCAATGCGGCCTCGTCTTCCGGGCTTGGCAATTCTCCTCTGCGTATCTTCCCGGTCAGTTCCAGACCGTCCATATCCGGCATCTGAATATCGGTAAAAACACAGTCAAAAGGGTACAGGCTTATCGCTTCCAGCGCCTTGCCCCCGTTAGGCACGCAAAATACCCTGTGCCCTTCACGCTCGATAAAAGCCCGCATGGCAAAGCGGCTCACGTCATCATCGTCTGCAACAAGCACGGATAGCGACTCAGCATTGCTGCGCATCTTGCCCGCGAACGGGCCCATCTTCCCGCAGCAGGCAAGACCGCTCTTTTCCTCGCACCCCGGCGCAGTTGCAAAGCAAGGCTTTGGCGCGAACACCATGGAGCAATGCACGGTTGTGCCTGCGCCCACTTCACTTTCAACAGAAACCGACCCCTGCATCATACTCACCAGGCGTTTGACAATACCAAGCCCAAGGCCGGTTCCACCGTACTTTCTGGTGGTGGAACTGTCTGCCTGGATAAAGGGGTCAAAGACGGCAGCCTGCTTTTCCTGTGGAATGCCTATGCCGGTATCGGCCACGGCAAGATATACCCGGCATTTTCCGTCCGCCCCGGCGGGCAGGCGGGAACAGCTGACGCTAATCTGCCCGCTTTCGGTAAACTTGAGCGCATTGCCCAGCAGGTTGAACAACACCTGGCGCACCCTGGCCTCGTCGCCCAGCAACGCATCGGGAATATTCCGGTCCATGGTGAGTTCGAGGCTGATGCCCTTTTCTCCTGCATCCCTGCCAAAAAGGGAGAAGGTGGACTCCACGGCGTGTTTGAAGTCAAACACCCCCACATCCAGTTGCATCTTGCCGGAGGCCATCCGGGAAACGTCCAGAATGTCGGAAATAATACGCAACAGGGTTTTTCCAGACTGCAGGGCAATATCCACATACTCTTTTTGCGCCGCGCAAAGCCCGCCGTCATTGAGTAACTGCAGCATACTGAGCAGACCGTTGAGGGGGGTACGCAATTCGTGGCTTACGTTGGCCAAAAACTCGTCCTTCACCTTGTTGGCGTGCTGGGCCGCGTCTTTCGCCCTGGAAAGTTCCTGCACAAAGCGCCGCTTGCGCAAAATAAGCCAGGCTCCGTTTATAAAGGTTTCAAGCTGTTGCAAGTCATCTTCATCATAATCGCTTTGCTTGTTGCAAACCCCGGCAAGGCAGACCACCCGCTCACCATCCATACCTGGGGCGATCATGCTGCGGAACACGGGCATCGCACCGCCAAAAGAAAAATAAAAGGGTTCCACGCCATTGCCGTTACACATGCTTCTATAGTTGCGCGCGCCGTCTGGCCCGGTTGTCAGTCGTATAATATCCGACGACAAACAGTCATCGCGCAGTACCTCCGCGCTGAACCGTCCGAAAAGGTCCAGCGACCAGACCATCCTTCCCCGTCCGGAAACGTCCTGTTCGGGCAAAAAGATAAAGCCGCTTGAACTCTTGGTAAATTTGAGCAGGCATGCCAGCACGAAGTTCAGCACGTCACCCTCACTTTCATCGTTCATCTGGGTGAGGTGGTACAAATCGACCAGGCGCTGGGCGTTGAGCTTTGCCCGCTGTTCAGCGGCCACCTGCTCGGTGAAGTCCCGAAAGTGGGTCATGGCCGAACGGATGCGCCCCTCGGGGTCATACTCCGGCCAGAAGGAATATTCCCCGCAGACAATCTGCCCGCTGCGCGGCGAGCGAAATGTGCGCTGCTCACGAATGGTTTCACCTTCGGCAAACACGCGCTCCACACTGCGTTTGAGATATTCCAGTTGATCCTGCTCAATATGCAGTTCTTCCAGGGAATCGTCATAGCTGTAGTGCTCGCGCCCCATATATTCCACGACCTTGGGGTTCATATACAGGGGGAACAGTTCCCTATCCAGCCGGACAATCATATCCGGCGAATTTTCGAGCATGGCGTGAAAAGAGGTATCGCCCACCCCGGCGCAGCCGTGCTGAAATTTGGCATCAGAGCGCAGCGGCGAAACATCAATGCACACCCCGCTGATCAAACAGGGACGCCCGTCTTTTCGCTGGGAAATATGCCCCTTGTTGAACAGCCAGGCCCACTGCCCGTCCAGGCGCTGCATGCGATAGGCAACTTCCGCATTCTCGGCGCGTCCTTCCAAAAGGGTAACATGCCACTTTTGCAGGCCCTCCAGGTCGTCCTGCCTGATGCTGCCCCACCAGGCGTCGACATCCAGGGGCGCACTGAGCGGCACCTTGAAAACGTTGCTCCAACCGGGCGAAAAATACCAGGAGGCTTTATCGACATGCCACTCCCACGCATAGACGCCGGGAACGCTCATGGAAAGGCCCGGCTTGAAATAAGCGCGAAAATTGCGAAGCCGGGAATCCACCTGCTCGAGGGAAACGGGCTCGGCCGTTACGCATTGCGGGCATTTTTTTTGTAGGCTGCCTGGTATACGATTCATTCTTTTTGTATTCATAACTACGCCGATGTATGCTTACAGATGGGCGGGTCGGGAGCATTGAGCGCCGCGCAACCCGAGAAAACTTGAACTTCATTGCCACGGCAGGAACGGAAAGCGTTTAACACCGTAGCGCAACCTTTCCTCCAGAGCACAAAAAAGCAAATGCATAAAAACTCCGTTTCTTCTCTTCCAGCGCACAAAGACAATGCAGAAAAGTATGTAAAAAAAACATCGCCACAATGTCACTTTATAAATAAAAAAACAATTCCATAATCGTGCAGAATGATGCCTTACATTGAACAATATACTCTATTGCACATAAAAAACGTTCAACACAATACACATTTTGCAAAAAGCAACTGGGCATATGCACAGCATACTCTTCTTATCTTAATATGTATTGCGTGTTAGAAAAAAAGGCAACATTTTTTTAAAAAAACAGCACTGCGTTGAAAAAAAATACTTTGCATGCAAGGAGTAGCGCTCATTGGAAACATGCCCTCTGAAAACACTCTTGTCGCCACCGCCTGGATAACAAAGAACAAAAAAAGCGGCAGCGCCTGAAAAACGGCTCGTGCCGCCTCTTGCGCTTTCAGCACCCCGAAGCTAAAGTACACACGTCACTTCCCGCCTTTTCATACTTTCAGGAGATCGCCATGCACCACGTTTCCCGCGCCGCTCTGACGCTTTTTTGCCTTGCCCTGCTCTGCCTTGTCTCTTCCTGCTACGCCAGACAGCTTGGCGCAACCGATCAGGGCTTTTACGGCTCGGGAACCACGGGCTTCACCGTCAGCATTTCGCCGCCCCTGGAGCTTGCAGCCGCAGGGCGCCTTGGCGCTGCCGTGCCCTCGGATGTGACCGTCAAGCCACGCGGCTCCTTTGTATACGGAGTCTATACTGACCCGGCGCAAATTCAGGCCGGGCAGGAAATAACCCGGCACGCCCACATTATATACAGCGAACTGCCCTCAGCCCTTTGGGAGTGGGAAATGGAAACCTGGGCGAAAAAGGAATCGCTTGCCTATGAAAAAAACAAGTACGGCGGCAAGCACTGGACCACCCAGATTTTCCCCCTTACCGCCAATGGAGACTGGTTCAGCGACCTGTACGCGGCCAACGGCCTGAAAGTGCCCCCGTTCTGGCTTGCCAAGCGCTGGTCGTCCACCTCGCAGGACTATGCCCGTCTGGTTACGGAATACCGCGAGCCCGCCCCCATGTGCATGCGCTCACAACTTGAAAGCGGTATGGACGAAGGGGGCAGCCTTTCCATTCTTACCCGTTCGGTCATTGCCAACTGTGAAAAAGAGATTGGCGAATTCAACGCCAGGGCTGACAAGAGCTTCAACCCCGGCGGCCTTGCCGAAACCGCGATCTCCGGCAACCAGGAGCGCCTGCCCCGGAGGCCGGAGCGTTCGCCCAGAATGGACAAGCTGGTCGGTGTTGCCCAGCACATAGAACGTGACAGCTACAACTACCGGTACTAGTATGGCTTCCTTACTGGTCGCGGATATTGGCGGAACGCACAGCCGCTTTGCCGTCTTTGAAGCGCAAGACGCAGCCAAGGACGGTCAGGCACTGCATTTGCGCTCTGAACGCGTTCTGCGCTCCAGAGACTTCGCCAACGCGGGCGAAGCCGTGGCTTCGCTGTTCGCGACCGACACGCGTTCCGGCTGCGAGAGCGCCCCGCTCCTTACACAGGACGCCCTGCCGCAAAACGCGGTTTTTGCCGTGGCCGGGGCTGTACAAGGGGATTTTTGCCGCCTGCCCAATGCCCCGTGGAACATTGACGCCAACGAAGTGCGCGCGGCGCTTGGTAATACCAAACCCCTCCTGATCAACGATTTCGTCGCCCAGGCCTACGCCTGCCTCATGCCGGAGCTGGTGGACATGGTCCCGCTTCTGCCGGGCAGCGCCAGCCGGACTTGCCGCGCAGGCTTATCCGGCCCGTCTGAACAATCCAGCCTGGAAGACGAAAGCATATCCTATGGCGTTGTAGGCGCGGGAACGGGTTTTGGCACGGCCCAGCTGCTTTGCGCACCGCTTTGCCTGCCCGGGCACCCACCGCTGCGCACAGCGCTTCGCCCATCGCCCCACACGCCGCAACCCGCGCCGCCGCACTGGGACGCAAAGGCAAACACGGAACAGCGTCTGGCCAAAGCCAAAGTATTGCCGGGAGAAGGCGGGCATATGGAGTTTCCCTTTATCGGGCAAGAGGAATTCGCTTTTGCCCGCTTCGCTGCGGACTTTGCCGGTACTGACAGGCTGATTGGCGATACCGTGGTCACAGGCTCCGGGCTTGCGGCTATTGTCTCGTATGTTACCGGGCGGCGGGTTACCCCGGTAGAGGCCAGCGTCGAAGCGGCCACAAACGAAGAATGCCTCGCCCTGTATGCAAAGCTCTACGCCAGGGCTTGCCGTAACTTTGTGTTGAGCACGCTTTGTCTGAACGGTCTGTTCATTGGCGGCGGCATGGCGCTACGTGTGCCGGTGCTCACGCGCCCCGAATTTGCAGAGGAGTTTCTTGCCGGGGCACACGCTGAACTTCTTGCCGAAGTGCCGGTATTTCATATGCAAAAGCCCCAGGCCGGGCTTTGGGGAGCGGCTATTTACGGCCTGGCCCTTGCGGCGCGTGAAAAGTTCGGCAAATAGATGGTGAAGGGCTTTGTGTGTTTTTAGAGAGAAAGGTAATAAAAACCGTCTGACACGCGCTCCGAAAGCCTCTTTCATATACGCAAACGGGCATACACTTTTCCCAGCAGCGGGCGCGAATAGATGCGAAGGCGGCTCACCAGCCAGTCACCGCTTTTGTCCTTGCCCTTGAAGCGATGCACGGCCAAAGCGTCGCCGGGCGTATTCGGCCCTTCCGCTGTTGTGACCAGCAGGCGAAAACCCGCTTCCTGCGCAAGGGCAAGGGCTGTATCGTCATACTCTCCCCAAGGCCAGCACAGGGTGCGCAGTTCATGGCCGAGTATGGCTTCCAGCTCATTCTTGCCGCCCGCTATTTCCCGGCGCATACGCACAAGCCGTTCTTCATCCGTTTCAAGGCGGCCCATGTTCTGCGCATGGCGTTCAACCACGGCCCGTAGCTCGCGCACGGCTTCCGGGTTTGCGAAAAACTCGTCCGCCCCGTCCCGGTTTTGCGGCACCAGTTCTTGCACATCTTCCACCAGACGAGCAGCTGGCAAAAAAGCCCGGTGAGCCAGGCCGGATCTGACCGAAAAGTCCGGCAGGCCCCACACAGGCTCCGCTTCGGTACGAAAAAAAGTCCGCTGGTTGTCACGCGGGCGAAAAAAGTCCGCAAACTCCGGCCCTGTAAAAACGCCGAAATGCCCACGGCAATGCGAAGCCACGGCAAGCGTGCCCTCTGTGTCCGCCGCACGCGCTTCCGCGTGGCTCATGAATACATCCTGCCGTACAATATGCCCCTGTTTCGTGCGTCGCAACGGGTGCGCCACTTCCGGCGGGGCAGGCGTTTTGCCCGAAAGGGCATCGGCCACGGAAATCCTTGGGGTATCACATTTTTCAAGGCGCGAGGAAACGGCAAACACCACCCCTTTATGCCCGTGCCGGGCCAGAATGGGCAAGGCTGTTTGATAATTGTCGAGAAATCCGTCATCAAAGGTCAGCAGGACCGAGCGCTCCGGCAAGGCCGCGCCCTTGAGAAAAAACGCTTCGGCCTCATCAAGCCCCACCCCGCGCCAGCCATTTTGGGCAAGGGTTCGGCAATGGTCTTCAAAGCGGGCCGGAGAAAGGGTAATGCCGCCCGCATCCTCGTTGACATAGTGGTACATCACAACAGGAAGGGAGGCCGCCTTGCGTAAAGTCATGCTGTCTGCCGTTATTTGCCGGGGCCGCGCGGCCAATCCGGGTTTGTCATATGTGTAAACAGCTTGACTCTTATCGAAGCAATCTTATTTCTGCAACATGGGAAAATGGCGATTTTTCCCGGGTGATTGCTGCCAAAAAAGCTACTTGTATTCTGGAGGGCTGTTATAATGGGTGTGGAATATAAAGATTATTACAAATCACTTGGGGTCAGCAAAAGCGCCACCACCGAGGAAATCGGCAAGGCGTACAAAAAGCTGGCCCGCAAGTATCACCCCGACTTGAACCAGGGGGATAAAAAAGCCGAAGAAAAGTTCAAGGAAATCAACGAAGCGCACGAAGTCCTTAAGGACCCCGAAAAGCGCAAGATGTATGATCAGCTTGGTCCCAACTGGCAGAACGGACAGAACTTCCAGCGCCCGCCCGGTTTTGAAAACATGAACTTCAATTTTGAAGGCGGCAGCGGGTTCAGCGATTTTTTTGAAACCCTTTTCGGCGGCGGGCGGGGCTTTTCTTCGGGTGGCGGCTTTGGCGGCGGCTCTGGTGGTTTTGGCGGAGCGGGCGGCTTTGGCGGCGGCTCAAACCCCTTTGGCGGCGCGGGCGGTTTTGGCGGCTTTCAACAACAGCGGCGCAAAGGCCGCGACGTGGAGGCAAGCCTTGCGCTCACCCTGGAAGAAGCCTTTCACGGGGGCAAAAAGGCCATTACCCTTTCCGGCGCACCCGGTGTTGCGCCCCGCTCCCTTGAAGTGAACATTCCCGCCGGTATCAAAAGCGGTGCGCGCATCCGCCTTTCCGGTCAGGGCGACCCCGGCGCAGGCGGCGGCCCCAGCGGCGATATGTATCTGAAAGTGACCATCCAGCCGCACAGCCACTTCACCCTGGACGATGCCGACGTGATGTATGATTTGCACCTGCCGCCCTGGGACGCGGCCCTGGGAACCAAGGCCACCGTGCCCACCCTTTCCGGCAAGGTGGAAATTACCATCGCCCCCGGCACCGGCAGCGGCAAAAAACTGCGTCTGCGCGGCAGGGGCCTTGGCAGCGGTAAAAACAAGGGCGACCAGTTCGTGCGCATCGCCATAGACATGCACGCGCCCGCCACCCCGGAAGTCACAACGCTCTGGGAACAGCTGCGCGATATTTCCATGCGCAAAGCCGAAAACTCTGAATAACCATCCGGCTGGAGCAAAGTAGCTTTGCGAGTTGCCGCTTGACGGCAAACGCAATGTGATTGGGACGTCAAAAAATGCAGCAAGCCCCGGCCCGTGCGCTTCACCACGAAACGCAAGGGGCCGGGGCTGCCTTTTTAAAAACGCGGAAAACGGGTGTACACAGGCGCGCGTTGCGCCCCCCCCCCGAGCCGGGGCCTGCTGCTTTACCAGTGCAGGGTAAAGGTTGCCGAGCCTCCGTGCGACTGGTCGCGCTCGCCGAACATGCCGGTATAGCCAATATTCACGCTGACGTTTTCGCTAATCCTGACATCGGCTGAAAGGCCCACGCCCAGCGCGTCGCGGCTGATACTCGTGCCCTTGATGGAAAACTGTTTGCCGCCCCTGGCGAAGCGCATCACATTCTTGGGCGCGATGCCTCCGAAATTGTGCATCCAGTTCAGGTCCAGGTTGAAGGCAAAACGGTCCGAAGCCGGAACGTGAAAGCGCGAGCCCAAGTAGCTTGTGTAGTTGTCATGCGTGCGGCTGGATGAATGCAGCCTTGCAGCGCCGCCCCTTTCCGTAAAGCTTTCCGTGTGGTTTCTGTTCCAGGCAAAGGAAAGGTAGGGTTCCACCACCAGAGCTTCCAGAGCCTTGACGGCGTAAGCTGCTTCGGCAAACACCTGGAAGCTGTGCGCGGTATAGTCGGCCTCCAGGCTGTCGCGGAAGGTGGGCAGGCGCACTTCCCGGCTTGTATCAACCGTATGCAGGGTATAGGCACCGCCCATGAGGGCGCGGAAAATGCCCGGCCCTGCGCCCCACTCTTTGCCCCCGTAAAGCGAAAAGGTGTAGCTGTTGATGTCTGCGTCATCGTCGCGCGTATCCACTGAAAACTTCTTGTAGCCGTAGCGAAAACCCAGGCCGAGCAGCCAGTTTTCGTCCGTGCGAAGGTCATAGCCGCCAGAGACTTCCGGGCCGTAGAGCTTGGAATCAGCCACGCCTCCCGTGTTGCCAAAGCTGGTGTAGCTGCCGCCCACGCTTGCCCACAGACTGTGACTGCGGCCCAGAATATCGCGAAAAGCGTAGCCATCCGGCCCGCCGGAAGCGGTGGCGAAGTTACCGCTACGGGCTGCGGCTTCCTGATCATAAGCATCAACAATCGCCCCGCCGCCTTGAGCACCAGTTACGCGCAGCGCTTCCCGCGTACCGGCAAGAAGCGACGGCATGGCCCGAAGCCTGTCCTTGTTGGCAACAATACTCTGCGAAGAAAGCCGCCCCAGCGTAAAGGGCATATACATCCGAACCAGAGCGCCGGTTGCGCCCATAATGTCCGCATGCATTTCACCTGAGAGCATATCCCCGGCCCTGGCCAGATCGCGCTTTGAGCCTAATGCGGCGAGCTGCCATACCGCCTCGCGCACCGGGCTGTCTTTGGGCAGGCTCATGGAAGCGGCAAGGGCGTGGCGCTCGTTGTAGGTAAGGCCCAGCCCCTTAAAGTTTTCATTACCCTCAATATACAGGGAAAGCAGGCCGTTTCTCACACTGAACATGCCCGTGTACAGCAGATGCGATATTTCCTGCTCGTTGAACAGGCTGTAGAGGTCGGCGGCGCCTGCTTCCGGGGCCAGCAAAATGTCGTACCGTTGGCCTTCTTTCCAGTCGCCGTCGGCCAGAACGGCCTTGATATCGCCCTTGCCCATGCTGAACACAGCCGCGCCGCTGATCGTAAGCGGCATGTTCCCGTTCATGGCCTTCAAGGTTGCGCCTTTGTTCATGATAAGCGAAGCAGCGCTTCCGCCTTCACCCGCCTCCAGCGTACCGCCGGAATTGATAACAAGCGAAGAGGCAAATGCAGAACCGGCAAGGCCGAGGCTTGCCCCCTTGCCCACCTGTATTTGCCCGCCCCGGCCGCCGTTCAGAATATCCAGCCTCCCGCCGGTAAGGGAAGAAGCGCCCAAAAGGCTGCCTCTCACAGAAGTGACGCTGTTTACAAGGCTCGCGGAGCCGTTCACCGTGCCGCGTACCACAATGACAGCGTTTTGCGCCTCGACAGAGCCGTCCATCTGACCGGAAACAATCAGCCCGCCGCCGATTACCGATGTTGTCACGCTTTTGCTTGTACTGCCGCTCAAAGTGAGTATGCCCGCGCCGGTCTTGCGCAGTGTTCCGCTGCCCGTTACCTTGCCCGAGTAAGTGCTGCCAGCATTTTGCCGCACATCGAGCAAGCCGGACTTGTCGCCAAGGTCTATTGTGCCTGCGCCGGAAAGTGCCTTTACCGTCTGCTTGTATCCGGCAAGGTTGAATCGGCCGTTTGCGCC
Organism: Desulfovibrio sp. OttesenSCG-928-G15; assembly: GCA_030266525.1. Next base: position 9,464 of record JAJDIC010000007.1, on the reverse strand, counting down.
AAGAGAAAGGGAGCTGGTCTGCCCGAGAGCGTTATTGCTTCCGGCGCTCACCGTGTTCCGTATAATGGTCGGCCCGGTATAATTGTTGGTAGAGTTGCGTACTGTAACCGCCTGTGTTCCGCAAAAGGTGAAGCCGCCCGCGCCGGTCAGTTGCGCATACAGCAGCGGGACCGCCGCCTGGGCGTCGCTGCTGTCCAGGATGACCGTTTTTCCCGCCAGAGCTTCAATTCTGGTCAGGCTGTACACAAGACTGATGCCCTTGTCCGCGCCGCTCTCTGCTATTTTGGCCATGTGACCGTAGTAGCCTTTGCCCGCGACCAGCCCGTCTTGCAAAATATCGCTCACTTCGGAATGCTCCACGATATCGCCTGCATAATCGGTCAGGGAAAGGGGCGTTCCGTCCCAATCCACTGTGCCGGAGGCTGCGACAAGCTGCTCCCCTACTTCGTGGGCGTAGTCAAAAAAGTTCTGGTCCGCAACCGAGCCGCCCGAGGGCAGGACTTGCAGCATGACCTTGCCGTGCGTAATGGCAAGGTCGCCAACTGAAAGCAGCCCCGCTCTGGACCACTGCGAAGCCGCAAGGCTTTCAATCATAAGCTCGCCGCCGCGCAGGGCCAGGCCGCCAATGCTGCGGTCTGCCACCACCACTGCTCTGCCGTTTGTATTAGCGAGGGCGAGTGTCGCCCCGGTCAAGGCCAGGCCGGCGTTGGCGTCAAGCCGCATGGTGCCTTTTTGCAGGTTAACCGTGCCGGTAAAGGCGCTGCCTACCCCGGCACCAAGGCTGACCGCGCTGCCTTGCTGGACGGCGGCAAGGCTGACAGTACCGTTGCCGGTAAGCGTCTTGTTCAGGCTGAGCGCCCCGCTGGAGGTGAAAAGCAGATCAGCGCCGGCGTTTGCGGCAAAGGCACCGTTAAAGCCGGAAAGGTCCGCATCGGCAAGGGTTTGCCCGCCTTTTTGCACGCTGAAAACACCCGTTCCGGTCAAGGCGCCTGTAAACACGGCAGCATCCACCGGGGCGGAATTGCTGATGGTCAGCGTTTTGGAACCCAAAGCGGCCTTGCCGCTACCCGCAAGCCCGGCCACTGTCTGGTCATAGCCGCCAAGGTCCAGCGTAGCCGCGCCCGCAACCTCATGCAGGCTTTGGGAGCTGAAGCTCATTGCCGCGCCGCCCGAAAGCGTGCCGCTCCGGATGCTGGTAAGACCGCTGTAAATATTGCTGCCGGAAAGGGTAAACGTACCGGAGCCGGTCTTGCCAAGCCCGCCCGGGCCAGAAACAACGCCCGCAAAGGTGCTGTTCACATTGCCCGCGCCAACTACAAGCGTGTTTGCGCCAAGCGTCACCTTGCTGCCTGAAACGCCCTCAAGGACGGCAACCGCCACTTCACCGGAAGCAGGCGTTGCGGCAGCTATGTCAAAGCCCGCGCCCGAAGCGGTAAGGCGCAGCAGCGAAGAAGAGGCGATAGCCCCCTTGCCCTTGAGAGCCAGAGTGCCGCCCATAACGCTTGTCGTGCCGGTGTAGGTATTTACCGCTGTAAGGGTAAGCGTGCCTTCGCCCATTTTGGTAAGACTCTCGCCGTTCCAGGCATCGGTCCCGCCCCTGCGGTTGGTGGAAGTGTTGTTCGCGAGAACAGCCCCAAGCTCGAAATTCTGACCGGAAACAATGGTAAAGTCGCCGTGGGCCTTGCTGGAAGGATTTGTGCTGTACCAGGAAAGCGAAGCTGCCACCTTGACGCTGGAATTTTCCTTGTAGGCTATGGCGCTCAAAAAATCCACCCCGGTTTGCCCGGCCACGGTTACCGTACCTGGCAAGGCAGACAAGGTGTCGGTGGCGCTGACAAGGGTCACGGGGCTGAATTTTCCGCCGTCATAGGGGTTGGGAATCTGCCCCGGCTTGTAGCCCGTGATGTTCAGGGTGCTGCCGGGGGCAAACTGCACATTTTTGGCTGTAAGGGCAATGCGGTCGGCGCTGGCGACAAGGCCCAGCGTTCCGTCCACCGCAACCGTGCCCCCGGCCTTCACCGCGCCACCCGAAAACACGGCCGTGCCGGTCGAATGCACGGTCACGCCACCCGCCACGGAAATGCTTCCGCCGGTAAAGGCGTAGGTGCTGACTTTGAAGGTCATGCTTTTCGGGCTTACGCCCTCGGGAGCGACAGTCACTGCGTGCGTACCGCTCGGGCTTTGCTGAAAGAATACATCATCGCCGTTCAGGTAGGTATTCACGGCAACACTGTCCACAAAGCCCAGCCAGTTCCTGTTGGTCTTGCCGAGCGGTGTATGCTTCCACTCGCCGTCGCCCGCATTCCATTCCAGGTGGGTTGTGTTGGTGGACGCGTCTACCACTTTCAGAACAAGCTGCTTGCGGGAATTCTGCGGAGCCAGGCCGTACATGAGGTAGCCGGAGTTTGCATTGCGCTCCGAAACATAGGGTGTTTTGTCATCCCCCATGTACAGGGCAAAATCTGAACCGGACGGCAGGCTGATGCTGTTGATGGAGTCTATCAGGCCGTAAGTGCCGATAACGTTGGGAACTGCGTACACACGCACCAGGGTATTCTTCACAACGTTCACGGTATTGGCATCCACCATCAGGTTGAAGGTGCTGCCGGAAACGCCCTGTCGGACGGTGCCCGTAAGGTCAAAGGCCAGGGTGCTTCCGTCCGCAAGGCTTATGCTTGCAGCCTCGACCCTGTTGCCGCTTACGTCTGTTTTCAGGGTTGCGGCGCTGCCAAGGCTGAATGTGCTGCCCGTAGCGTTGTCCCCGTAAACCGCCTTCTTTTCAAGCGCCAGGGTGCCATAGCTGACCGTGGTGTTGGCGGTGATGGCTGATGCGCTGCCTGTCCCGGAAAAAAGCACCGTGCCGGTATCATCCGAATTTGTATTCATCTTGACCGTGGTCGCGCCGATAGCGGAAATGCCGTCATAAAAACGTATGGCCTTGCCCTTATCCGCCCGCAAGGTCAGGGTGTAGTTAGCCGTTCCCATGTGCAGGGCGTTGGGCTTACCGTTCGCCTTGTTGCCGGAAAAGGTAATGTCCCCGCCCGTTGCGCGCAGGGAGAGGCTGCTGTTTGCGAAGATCGCCCCGCCCAAGTATGCGCTGTTGCCCGTGAACAACGCCCCGCCGGAGAATTCCGAATCACCCGCCATATACAGCGCCCCGCCGTCCGAGCCGGTTGTGTTCGCTGAAAACACGGCATTTGTTCCGGAAAAAAACAGCCGGTCCGCGCGTATGGCTCCACCTGTGCCATAGCCCGTCCCCCCGGCTTTGTTGCCGGAAAACACGGCGTTATCGCCTGTAAAGTCAAACTTGCCAGCTGTATATATGGCCCCGCCCTCGCCTTTGCCAGTCGCGCTGTTTCCTGTGAACACAATGTTGGCGGCGTCAATGGTGAATTCTGTGCCTTTGCTGTATATGGCCCCGCCCTTGGCAGGGTCAAATTCTCCTCCACCAAGGGATGAGTTGCCCGCAAACACGGAATCATTGGTGTACAGGGCGAAAACTCCTTCTGAGTAAAGCGCTCCGCCCTTGTTCGCCTTATTGCCTACAAAGAGAAAAGCACCATCGTCATCGTTCCCTCCAGACTCGTCAAAGGAAAGTTTTCCGTCGGAAAACACCGCACCGCCGTTCTCGGTCCCGGGGGCCGTGAGGTTGGCAAAGGTGACGCTGACGCCCTTGGCGGTCAGCAGGTTAAGAACATTGCCGCTTCCCACCATCCCTTTGACCCGGTTGGCATCGTCCCCGGCATCGGAGAAGCCGGTAAAGGCGTAGGTCTGGCTTGTCGCGCCCGAGGGCTTTTTGAAGTAAAAGGATATATAGCCCGGACCGATGGCCACATTCTTGAAGGTCGTACCCAGGTGCGAGGCATTGCCCAGATGCAGGGAACTGGGGTCTTGCGTTTCTGTGTTCGGGCCTGAAATGGCTATGCCGCCGGTAAAGCGGTTCACCCCGGTAATGCCGGTAAAGTCTACAGAGGCCCCGTTCCAGATGGTCAATTTTCCGGTAGCGCTGCCCATGCTGCTGGTGGCCTTGTCAATAACAATGCCGCTGTCTCCGGCCACATTGCCGCTGGCCTCAGAGGTGAAGGTGTACGCAGCGTCACTCACAAACATATCGCCCACGGCCACGCCCCCCGCGTTGACCAGTACGTTTTTGTTGCTTGCGCTGTTGCCAAACGTGACCTCATCGCCGTGCAGGAACTTGATGGAAGTGCTCCCATCCTTCCAGTTGCCCTCGGCTGTGGCGTTCCATGCCTTTGTACTGTCGGAACCGACCCAGGCGAGTTTTTTACTGCCCAGCAGATTACCCTGAGTAAACTCCAGGAACTTGCCTACGCCAAACGTTCCAAGGTCCGGCATACGCGTCTGATCTGCCATTTCCCCGCGCAGGGTCAGGTTTTTGCCCCTGAATGCGCTGGCATTGGTACTTGCAAGTACATAGGTACCGGCATTCACCGCCAAAGACAAAAGGTCCACCGTGCCGACATTGTCGACAAACGTGCCGCTTTGCAAGGTCAACATGGGGTCGCTATGCGTCCCGCCATCTCTGTAGTGTGCAAGATCAAATGCCAGAATGGACCCGGCTGCCAGCGTGACGCGATCTGCCATAATTGTATTGCCGTCACCCGAAGCAAGAGTAGCCCCGCTTTGCAAGGTGAATGAGGAGCCAAGCTCGGGAAGGTAGATGTCTCCGGCCTGCACTCCGACGCTTGGACGGTTGTCTACCTGTCCGGTCCGGTAAAGGTACACTGTGCCCTGCTTTACCGTGAAACTTCCTTTGCCGAATTCGTTGTAGCCGCCGAGCAGCCACACGCCGTGGCCGTCTTTTGTGGCCGCGACATTTGCCCCGCTGGTCAGGCCTGCTACAGGGTCGCGCATATCCAGTACGCCGCCCCGGTTGCCTGCGCCAAGCGTTTCCGAGGCACCGACGGTTACGGAAAGACTGCGGCCTATGTGCGCAAAATCGGGAGAACCGTTTGCCCTGTTGCCCGTCACAAGGCCGCTGCTGTATTGATCTCCTTGCAGGGTAAGCTTGCCGTATGCGGTTATTGCGCCCCCGCCTGAACCGGCTTTGTTCCCGGTAATAACGGTCCCTTTGCCCAAAGTGACGTCAGCGCCCACGCCCCCCGTGGCAATGGCACCGCTGGAGCCGGTAGCGCTGTTGCCGCTGAACACAGCGCCTGCATTAAAAGCAAGCAGCGCGTTCGAACTGTACACCGCGCCCCCGTTGCCCACAGCGCTGTTGCCGACAAAAACAGCCCGGCCTGCGCCGGTGATGGAAAAGTCGCTGGAGCCTTGAATGCTGATTGCGCCGCCATCGCCGGAATGGGTAGCGCCGGAAATAGCCAGCGTCCTGCCGTCCGCCACGGTAATACGTCCGTTTTGCCCCGCGGCAATGCCCAGCGTACCCGTGGAGCCCCAGGAAACATCCACAGCGAGCACGTTCAATGTGCCGCTGCCAAAGCCTATGTCGCCAAAGGTCAGACCGGGGTCGGCCTTGAGCAGATCGCTCAGATTCTTTGTGCCGGTGATGGTTACCGGAGCGGCAAAAGCCGCGCTGTTGGCGAAAGAAAGAAAAAACACCAGCGCCAGAAAAAGAAAACGGGTACGTGCAAGCATGAAAATCCTTTTCAATCAGACAAAAAAAGGGCAACAGAATAAACAGTACGGGTAGCAGATAAAAAATACCGCACAAAGGCTTTCAGCGCAATAAAAATCGCTTCTCCCGCATGACAAAAGCTCTGATCAGCGCCCCGTCTTCAATATGCAGGAAGCGGTTTTCCCCTGCCCCCTTGTTGCGAAGCGCGGGCATTTCGCGTAACAATGACACTGTATCGTAACTGCAAGCCCCACACCCGCATTTTAAAGGACACCGTATTACGCCAATACGAAAGCCGGCAGAAGGGCTTTCAAGAGACTGCCATGAACGGGAATGATTGCATTACAGAGGGCTGCATATGCCGATGCAGTTTCGGCTCCTGCGCCACCGCCCTGCGCGTTTCTCCGCGCAAAACTCCTGAACGGCGCAATACCCCCTGCGTGAACGATCACATACCCATGGTTAATATTCAGCCCTTCGGCATGTGCAACAGCCCGCAAAATCCCCAGGTGCGGGCCGCCGGACAAAACCGCCCCATGCCCTGCCTGCCCAAGCCACTAGCCTGCTGGTCCTCTGGTGACGCAAACACCCTTCTGGACGGTACCCCGGCGCTTACCGCCCGCAGCACCCTGCAATGCGCCTATGGCGGAGTTATTTCTGTGGAGAATGCGGCAAAATAGCGTGCGCCCAAAAGCCCCGCCTTGCCACCCCACCCCGCGCCCGCCTGCTCTTGCTCCCCTGCACACTCTCCCCCCTTGACAGCGGCGCATGCTGTATAATCTATATACAGTCTGCCAGAGCGGACCTACGGAGCATGCGTGCCGCTTCACGGCACACTGCCCACCCCATATGTACGAGGTATCCCATGGACTTGAAAACTTTTACCGAAAAATCCCAGGCCGCGGTTATCGAGGCCCAAAATATCGCCGTTACTCTCGGCCACCAGCAGGTGGACGCGGAGCATGTCGCCCTGGCCCTTGTCCGGCAGGAAGGCGGGCTTGTGCCGCGTATGCTGGAAAAGGGCGGCATATCGCCTGTTGAATACGCCCTTGCCCTGGAAGGCGAGTTGAAAAAACTCCCCTCGGTCAGCGGCCCCGGCGCGGACGCGGGCGGTCTTTCCATTACCAACCGCTTGCGCCAGATGTTGATCCGCGCACACGAATCGGCCACGCGCATGAAGGACGAATTCGTCAGCGTCGAGCATATTTTTGTAGAAATGGCCGCTGAACCGGCCTCGACCATACTTGGCAAGGTAAACCGCCAGTTCGGCGTGACCAGGGAACGCATCCTTTCGGTCATGAACGAGGTGCGCGGCAACCAGCGTGTAACCAGTCAGAACCCGGAAGACACCTATGAAGCCCTGGCGAAATTCGGGCGCGATCTGGTGGAAGAAGCCCGGCGCGGCAAGCTGGACCCGGTGATCGGGCGGGACGCGGAAATTCGCCGCTGTATCCGCATTCTTTCCCGCCGCACCAAAAACAACCCGGTGCTTATCGGCGAAGCCGGGGTAGGCAAAACCGCCATTGTGGAGGGCCTTGCCCACCGCATACTCAGCGGCGACGTGCCCGAAGGCCTGAAAAACAAGATCATCTACTCCCTGGATATGGGCGCCCTGATTGCCGGGGCCAAATACCGGGGTGAGTTTGAAGAGCGCCTCAAGGCCGTGCTCAAGGAAGTGCAGGAATCGGACGGGCGCATCCTCCTTTTCATTGACGAACTGCACACCATCGTGGGTGCCGGCAAAGCCGATGGAGCCATGGACGCGGGCAACCTGCTCAAACCCATGCTTGCCAGAGGCGAGTTGCACTGCATTGGCGCAACCACCCTTGATGAATACCGCAAGTACATCGAAAAAGATCCCGCGCTTGAGCGCCGCTTCCAGCCTCTTGTGGTGGACCAGCCCAGCGTGGAAGACGCCATATCCATATTGCGCGGTCTGAAAGAACGCTTTGAGGTACACCACGGCGTGCGCATTGCCGACGCGGCCATTGTGGAGGCGGTGCTGCTCTCAACCCGCTACATCAGCGACAGGCAACTGCCGGACAAGGCCATTGACCTGATTGACGAAGCCGCCGCCATGATTCGCACGGAAATAGATTCCTTGCCCACAGAGCTTGATGAAGCCCAGCGCAAGATCATGCAACTGGAAATCGAGCGCGAAGCCCTTCGCCGCGAAACAGACAGCGCCTCGCGCGAACGCCTGGAAAAGCTGGAAAATGAACTGGAACAGTTGCGCGAAAAGCAGACCGCCTTGCTTGCCCAGTGGGAAAAGGAAAAAGGCGGCATCAACCGCATTCGTGAACTCAAGGAAGAAATAGAGCGCACCCGCCGTGCCGTGGAAGAAGCCGAGCGCGCCTATGACCTCAACCGGGCGGCAGAACTCAAATACGGCACCCTGCAACGGCTGGAGCAGGACCTGGCCAAAGCGGAAAAGTCGGAAGCCGAGCACGGGCAGGAAGCCTCGCGCCTGCTCAAGGAAGAAGTGCTGCCCGACGACATTGCGGAAATCGTGGCAAAATGGACGGGCATACCCGTAACCCGGTTGCTGGAATCGGAACGGGAAAAGCTGCTGCGCCTGCCGGAAGTGTTGCACCAGCGCGTTGTCGGGCAGGAAGAAGCGATAACGGCGGTGTCCGAAGCGGTTCTTCGCTCACGCGCGGGCTTGTCGGACGCGTCGCGCCCCATAGGCTCCTTTATTTTCCTCGGCCCCACGGGGGTTGGCAAGACAGAGCTGTGCAAAACCCTTGCCCAGTCGCTTTTTGACACGGAAGAAAACATGGTCCGCCTGGACATGAGCGAGTACATGGAAAAGCATTCCGTGGCCCGACTTATCGGAGCGCCTCCCGGCTATGTGGGCTACGACGAAGGCGGTCAACTCACGGAAGCCGTGCGCAGAAAGCCCTATTCCGTCGTCCTTTTTGACGAGGTGGAAAAGGCCCACCCGGACGTGTTTAACGCCCTGCTGCAAATTCTGGATGACGGCAGACTCACGGACAGTCAGGGCAGAACGGTGGATTTTCGCAATACCATCATCATCATGACTTCCAACATCGGCTCCCCCCTGATGCTGGAAGGCATAAGCCCGGACGGCGAATTCAAACCCGGCGTGCACGACGCGGTAATGCAGGAACTGCGTGCCCATTTCCGGCCCGAATTCCTGAACCGGGTGGACGAGATTGTGCTGTTCAAACCCCTGATGCTGGGCCAGATTACCGCCATTGTTGATCTGCTTGTACAGCGCTTGCAAAAGCGTCTGGACGAGCGAAAAATCACCGTCAGCCTGACTGACGCCGCCAAAACCTTCATTGCCGAAGCCGCCTACGACCCGGTTTACGGAGCAAGGCCGCTGCGCCGCTATATCCAGCAAAAGGTGGAAACCCCGCTGGCCAGAGAACTGATCAAAGGCAGCATCCGCGACGGGCAGAGTATCAAGATAGACGTAAACAGCGACGCGCTGAGCTTTGTGCCGGAGCAAGGGGAATAAAGCAGTTGGGCGGGGATGTGTGACGGCTGGGACGTGTGAAGGCTGAAAAGGCGGGAAGGCAGGGAAAGGCTGGAAGGCGGGAAGGCGGGAAGGCTGGGACGGCAGGAAGGCAGGAAGGCATTAAGATCCGTCTGACACGCGTTCCGAAAGCCTCTTTTATAGATGACGGTCGGCCCCTACTTCCTGTAGGGGCACTCCCTGTCGGGACTCGATTTGCGTTGTCGGGCTGCGGCCCTCCTAGCATCGAGCCCTCGCGCCCGGGACAGGGCGGGGGCCGACATCCCTGTCGGCCTGTTGTGCCACTGACCTGCATTGAGCTGATACCTAAAACTGCAAACTGCTATGCGCCAGCTTTTGCTTCACGGTGCCGTAGCGTAACGGTTT
>JAJDIC010000069.1 GCA_030266525.1 Desulfovibrio sp. OttesenSCG-928-G15 | reverse complement strand
ACTACTACGGACGGGAGGGTATTTGTATTGTGCGCCCAGGAAATCCATGGCGCGAAAGCGTAGTTTTTCCAGCGCAAAAAACTACCGGGACTATTGCTTCTACAAGGTCTTTTCCACCTTGGCCCAGGTGTCTTTCAAGGTAGCCGTGCGGTTGAATACCGGCTTTTCCGGCGTATGCTCATAGTCTGCGCAAAAATAGCCAAGACGCTCAAACTGTACCCTGTCGCCCGGAACTTGGGCGGCAAGGCTTGGGTCAATCAGGGCCGTGACCTCGGTTAATGAATCAGGGTTGAGGGAATCCAGGAAGGTTTCGCCCGGTGCGACATCGTCGGGGTTGTCCTTGAGAAAGAGATGGTCATACAGGCGCACGCTTGCCGTGCGGGCGTGCGTGGCTTCCACCCAGTGCAGGGTGCCCTTGACCTTGCGGTTGTCCGGCGTGCCGCCGCCCCGGCTTTCCGGGTCATAGGTGCACACAAGGGAAAGCACCTCACCCGCTTCGTCAAGCACCGCTTCCTTGCAGGTAATGTAATAAGCGCAACGCAGCCTCACTTCCCGCCCCGGAGCCAGACGGAAAAACTTCTTGGGCGCGTCCAGGCGAAAATCGTCCCGCTCTATCCATATTTCCCTGGAAAAGGGCACCGGGCGAACGCCGCGCTCCGGCTGGTCCGGTATGAGGGGCAACTCAAACCATTCCACCTGGCCTTCGGGGTAGTTTTCAATAATCACCTTGAGCGGGTTCAAAACCGCCATGGCCCGGGGCGCCGTGGCGTTCAGCGCTTCGCGGATGCAAAATTCCAGCATGCCGTATTCGACAATATTGTCGGCACGGGAAATGCCGATGCGCGAGGCGAACTCGCGAAGCGCCTCGGGCGGTACGCCCCGGCGACGAATTCCCGCAAGGGTGGGCATACGCGGGTCATCCCAGCCTGCGACATGCCCTTCTTCCACAAGCTGAATGAGCTTGCGCTTGCTGAGCACGGTACGGGTGATGTTCAGTCGGGCAAACTCCGTTTGTTCCGAGCGGAAAATGTTCAGCGTGTCCAGCACCCAGTTGTACAATTCCCGGTTATTGACAAATTCCAGCGTGCACAGGGAATAGGTAATGCCTTCCAGGGAATCGGAAATGCAGTGGGTGAAGTCGTACATGGGGTAGATGGGCCAGGCGTCGCCGGTGCGGTGGTGATGGGCCTTGCGAATGCGGTACAGGGTCGGGTCGCGCATGATGATATTGGGCGAAGCCATATCAATTTTGGCCCGCAGCACATGCTGACCATCGGCAAATTCCCCGGCCCGCATGCGCCGGAAAAGGTCGAGGTTTTCCTCAACGCTTCTGTTGCGGTGGGGGCTTTCCTTGCCGGGTTCAGTAAGCGTACCCCGATAGGCGCGTATCTCTTCCGCGTTCAGACTGTCCACGTAGGCCTTGCCCATCTGGATCAACTGTTCCGCAAAGGCATAGAGCTGCTCAAAATAATTGGAAGCGAAATACTCGCGGTCTTCCCAGTCAAAGCCCAGCCAGCGCACATCTTCGCGGATGGCGTTGACATAGTCCGTGTTTTCCTTGAGCGGGTTTGTGTCATCAAAACGCAGGTTGCACTGTCCTTGATATTCTTCCGCCAGACCGAAATTCAGGCAAATGGACTTGCAGTGCCCAAGGTGCAGATAGCCGTTAGGCTCCGGCGGAAACCGGGTATGCACCACATTTTTGCGACCGGTGGCGCGGTCATTTTCCACCATGGCCCGGATAAAATCCTTGCCGACGGTGGTGGGGGCCGAAGCGGCGGCTTTGTTCTCGGTAGGTGCTGTCTCGTCACTGCTCATTCGTCTGCCGCTCCCTATTTCACGGCGAAAATTTGATGATAGCGAAGGCCGTCGGCCAGTTCGATAATCACGTCAACTTCTTTGACATCATTGGTGTTGTATGGCGCGGGAATGCGCGTAGGAGCGAGAATACGCTTCCTGCGGCTGATGGAAAAACGCTTGACCATACCGTCCTGCATGGGCAGGGCCAGACGAATGCCATCGTTAAAGGTGACAAAATAGCTCACGCTGCCGCTAAATGTTTTCGCGCCGGGCGTGGAAGAAACCAGATCGTACTGTACGCGCAGGCTCTGGGGGCCGGAATATCTGGCGGTAAAATCATTGATTCGAAGCGGGCTTTCCTCTGCCACCAGAAGCGCCAGGCCTTCTTCGGGCGCAATACTTACCGGGCCGGTTCGGACTATGCCCTGCACTTCCGAACCGCCCGCAAGGGTAGCGGGAGGGGTAAGGCTGACTTCTTCACGGGAAGCGCCGGGGGTAGCGCCAGCTACCGCGCCGGACGAGGCATCGGGCGCGGCGGTGCCGGCAGCAGAGGCGTCTGCTTTTGCTTCGTCAGGTGCCGGGGCTTTCGTCCCCTCCGCTTCCAGAACGGCGTCTGCCTTGGGGGAATCTTTGCCGTTTATGGGTTTGTCGCTTTCCAGATCTTCCAGCGTCGCCGGGGCTGCCGGGGTTGGGACCCCCACTTCCTCATGCTTGATTGGCGCATGGGGCAAAGTTCCGTTGCTGGCTGTAATCAAAGTTTCCAGGGCGACAAGGCGCTCAAGCTGCAAGCGCATTTCCGCAGTTTCTTTTTCGAGAACCCCGTGTTTTTCCTGCAAGCCGCGATACTTTTGCCAGTAATAAATGCCACCAGCTATGCCTGCGAAGCAGAAAAGAAACAAACATATCATGGAAGCGATGCCCGCGCGCAAGGTTTTGTCGCTCACCCGCAAAGTGCGCGGGTTGGTATCATCGCGCATGAGAACAAGATTGTAGTGAGTCTCTTTTTTAATCAGCGGTTTCATCGGGATAACTTGCTCCATTCTTCCCGCGTGATAAGCCACACGCCGTTTCTCAATTCAAAAGTCAGTGTTTTCATCCCATAATCCTCTTTACCGGCGCTGTCAGCATACCGTTGTTTCATTGTTGCCACAACCTCGCTGTTTTTCACCGTACAGGCAATATCCGCAAGCTCCACCCTGGCTGGGGTAAAATTGGGCCAGACGCGCTCTTTGTGAAAACGGATTGCCTTGGAGCTTCCGCGCACGCCCTGCGTGGCATCATCGGCATAAAATTTCATGTAGGCGTCCACATCGGCGGACTGCCAGGCTTGACGCCAGCTTTCTATCCGGCGTTTCACTTCGGCCTGCGCCGCGGACAAATCCACAGGAACCGCCCCGGACACCGGCTTTGCTTCGGAATTGGGCAATGGCCCGGCAGGCTCTGCCGGAATGTCGGCTGTAACCGGAACTGCCGGTTCAGACGGAGATGCCGGCTCAGACGGAGTGGCTTGCTCAGCCGGAGTGGCGGCGGCAGGAGTGGCGGCGGCAGCAGTCGGAGTGGCGGCAGGCCGCTCGGAAACATCCGGAACTTCCCCCTCCGCACCAGCCCCGGACTCACGCCCGGAAGCAGCAACGTTCGCTTCATCCTCAGCCTTGGCTGTCCCAGCCTCTCCAGGGACATCCCCAGCCTCTGCTTCAGCCTCGGCCTGAGCGGACTCAGCCTTCACGCCACCGGTCCCAGCCTTCGTAGCCACGGACTCAGCCTTCGTAGCCACGGACTCAGCCTTCGCAGCCACGGACTCAGCCTGAGCCGTCAACGCGGCGCTTTGCCCGGTGCCAGAATCGTTCTCGGGCAAGGAGGACTTTGGCAAAAGCTCTTGCGCAAATGCGTCATAAGGTGAAACAGCGTCATCCCCGATTGACGCAACAGGTGTACGCTTTGCGGGCGGAGTCAAAGCAGAGCGCCCGCCACGTTTGTTGGCCAGCAAAAAGGCTTTGGGGTCGGGCCGGGCCGTTGGCCCATGGCTTGATTTTTCAACATGGTCAAGATTGGCTTTGGTCCGCGTCGCGTACTGGGAAATGCTCTGTACAACGCGCAAATCAATCTCCCGCGGAAAAGGCGACGCTCCGGCGCTTTCATCCGGAAAAGCAAAGGACCTGGGGGGAAGAACATGCCCGTGCTCGTTCTTGCGCTTGCGCACAAGGTCCAGCGGGTAGCCTTCTTTCATGAAGGCTTGTACGCCCGCCTCGGCAACCGGTGAAGGCGGCATGTCATGCGCGTCTCTTGGAGGAAGCAGGGGATAATCGGCCTCTTGCGCGTCCGGCTGGCGTAAATTGCTTACCCACTCCATACCCACGATCTTGAAGACGCCGTTTTCATCACGCGTCCAGTACAAACGGCGAACCCCGCTGCTGCAGGATGTCGGATCCGAATATTCCTGCCCGAACCAGGTAACCCAGTAGCCGGGGCCTTCCAGCACGCGGATATCGCTCAGATCATTGCGTATCCACTCATGTATGCGAAACAGCTTCACCTTTTGTGCGCGAAAGGCTTCAAAAGATTCTGTGGAAGCCTCGTAAGCCGCTTCATCGTAAAAATCAAAAAAATCCATACTGAGCGAAGACCAGGCGTCTGCCCAGTCCTTTACCCGCTGCACAAGCACCGCCGCAGTGGATGTGGCGCGAGTAGGGCCTGCTGTCGCCTGCTCCAGGCTCTGGGTAAATACCACCGGCATTCCGGGCTGCATAACCTTTGCCAGGGCGCGCACATCGCCATCGTACAAAAGAACGCCTGCGTCGTTCCTGTGCGCCGCTCCCGTGCTTTTACCGGCTATTACCCCCTTGAGCGGCATCTTGGCCCGCAGGCGATCAACCGGATTGGGATAGTTGATGGCAATTTGCTCCGCCGGGCCGGGACGGGAAGATGAGTTACCGTCCTCCTCGGTAAAATACACCCCTTCGATGACATGCGGATTACCCGCCACGTTCTGACCGTCCACATAGGCGGCAAAGGAACGGGTAAGCACCAGAGAGTCGGGGTATTGAAAAATAAAAAGCTGCCCCCGCGCCTTGTCCACCGCAGCAAGACAGGGAGGAAAAAAAGGCCCGGTAGCCAGGTTAGCCTTCCAGGAAAGGGCAGACACAACCTGCACAGCGGCTGTACCCCCACTCGGAAACGCGCCCACGCCGCACATACACAGCGCAACAGCCGCGAAAACACGCAAAAGAGCCTTGCAGCCCAAAGCGCGGAATGAGAAGTGGTGCGAGGAAGTATCAGCCATGTATGTTCCGGGATGGTTCCAAGTCGGGGTGGACGGCAAGACTTTGCTGCCTCCGGCGGGCAGATTTGCTGCCTCCGGCGGCCAGATTTTCTGCCTCCGGCGGGCAGATTTTCTGCCGCGGGCGGCCAAAGGGGGTGACCCCCTTTGGAAACCCCATTTGTTTCAGCAAAAGTAGCTGCTTACTACAAAACAATTCCTTTGGAAGGTGCTCTCGTTGGGTTTATAGGGGGGCTGTAACAGCCATACGGAAAAGCCGCAGTTTCCCTAAAGAGCCTTTTTAGCCAGGGCCACCAGCTCGGAACGGGTGAAAACGGAACGCAAGTCATACCCGGCTTCGGCAAAAGCCTCTGCTCCGCCCGGTTCCTCGCGGTTTAAAATACACAGGACATGCTGTACTTTCAAACCCGCCTGCTCTACAGCCTTGCAGGCTTTTAGCACGGAACCGCCTGTGCTGACAACATCCTCCAGCATGACAATACCGGAGCCCGGTGTCACATTGGCCATGCCCTCTACAGAACGCCCCGCGCCGTGGCCTTTTGGCTCCTTGCGCACTATCAACGCGGGCAAATATATGTCGTTGTGATAGGCCGCAAGCGAAGTTGCCGTTACCAGGGGGTCGGCCCCCATGGTCATTCCGGCCACCGCCTGAACACCCTCGCATTCCTTGATCATGTGCAGAAAAATAGAGCCGATAAGCCAGGCCCCTTCCGGGTTGAGCGAGCTTTGCCTGCAATCAAAATAATAATCGCTTTTGCGCCCGGAGCTTAAGGTGAAATCGCCTTCCATGTAAGAGCGTTCATACAAAAGGGCCGCGAGTCGTGTTTTCAGGATATTGATATTATGCGCTTCCAGCATGGGTCAGTCCTTTATGGTATGGCCTTACGGCCTTTCCCGGCTTTGGGGCTTCGTCTTTTTTTCCGGATCGCCAGAGCGGATTACCCGGACAAGGCTCTTTTGCAGAGAACCCGGCGCGTTATCCGGGCATTACATTCAAGCGGGCTATTTGGACGCGCTCTTGCCGAAAACCCGTTCAAACACAGTATCTTCGTAGCGCAGACAGCTTTTCGGGTCAAACAGCGCATCCAAGGTTGCCGCCGGCAAATGGCTGCTCATAAAGGCATCGTTCCGAACAAGCTCCGGGAAAGGCAACCTTTCTGTCCAACTTTTCATGGCCAGAGCCTGCACCTTTTCATACGCATCCTGCCGCTGCAGCCCTGCCTCTTCAACCAGGGCCAGCAATACGCGCTGGGAATAAAACAGCCCGTAAGAAGCCGCCATGTTCCGGTCCATATTTTCAGGAATAACCCGCAAATTGGAAAGCAGGCTGTTCAGACGGGCCAGAACATAGTCCATAAGAATGGTGGAATCGGGCATGATAACCCGCTCTACAGAAGAATGGCTGATATCGCGCTCATGCCACAAGGCCATGTTTTCCATGGCAGCCAGCGAGTTGCTGCGTATCAGACGGGCAAGGCCGGTCATGTTTTCAGCCGATATGGGGTTCTTTTTGTGCGGCATGGCCGAAGAACCTTTCTGCCCTTTGGCGAAACCTTCCTCAACCTCCAGTACTTCCGTGCGCTGCAAGTGACGCAGTTCCACACACAAACGCTCTACCCCGCCCGCCGCTACAGCCAGCGTGGTAAAGTAATGCGCGTAGCGGTCGCGCTGGATTATCTGGGTGGAAACAGGGTCCACCTGCAAGCCCAGTATGTCGCAGGTTATGCGTTCCAGCTCCGGCGTGAGCATGGTGTAGGTGCCGACCGCCCCGGAAATCTTGCCAACGCGAATACCTTCCACCGCCTGGGCAAAGCGCTCTCTGTGCCTGACAAACTCGGCGTAGAACCCGGCCATTTTCAGGCCGAAGCTGGTGGGTTCGGCATGAATGCCGTGGGTGCGGCCCATGCACAATCTGCCCTTGTGCTCCACGGCCATGCGCTCAAGCGTCGCAAGAAGCGTATCAAAGCCCTGCAACAGCATATTGCCCGCCCTTGTCAACAGCAGGGCGTTCGCCGTGTCCACAATGTCGGAAGACGTGCAGCCAAGGTGGATAAACCTTGCGGCCGGTCCGACCTTCTCTTCCACCGCGGTCAGAAAGGCGATAACGTCGTGCCGGGTTTTTTCCTCTATCTCCAGCACCCGGTCCACATCGAAATCCGCTTTTTCCCGAATTTCACGCATATCCGCTTCAGCTATAACCCCAAGGCGCGCCCAGGCCTCGCACACGGCAATTTCCACCTCCAGCCAGGCTTCAAGGCGGCGGCGTAAGGTCCAAAGAGCACCCATTTCAGGGCGAGTATACCTGTCTATCATGATTCACCAGCATGGTTGAAGGTAAGGGCGGGAAGAAAAAAAGGGGGAGCCGCACCCTTTCTTCCGCTTACGGGGTTTGACTGCAAACTCTGTAAACTGAAAAAAGAGCCGGACGCACCCCCTGAAAACGCGTAAAGGACGGCGGTATCTTCACGGCGAAGAACCGGCCGTCCTTTTCGCACAAAAAAAACGACATGCTAGCCCAAAACGCGTCAGGAAGAAGCGGGGCCGCTACCGGTTGAAGCGCCCGCGCCGCCGGAGGCAGAGCAGGACGCGCCCATACAGTTACCCACAGTTGGCGCAGCGCTGCTTGCGCCCTCGACCGCACCTGTCTTGGTAGAATTTGCAGAGTGGGCAGAAGCAGTGGCGACACCCGCCCCGGCTCCATCGCTTTTGCGTGAGCCGTATTCGGTAACATACCAGCCGCCGCCTTTCAGGGCAAAGCTGGTATGCGAAATAATCCGCTCCGCGTGGCCTTTGCAAATGGGGCAGGCATGGGGCGTGCTTTCATCTTCCACATGCTTGCACCACTCTTCAAACAGTTGTTTGCATTCTTCACAACGATATTCGTAAATCGGCATGTTCCCCTCCCGATAACACATCTGCTCGCGTTATCAGAAAATAAAACTGAAAAAAGGCGTGTCAGCTCTCGTTGCGCCGTATCGCGCCGGGCTTCTCGCCTATGGAAAAACAAGCGCGCAATCCGGTGAAAGGACTGTATGAAGCGATTCGCCTTTCGCAACCGCCCTATAACGCGCCCCAAACACAAGACCCGAAAGAAAAACTTAGCAAAACAGACTGCCGTTGCCGCACTAAACATGAATACGCCTGTATCTCGCATCCGTAGGCAGAACCCGCGAACAGCATACAGGCATTACGCTACAAAAGGGCAGCAGTCATCTTGTATTAGTAGTTACGAACCAAGGCGCAAGTTGTCAATAGCATTCTCGCACCAACGGCGACAAGAACACTACGCAGCCCTGCGGCGAAATGCCATGGCAGTCCTTCGGGCGAAAAGCCCGAGGCATATGGGGGACAGCCGAATCAGGCCTTGGCGGCTTTGGCTTCGCGAATGCGCTGTTTGAGGCGCTCCTCACGGCGTTTACGTTTGCGCTGCAATTCTTTTTTCCGCTCAATCTTTTTATGTGCCATAACAGCTTCTCCTTATATAGCATGTCCGCTGGCCTGCCTGTGCGAGGGGAGTTCACCGTGGTGTGAACCGACCTGCAAGGGCTGCCCCGGTCATTTGCGTGCCGGACTTTGTATACCTTGTATTTTGCTTTGTAAAGCCATCAGCGAAAATGCTTTTCGGACCGGGGCCATTTATCCGGAAACACCCCCTATGGCGGTTTTTCCAACAATGCGCTAAAGCAAAGGGAATCCGGCAAATACAAAGCACAGCAAATTTTATACAAGGGAGCGGCAGCATGAAAATTCCGGTCATTGTCATGGGAGGCGCAGGCAGAATGGGCACCACGCTGGTCAGACTTGTGCGCGAAAGCAATGATCTGACGCTTTTTGGCGTGGTAGAGCGAAAGGAAAAACTGGAAGAACTTTCCGGCCTGCCCTGCAAGGTGGAAGAAAACCTGTCCACCTTGCTGACCGATGCCACCGGCGTTACGGTAATAGATTTCACCGCCCCGGCGGCTTCGCTGGAAACGGCCCGCCTTTGCGCCGAAAACGGTGCAAAGCTGATTGTGGGCACCACCGGTTTTGCGCCGGAAGAGCGGGCGGAACTTGAAAGCCTTGCCCAAAAGACCCCCCTTTTCTGGTCACCCAACATGAGTGTGGGCATTAACGTTTTGCTCAAAATTCTGCCCGAGCTTACCCGGCTGCTTGGTGAAGACTATGACGTTGATATGGTGGAGTTGCACCACAACAAAAAGAAGGATGCGCCCAGCGGCACGGCAGTACGCCTGGCCGAGTGTCTGGCCAAAGCAAAGGGCTGGCTTCTGGAAGAATCTGCCTGTTACAGCCGTCACGGCATTATCGGTGAGCGGCCCAAAAAGGAAATCGGCCTGCAAACCATACGCGGCGGCGATGTAGTGGGCGTGCACACCATGTATTTCATGGGTCCGGGCGAGCGTATTGAAGTTACGCACCAGGCCCATTCCAGAGAAAACTTTGCCAATGGAGCGCTTCGGGCCGTGCGCTGGCTGGCCACGCAAAACGCAGGAAAACTCTACGCCATGACGGATGTATTCTGATGAAAGTAGCCCTGATTCAAAGCAACCCGGTAACGGGCGCGCTCAACGCCAACAAACAGTCCCTTATCGCAGCAGCCATCAAAGCGGCGGAACTTGGCGCGGAACTGTGTGTTGCGCCTGAAATGGCCCTGTGCGGACCAAACGCTGGCGACCTGCTCTTGCGCAGTGATTTTCTCAAAGACTGCCGCGAAGCCCTGGATGAAATGGCGGAAGAGCTGGCAAATGTGCCCTCCATGCCCCCGCTCGTGCTGGGTGCGCCCATAGCCAACCTTGTACCCCAAGGCAAAAGCGCGCAAAACTGCGCGGTACTCATTCATGAAGGCAATGCGGCCGTTATCGGGCGCAAAGTGCTTGTACCTTCTGAGGGAGTGCACGGCGAAGCGCGTTATTTTGAACCGGGTGTTTCCTGCGGTGTGTTGCAACACAAAGGCTGGAGGTTTGCCGTAACCATTGGCGACGATATTTGGAACGACCGTAATTTCTGGCAGGAGCGCCGCTCTTTCACCATCGACCCCGTAGCCGACTTTATTGCGGCAGGCGGGGCAGACGCCCTGATCAACCTGACAGCCCTCGCTTTTGAGCAGGACCTGCCCGAACTGCACAAAAAACTGCTGGCGCACCTGTCGTCTCACTACCGCATTCCCACAGTCGCAGCCAACCTTGTCGGGGGCAACGACTCTCTGGTCTATTACGGCGGCAGCGCGGGCTTTGACGCCAGCGGCAACCTGCTGGCACTCGCGCCCATGTTTGAAGAAAGTCTGCTGCTTGTGGATATTTCAGGCAGAAAATCGGGTGAAATCGCCCCCGGCATGGATGCGGACGAAGAATTGTGGCGGGCCATTACCCTTGGCACAAAAGACTTTGTGCACAAGTGCGGCCTGTCGCGGGTTGTTCTGGGCCTTTCCGGCGGTGTGGATTCCGCCCTGGTGGCCTGCATCGCGGTGGACGCCTTCGGCTCGGAAAACGTGAGCGCCTTGCTCATGCCTTCCCCCTTTTCCAGCCAGGGTAGCATTGACGACAGCCTGGCCCTGGCCAAAAACCTGGGCATAGCCACCTACACAGTGCCCGTTACCCCGATGCTGGAAGCGTACACCAGCAGCTACAGCAAGGTATTCACCGAAGGACTTCGCGGCCTCGCCCAGGAAAACGTGCAGTCGCGCATACGCTGCGACCTGCTCATGGCCTACGCCAATACTTTTGGCGCACTCCTTCTTGCCACGGGCAACAAATCCGAAGCAGCGGTCGGCTATTCCACCCTCTATGGCGACCTTGCAGGCGGCTATGCCCCCATCGGCGACATTTACAAGCATCAAGTATATTCCCTGTGCCGTTGGTTCAACAGAGAACACGACGGGGCCATCCCCGAAGAAATCCTGACCAAGGCTCCGTCAGCGGAACTCCGACCGGATCAAAAAGACTCCGACTCCCTGCCGGACTACCCCCTGCTGGACCCCATCCTGTATGAAATCATCGAAAAAAGGGCTGGCATGGAACGGCTGGTGGAGAAGGGCTTTGACCCGGCGGTCTGCCATGAAGTGCTGCGCCTGGTGCATAAAGCGGAGTTCAAGCGCCACCAAGCCCCCCCGGCCCTGCACCTTTCCCGCCGAAGCTTCGGCTCCGGCTGGAATGAGCCGATATGCAACGCCTACACCACAGACCCCTTGGGGAAACACTGATTTCCTTGACGGGAAGGCGGGAAGTGTGAAGGCGGGGGAAGGCGGGAAGACAGGGAAAGGCGGGAAAAGGCAGGGAAAGGCTGGAAGGCGGGGA
>JAJDIC010000068.1 GCA_030266525.1 Desulfovibrio sp. OttesenSCG-928-G15 | reverse complement strand
GGTTAAGGTCCACACCCACTGTGGGGTTAAAGCCTTCAGGGATAGAACCTAACCCTTTAGTCTTAAGGGTGGTATTAATCCATTTCTTTCCGTAAAATTGTTCTTTTGTGAGTTTGTATTTTTTGCAGAAATCTCGTCTTTCTTTGTTCATTTTGATCTCCAGTATATTTTTACGTTAGTATTTCGCTCGGAGGTACGCCCCAACAGAAACCATCAAGGCTTCGAGTAAAAAACTTAGAATAGCCTGCATGCCGCTACCATGCTGAAGACACTTGTTGTTGCATTCTGTGCTCGGGAAAATCGAAATTTGGCTCAGCCTAGAGATCGCGTGATGCCGTTGGCTAATTCGATTCGATTCTCGCTGAATGGGTCGACAAGAACACAGTACAAGCGTGTCTTTCCATAATCAGGAAAATTCGTTTAGAAAAAATCTTGAATATTATTTTGGGGGAAAATCACAGTTCAGGTGCGCTGGCTGGAGAGCGGCAAGAACAAGGTTTGCCGCTCTGAACCGAAGAAGGCCAAGCGCCTGTGACTGGTTTTGCTACTCTGCCCGCAAATATGAATATATAGTCTGCCTGCTTACACCATACTTTCGAGACAGGGCGACCATGCTTTGTCCGGCTGACGCTTCCTTTCGGATTTCAGCACGCTGGGGCGCAGATAAAATTCGCTTTCGGCCCACTCCTTTGTATCTCCCGTTCCGTTTCGCAAGCTCAATTCCTTCTCGCTGTCGTTCCAAAATGAGCGATCGCTCAAACTGAGCTACAGCGGCGATAATCTGGAGTTGCAGTTCCTGAAAGGGAGTGGCGTCGCCGGTGAAGGTGAGGCCTTCTTTGTGGAAGAGGATGCCGACCTGTCGGGCTGTGAGTGCTGAAACGATTCTCAACAGGTCCTGAAGGTTTCGGGCCAGGCGGTCGATGGAGTGGACGTGGAGGGTATCGCCATCGCGCAGGTATTCGAGGCAGATTTGTAGGGCAGGGCGGTTGGCATCTTTACCGGATGCCTTGTCTTCAAAGGTTTTGTCCAGGGTTATCCCGTCGAGCTGGCGGGCTGTGTTTTGGTCATAGGTGGACACGCGGATGTAGCCGATATGCTTTCCGGGCATGGGAACCTCGCTTTGGTCTGAAGTGAAAGTGTCAAGAAGAGGTCTTTGAGTTTTTATGGAAAGTGTCCAACAATGCCGAAACCGACCTTTGTTGGACACTTTTTCGGGGGCTATGGGCTGTCAAGAAAAGGTATACCTTTTTTGGGCAGGTGCTTTGGCCGATTGGAAAATCAGCCGTTTTGCCGAAGGCGTTTGGTCATCTGGCGCAAAGCGTGTAGCACCGTCAGAATTGCCGGTACAAAACGCAGTAACTTGCCAATATCTGTTTCGGTGGGCATTCATCACCTCCGGGCTGGTCTCTGCCAGCCCTTATTCAAGTTCATCTACAAAGCCACCGAGGACATAGCCGATGGCGCAGCCTATGAGTAAAATGACGAGTCTGGGCATATGTTCCCCTTATGGTGTTTGTGGCGACTGCTTCAGCAGCGCCTTTTGCAACATGCCGAATACCGCTTGCGGCAGTTCATTTATGGAATTTATGATCGCGTAGTTCCCCTGCGGTAGAAGGGTGGAAATGGCAACCTTGCCAATACCGACGCCATAGACCTCCACCCCAAGGTGCCTGGTCGTTTGGAGAACCGAAATAGCGTCGCTTTTGTTGTCCGGCTCGCCATCTGTAATGATCAGAATGATTTTACGGGGCTCAGGCTGAAACAGCATCTGTTGCAACGTCCACCAAAGAGCCGGGGCCAGGGGAGTGCTCCCGCTGGCCCGAATCTGAAACCGTGCATGCAGACGCTCGTTGTGCTTGAGAATGGGAGACACAGTTTGCCAGTGGCTTGGTCCTTCCGACGAAACTTTGGCCTGTTCCCCTGGAAACGCGGTAACTGCCAAGCTTATCCCCTTGATGGGCTCAAGCGCGGAAGCCACTGCAAAGCACGCCTGGTTTGCCAGGGGCATGGCGTGGCCGTTCATGGAGCCGGATGCGTCCAGAAGGACATGGACGGAAGTGTTGAGTCCGGTACGAGCTTCTCTTCGTAAGAAGACTTTGGGATTGCTGATCGCCAGGCGATGTAGCCATTGCGCGTTGAAGCGCCCGGTATGACCGGCAGCGCCGTATGTCATGCGGGAGCTTTGTAGCAGAGCTTGTAAGCGTGTTCTGAGTGCAGTGGTGACCCTGTACGCTTCAGAATGGTCATGTGGAGGTAATAGGGTTTGCTGGCGCACGCTAACGACTGCCACCCGCATTTCTTGGCCGCTTTGTGCTCCTGCCTGTTGAAGGCTTTGGCCGATGCGTTCCCCGATGCCTTCCGGCAATCCTTCTTGCGAGATTGAAAGCAGGCGCTTCAGGCTCTTTGTATTATTGGGAGTACAATTATTCTGTGGTTCCTGGGCCGTATTTTGTGAAGCCGAGGCGGCAGAAGAATCCGCCCCCTCAGCATTTTTCCTGTGCTGCTTTTCAGCACTTTGAACGTATTCCCGAATGACAGCGACGATTTCACGGGCAAGGGTGATGCAGCCTTGAGTGTCGGTACAGCGTCCAGGTGCGGTATTCAGTAACGGGATGATCTTGCCGGACAGTCCCGGAAAGTTTTGGTCCACCTTCCTTTCCAATCTACCGCATTCTACCGCAAGCTCGGAAACGTCCCACGCACGCACATACAGTAGCAGCCAGTCCAGAATCTCCAATACAGTCGATTCGGCGGGTTTCGTCTCTTCTTCCTTTTCCAGAAACAGATGCCGAATCAGCCACAGGAAATTCTCACGACAACCGGGGTATTGCGCTGCCAAGCTTTTTTCAACGCGCCAGTCTTCCAGGGTATTCCACACATACTGTTCAAGCGGGTTGAGCCGCGCCCTTTGCAGTTCAGCAAAATCCGTAAACCGGATGTGTGCGGATTCATGGTCGCAATAGCCGCGAGCCAGACCAAGAAGAGTTGCGTCACTGTTGAGCGGTAGCGACGGGAGCTGGATGACGTTCCCGTTGGTACAGGCCTTGTTACCTCCAATTCTTACTTCGACGCCATATTTGCGCCCAAGCACGGAAGCCAGCAGAGGCAAGGATTTAATGATATGCTTATGTTTCATATGTTCTCCAAAGGAAAACGCCCTGGAAACCAGGGCTCGGTTACTTGAGGTCTTTGTGCGCGTCACTACCACAACCCGAAGCTTTCAATGACGGCAGGCGGTGCCATGTCTGGTGGTATCGAACCTAGGACGTCTGCTTGTTCCTCCGTGTGGACCAGAGTGGATATGCATGAACCTCCTTCCATGAGGAACGACTCCAGGATTCCATGACTGTTTTGCCTTCCGTCCAGAATCATCTGTCCGTGTTCCATTAATACTGTGGGGTTCTGGAGCATTGTGACCAGGCCCTGAAGCATAAGCAGAATGCTGCCGTTAATGGCTCCACGCCGAGGGATGCTTCTGAAGGCCGTATCCAGCAACTCAGCCACAGGTGCTACCCGTGGTTCAACAAAGGTCAGGCCCATCAGCTTGTCGTGAATAGCCTTGAGAGGTGACAGGGCTTTGCGGGTGATTTCCGTTTTGCCAGCATAGCAGCGCCGCCAGGCATCAGCAGCGGCTCTGGCAGTTTCATCAAAAAGCGTATGGCCGAGTCCAGCCACATCATTACCGAGATCGTCAAAAGCCTGAGCTGCGGGAAGCGAGTCTGGTTTCTTGACGGCATACATCTGCCAGCGAAAACCGATACGAGAGCGGACGTATTCTTCACTGACGGTGGAGTTGGCAATAATGCTTCCCCACTGGGGATGCTGGGCAATCCAATCCTGAACAGACTGGTTGTAGCGATTCAGGAAGTCTTCTTTGGCCTGCCGGAACTCTTTGCGGATGGCTGTCAGCTCTATGGAAATTTCGTCCATCCTGGTTTCTGGTACTGCCCAGCCACCAAGGAAACGGACACCGTTCCTTTCCAGTACGCTCACGGCTCGCGCTTTGAGCGTGCCGAATATCTTGAGGTCGGCGGGGTTACAGATGCGCTTGCTGCCAAGCGAAGCCAAATCACCTGGCGGCAATTCTGCTCCACCAAGGTCCACGGCGGAAAGTTTTTTCCTTGCGCTCCAAATGTGAATATCCAAATTGACCACAACAAGCTGATCAAGAATTTGAAGGCTGTCGTTCATTGCTTTTTGCCTCACGGGAGTATGGTTTCATGCGGGATAAGGGTATAGCCCTTGCGGATTTTTTCCAGAAAACGTCGTTTGAGTTCGAGAACAGGATTATTCCGGTGACAGCGTGATTGCGGGATGTGCTTGATGGCACCTTGGGTACCGCCTTTACCCCAGCGTATAGCAGTGCCGTTTTCCATTGGGACACCGAGCCAGAACTTGCCGCCACTTGTGGATGGCGCTTCAAGAGCGATGCGAGGCAGTTGGGGGAGTGTGAGGAGGAAGCTTGGGTTCGCTTGAACGGCGGGGGCGATACAGTCAAGATAGTACGCAACATCTGTTGCGCTGGAAGGGGAATGGTTGAAGGCAGAAGAGTTTTGGGGTGTAGCATCCTTGGCGGCAGCAACTACCCCGACAGCTCCCCCGATGCATAGCCGTTGCCGGTAAACATACGCTGGGCAAGCTCATGCAGCATGGCGCGAGTTTCATGACTGGCCCGGAAGCCAAGAGCCCTGTCCAACGCGTAGGTGATGGGCTGGACCCCTTGTTTCGCAAGAGGCTGATACATGCGGGTCAGCTCTGCCCAACGAAGCAGAGAACGGGTGCTGAAAGTGACTTCAATACTACTGCTGCTGAGGGCATTCGTTTGGTCGCCCATGAACAGCCGCCTGACCTCGTTGGCGTAGGCGAGCATTTTCTTGCGAAGGTCTGATGGCAAGTCACCGGCAGCTTTGGCAAGAAGCTTCCCTTCCGCATCTGGTGTTGGGTAGGTCACTTCGCACAGAAAGAAACGGTCCATAAAGGCCAGGTTCTGACGAAGAGCTCCCTGGTAAAGGCCGGTTTCATCGCTACCGCCATTGGTATTGGCAGTAGCAGCAAAGCGGAACATCTTGTGTGGCCTTATCAGTTCACCACCATTTTCCGGGATACAGAGCGGTTGTCCGTCAAGAATACCGTTGAGGCCGGCAGCGGTTGAAGGCTCCAGCAGGTCAATTTCATTGAGAAGAAAAAGCCCACCGTACTTCATGGCCAAGGCGAGCGGCCCATATTCATAGTCCATGCTGCCCTTGCGGACAACATGGTGACCAACAAGCTCTGGAAATTCAAGACGGCCATGTCCCGTAACCTCAAAGACCGGGTAGTTCAAACGAGCAGCCAGCTGTTTCAGACAGCTCGTTTTTCCTGCGCCTACTGGGCCGAAAACATACAACGGGCATACCGAGTTGAGGAACCACACCACCATATCCCGACTGTGCTCGTGGAAAATGTAGTTGGCGTCAACATTTGGTGTGAATTGTGACGGGGCCGCATAGCCCAAAACGGGCTTGCCTGAAGGAGAACCGCTGAACACGGTTCCTGCATCAAGTTCTTTGGGTTGAATAGAAGAAAGGCTTAAAATAGTGTTCATAATACCTCCAGAGTTCATAAAAAAGAAAACCCGCTGTGCGGAAAACGCAAGCGGATGGAGCAGATTCTGCTTGTTCTTGATAAACTATATATATCTCAGGAGGTTTCACCTGCATTCGGCAAACTAATCCACATGGATGATACTTGCAGCTTTGCAATATCAGACTGTTGAATCAATACGACAGAGCAATCGATTTTTTCCTGTAAACCCATATAACACGTATATTTTATCAGGCAAATAGCGAATGATCTCATAGGTTTTTTTAGTGGGAAGGAAATACAAAATCGTTTTGGGAGAAGGCCCAAAATGGCGTATTATTTTTTTATTCCCCTTCTTTATGCAGATTTCATAGCCAATCGGGCGCGGGAATTGAGTATGCCCAACTCCTATTGCCAATGCATAAGTAACGCAGCAGCAATTTATACTGTCAGCAGTATATTCTTTAAAACGGCTTCCATGTTCTGTGATGATTTCTTGAATTCTTTTCGAAATGCTATCAATGCTTTTGACATTTTGAATGCAAAAGTATGATTTTCTTGTGATAAGTTGTGATATGATTACGTCATCAAGTGAATCGTCATCATCAAAAAAGCGTTTCTCTAGAAAAAACATTTAATACACCTTGCTTTTATTTGCGCACAAAGTCGATTTGTTGATCTTGTTTTTGTCTTTTATTTACAACTTCCGCTTCTTCCCCAAAGCTTCGGACCCAGGACATGAGTTCCGGCTCACTGTGAGTGGCCAATTCAAGTATGATTCCGCCATCTTCTTGTTCTTCAATGACCTGCTGTTCAGACCAGACACGTTCTCGAACATACGCAGCACTTTTACCAGGCTTAAAGCGGATGTGAAAAGTTCTTGGCTCGTGCCAGGGTAGTCCAAATGCCCTGGGATTTACTTCAGGCAGCTCGATAGAAAATACCCGCTCGGTAAGTATAACATCCGTTATTCTGTGAATCGCGAGATTGGTCAGGTGACGTTTTTCTTTGAAATCTTCTGTTAGGCCCGCGCCAAGCACATAAAGAGCGCCGTTCATGCTGATGATACTGCCAGGAGCAAAGCGATGTTCCTTGGTAGTGCCTTTACCTGCGGCCTTATAGCGGACGAGGCATATCAGCTTTTGGTCCGCTGCCTGAACTAGTTTTTCAATATTGTCATAGTGGGGCGTGTAATCAATCCGCCCCTTGCTGAAAAATGAGCATTGGGGCTGCTGAGCTTTTACTCTATCTGCATAAGACTGATCCGCCATCAATACTGACAAATTGAAAATGGTATCATCAACTCGTTCGCGAACTTGTTCAGGCAATGTAGGTACGGCCAAATCACGGCAGACGGAAAGGTAACGCAGTTCTTCAAAATCCAGACCAAGCCTGCTGCGTGAAAGCGTGCGGATTTGGTACCACTTTCTGCGGTTGTCAAGACCAGACTCAAGACTCGGGCCTATGACTGCCTCTATTTCGCCCGTCAGACGGATAATTGTTTGGGGTGAGCAGTCAAATTCACGGGCCAAATCTGCTTGAAAATGTCTTCGCCCGTCCAGCATAAGCTTTCTGAACAGGCGAAGCAATTTGACTCCAGGTGAGCTGTCTTGATCTCGCTTTGCAGGCATAAGCAGTCCATGATGATTGTGGAATAAAGTCTAATCAGGTTCCGGTGCAATGCCGGTGCCTTCGCAGTATTCGCATTCAACCTTTTGGTATCCACCGCAGGCCGGGCAACTCTCCGGGTGCTGAGGCCTGCCGTACTCCATCGGGCAGTCCATTCTGCCACTCCCTTTGCATTCGGAACAAGGCTCAGTCTTGCCAGCATCTTCTTCTTCCGCCCAGTCGTCTTTCCATTCATCATCGTAAGACATGGCTATGCTTCCTGCCCGGAAGATTCACCGAAGAAGTCCACTTCTTTTTCAGGCCCATCGCGAAGAGCGACTAAGCCCAATGAAAGCATAATGGGGATTGTCTTTCTGCTGGCCGCGCCACATAGCTCAAGACCCACCCAACCTAACGAAGCTACTCCAAGAATAGCACCTAAAGGAATGAGCGTTGTGCGAGAAGCAACGATAAGCAAAATTTTTGATGCAGCTTCTTTACCTATGAATGTTGCCATCACTCCACCGGCAATAGTCGCAATCATATCGAATGCTCCAGTTTTTCCAAGCGCTTGCGCAAAAACTGCAAACACTCTCTTGGTGTTATCTTTCAGGCCATTCATAATTTCCTGAATTTTAGCTTCTTCTATTTTTGCATCTTGCAAGACCCGGATCTGCTCTTCTGGTGTCATCGTTAAAATCTTTTTTTCCACCACGGACTTAACTAGGCTTTCAAGTTTTCCTTCCGTTGAACCTACAGGCTTGACCTTGATTTTCAGAATTTGAGTGATATCATTGATGATCTCATCGACCTCTATACCGGCTGGTTCCAATCCCCTTGTTTTGCGTAAAAAATATGCCACATCATTACTTGCAATATATCTTATCTCTGTTTCGAGCTTCTTTGCTAAGGCATCTGGCATGGCTGAGTTTGTTTCCCAACATGCAAAGGCCGTCTTTAAGCCGGAGTCGTCAGAAAAATTAATATAGGAATCAATTGTTTCTATGATGAACTGAACATCATCCTTTGTGCATTTCTTCAAAATTTCTTGCATTTGATAGCCCATGAAATCTACTCCTTGAATGCTGCGCTGCGTTAAAAGTCCAATACAATAGAGTTTACATGCGATATTTGGTAGCCAGCGGTTTATTTTTTGCAATAAACGCTTACTGAATTATTTGTAAAATCTCTTACAATTTCATAGTCAGGATTGTACGTAACCAAGTTATGCGCGACTATCGAAACTGCTGTGCCGAGTGCTAGTAGTTGTGTTATTCCAGTGGGAATTATTGCCCCAATCAAGCCAGCAGAACGCTTTGCCGAATATATTCGACAAGTTCTATTTTGGTCTTCGATCATTTTTTCTAATTTTTTAACGCAATCCATCATATTCCCCAGCACACCCAATACCGCAAAGTCATAACGATCAGAGATATACTCTCTGGCTTTATCCAGTTCCTCATATGTCAGTGTGTACTTTACTGCGGACATGGCAACACTCCTTTCAAATGCTAATGATTTGGTGGCCTCAAAGGTCTCACTAGAGAAAAATAAATTTTTCCGTAAAACGAAGATACTGTCGGTGATTTCCATAATCCGGAATATTCCAAAAATATATTTTATTCTTCGATTTTAGTATCAACTCCAGCAAACACCTAATTTTAAAAGAAACGGTTTTCACGCTGACAGTATGCAATCAATGACTTTATATAGGTCAATTTGAGCATTACCTTCCCACTCTTTTAGAAAAAATGCAATATATTGCCCTTGCTGCATAAGCAATAGGTAAACAGTAGGGTTCCCTCCCTCCAATCCAATGTCTTATGGTTATCAGAGGGAATACTAATGCAAAATATCAATAGATTATTGGGGATACGCTTAAAAAAACTGAGAGAGGCTCGTGAGCAGACTCAAAATGACTTGGCCGCATTGGCCAATATAAGCTTGAAAAATTTGGGAGAATTGGAACGTGGGCGAGGAAATCCGAGCTTGAAGAGTCTCACGAGCTTAGCAGAGGTCTTAAACGTATCTCTTGCAGAGCTTTTTGACTTCGACCAAGAAGATAAATCTGAAAGCGTTATGAGGGAAGAAATCCTTGTTCGGCTCCAGCATACAGGACCAGATGTGGTGCGGTTGGTTCACCGTGCCCTTAAGCCTTGAACCCAAAATAGCGTTCAACTTTCCTCACCCCATACCGCATGGTCATAGAACCAAATTTGTTCACTCTTGACTGATACTGTAAAAACAACACCATTGCACTCGCAATCGCCTGTACTCACATTATAGGCTACCTTTACACTATGACCTTCTTCTGGGAGTATTCCGTATGGCCACAATAATAAAAGAGATATCGCCCTCAGCGTTTTCAGAGTTTGAAGTTCGAGAACTACCATTAAACCTAATAGAAGCTGACGAGCAACAGCCTCGCAAAGAATTTATCCAGACAGAAATTGATGAACTTGCAGCATCGATCAAACAATTTGGGCAAATGCAACCAATCATCGTAATTTGTGGTCCAAATAATAAATACCAAATAGTTGATGGAGAGCGGCGCTGGCGAGCTTGCAGCCAACTCAAAGCATCGGAATTAGATGGGGCTGACGCTAATGGAATGTATAAGTATGGTTTTATTAAAGCGATATATGCTGACTCTGCAACTCGAGTACAAAAAATTTTGTCCAACATTGCCAGAAAAGAATACAATCCTATGGAGACGGCTAAGGCCCTCTCAATTCTCAAAGAGGAACTAGGAGAGAATGCTTCAGATAAAAGAGTTGCCAATCTTGTTGGCAAAAGTAGATCATTAATTGCAGAATACAATTCGCTTCTTCTACTTCCCAAGTCTATCCAGGATGCTGCCGAAATCAACAGTTGTGTACCTCTCAGACAACTCAAAAAATTAGCAGTCAGAAAGCTTAGCGATAGTGAAAAAATTACCGAATATGATCGGTTGGTGAAAGAAGCAACTAATCTGCCCAATAAGTCAAAAGGCGATGGCTCAAAAAAAATGAGTAAAGAGGCTAGGACCGTTTTGGCTGCACAGAGCAGGCTTAACAAGCTCCAGGATGCTTTTACTAGTATCGACCCGCACAATATTCCAAGTGAAGAAAAAGAACCTTTGAAAGAATCACTTATAAAAACTATTGAGACAGCACAATCTCTTTTAACAAAGCTTTCTGGGTAATGTCGACGCGTCGGCACTAAGGCTGGTACAATGAGAGGTCTATGGAGGATAGAACACAGTGTTGTATGTTGCTCTGCTGGAGGGAGCCTTCGTGGGTAAGCCCGTCTGTTTTTTACACAAACAGACGGGCTTACCGCACAACGCACAGCACACACAGCTATTTTTATCCGAAGAACTCGCCTTCGGTGATGTCGCTTCCCGAGCCAGCCGTCATGCCGGGACAGAAATCTGCTTGGGCGCAGGGCTTTCCATTCGATGGCTGTGCGTGCGTGCTGGCGTGCGTGAGCAGGTCGTCGTCTTTCTCTTCCCACGCTTCAGGAACCACAATAAGGCCACGCACATTTTTTCCAGCAGCAGGTATTGTCTTGGTTTCCATAGGATTGCCAGCAGCGTTTAATGCATGAGCCCCCCTAGCCAACAGAAGCTTACGTAATTGCGAACCAGGACAATTGTGTAGGATTTCGTTTTTGCAGACCGGACTTAGTAGGAGGTAGTGATGCTTACCGTCCTGCTTCCACTTGTACCCCGCCAAGTTATTCGGGGTGTATGGTGAGGCTGCTCCTTCCGCCGGAATAAACCGGTTTTCTGCATGGAGTTCAATGAATTCTTTCAGACGAACAAAAGCGGATTCGACTTCCATGTCGCCAATGCTGCCACGTTCGTCTGTCCATATGGCAAAATAGTCCTTTGCCGCCTGAATGGCACTGCCAGCAGTGAGGGGAAGAATACCAAAGCTGATTGCCAGTTCTCCTGCCGCAGCCAGTAAACCGAAGCGTGCGCACACACGCTCAACCTGGGGGGAGCAGCCCTCTGGTAAATTCTTCTGCTGGAATTCATTGGCCGTAGTTCGTACTTCATCAATGTTGTATCCAAGGTTTTCCGTCAGTCGTTCAAGAAAAAACCTGAGGGGTGCACCGTAATAGCGTGTGAAGAATGCGCCTTCATCGTCCATTGCCGAGAAAATTCTGCAACGCTTTCAGAGCCAGAATGGTTCGCCATGGTCACCAACCTTGTCAGACTGGGTAATGGCGGCAAAGA
>JAJDIC010000067.1 GCA_030266525.1 Desulfovibrio sp. OttesenSCG-928-G15 | reverse complement strand
ACCCGTTCCACGCGTTCCGACCCGGTGAACAGGACGCGTAGGCTGCTACCCGCTGCTTCCAGCAAGAGAGGGGCCACGGGTACGGGCACAAAGATGGCGGTAATGCCATGGGCGGTAACATATTCTGTCAAACGGGACACATCCTTGCGCGTGGCGTCGGAGGCTATGTGCAGTGTGGCTCCCGCCGCGAGCGGAGCGATGGCATCCGCCAGCACAGCGACAAAAGAAAATGCAAAGCAGGATAGAAAAACGTCGTTTTCTCTCCGGTCGGGCAGTGCTCCACACACGGCCCGGGCCAACGCGCGATGGGGCAGCATGACGCCTTTGGGCCTACCGGTGGAGCCAGAGGTAAAGACGATAAGCCCCAGGTCTTCCGGCGAAGGCGAGAACATGCTCGGAGCACCCGCGCCAAGCTGATCGTTTTGGGCGTCCGGCAGGAATGTTGCGAGCCACGACGAATCCAGCACCAGTTTTGCAGAGCATTCGGAGCAGATAAAATTGACGCGTTCTTGCGGGTATTCCTCGTGAATACAGGCCGGAGCCGCGCCCGCTTTCCAGATGCCGAGCATGGCGACCAAGGCGTCCGTGCCACGCGGCAAACGAACGGGAACAATATCTCCGCGCCTCGTGCCCTGTGCCAGCAAGGCCGCGGCAATGGCCTGCGCCCGCGTTTCCAGGGCGGCGTAAGTCAGTGTTTTTCCCTCAAATTCGAGGGCGACTTTCTCAGGAAGGCGAGAGGCTACCCTGGATATCATTTCATGACAGGATGCAATCACGGAACACCTCAAATATTGCGGGAAACAGCGCAAAGGGTTAAAAAAACATGCAAGACGAAAAAAACATAGAGAAATAGTATCTGATAAACAGGATTACAGCAAGAAGAACAGCTGGTTGTACGCACAGGCCTTCATTGTGCCTGTTCAGTGTCTTTACCTGGAATGCATCCGCTGGTATTCTCCAATGCATGAATATGCTGGAAACCATCCGCGCCAAAATGATCTTCGTCGTTCTTTCCATAACGGCGGTACTCGCGGCGGCCATTTTCGCCATAGGCCATGGGATATATCATGAATACATGGCCTTGCGCATGTCGGAATGCCGTTCTCAAGTGCTTGTAGAAACGACAGAACTCAAAATGACCGTTCACCACCTTACAGATAGCGCCCGCAAGCTCGCCCTTAGCGGGGAGCTTTTGTATCACAGCGGCGCTGCCCTACGGGACGGTCCCGGCCGCTATGCCGTATTGCACGCTTTTACAGACACCCCCCATGCCACCGGAGGCGGCATATGGTTCCGCCCCGATCTTTTGCCGCCGCAGCGGCAAAGGGTATGCTATTACGCTTACTCCGATAACGGTTCCGTCATTTTTGACGAAAGTTTCTCCAGCCCGGAATACGATTACCCCACCCAGCAATGGTACACCGAGATAGCGGACACGCTGAAGGACAGCACCGACTCGCGCCAGGTGGTATGGGTTACGCCTTATGTGGACGATTCGGGCGCAAAAGCGCTTATGACCACCGTGGGCTGCGGCATGTTTTCAGATGCAGGTACTCCCGAAGCCTCCTTTATTGGTCTTAGCACGGTAGACTGGTGCCTGGACAACATCGCCGCCGACGTGGCCCAAATACGCCCCACGCAAGGCAGCTTTGCTCTTTTCGCCGATACGCCGCACGATTATATCCTGGCCCTCAGCGATCCCTCTTTGAGCAAATCTCCGGTGGGTGAATCACTTTCCACCATTCCCTGGTATTCGTCGCAAAATCAGACGGATAAATTGCCGGAGTCTTTGTCGGACGAGCTTGTCGAACGCGAAATCATCCATAATGGGAAGCCCTATTTATCTTACTCTGCCAGCTTTGAAAACGGTATGGTCCTCGTCGTTAATGTGCCGCTCAACGAACTTTTTCACGAAATAAATTCTGCCTCCCTGAAGACCCTGCTTGCCCTGCTCGTCACCGGCATTGTTGTAGTTGGAATCACCTGGATGTTTCTCGTGCGCTTCATTTCAAGGCCGGTAAATGTGCTGTCCCGCGCCGCTACGCAGATAGGTGCGGGCAATCTGGACTATCATGTCCCGCTGGAGAACCGGGATGAATTCGGTATGCTTGCCACCTTGTTCAACAAGATGACGCATGACCTCAAGAAGCACATAGCCTATGTGAATTTGGCCACGGCAGAAAAAGAACGGTATGCTACCGAGTTGTCCATTGCCAGAGCCATCCAGACTTCCATGTTGCCGTGCATTTTTCCGCCTTTTCCGGAGCGAAAGGATGTGGACCTGTTCGCTTTTATGGCTCCGGCCAAGGAGGTGGGCGGTGATTTTTATGATTTCTTTTTTATAGATGAAACAAAGCTGGCCATGGTTATTGCCGATGTTTCCGACAAGGGCGTTCCAGCCGCACTTTTCATGGTCATAACAAAAACCCTGTTCCGTGATAATGCCTTGCCCGGCTTGGGCGCACAGGAGGTTTTACGCCGCGTTAACGTTCGCCTGCATGAAAACAACACCGCCGGTATGTTCGTAACCGCTGTGCTTGGCATTCTTGATCTTGAAAACGGCGAATTCTCGTACTCCAACGCCGGACACAACCCCCTCTGCCTCATGCGCGGGGGAGAAGGCTTTGCCCCGTTACCCATGCCCCCGGGGCTCATTCTTGGTATTATGCCGGATATCGCTTACGAAGTGCAAAGCGTACGTCTTGTTCCCGGCGATGCGCTCTTTTTCTATACGGACGGCGTAACGGAAGCGGAGAACACCGCACACGAATTTTACACGGACAAACGTCTTGTTGAAAACCTGAACGCGCATGCCGGGCTTATCGCTCAAGAGGGAATACGCGCTTTCCTCAACAGGGTGAGGGAGGACCTGGACGCTTTTTCCGCAGGGGCAGAGCAGCATGACGACACAACCATGCTCGCTGTGGTCTATTTCGGCGGCGGACAAGGCGCTTTTGCCCCTGTGAAAGAGGAACGGGTCTTTCCGGCCGAGACAGGCGCCCTGCACGACCTGCTTGCCTTTGTAGATGAAAAACTTGGCAAGGCGGGCTGCCCACAGGAAGACTCTATGCGCTTTGCCCTGGCGGTGGAAGAAATGTTTGTCAATATTGCCACATACGCCTATGGCGATTGTGGCGCAGATTCTGGTGTGGACGCTGCCGGGCATTGCGGCGAGGTTGTTGTCCTCCTTGAAATCGACCCGGTCACAAAGCACGTCGACCTGCACCTTGTGGACAGCGGCAAGCCCTTTAATCCTCTGGAGCGGGAAATGCCTGACCCCACGCTCCCACCGGAGCAACGGGGTGTAGGCGGTATGGGTATCTTTTTGGCCAAGAACATTACAGAGGCCATGGAATACCGGAGAAACGACAATGCAAACGAACTTGTCATGCGTTTTGTCTGGGCCTGACGAAGGAATGAAGCATTTCCTCAAAAAACTGCAATGATGTTGGCACAAGATTTTTCTGAGTTTTCTTTTCCTGCGTTGCCGGAGAACGTGCTTTTGTGCATCGGGCTGCGCCTTGAAGATGCCGGGGCCTGGTGCCGGGAGTGCGGTTTTTTCACTACAGACAGCGAAAAGGCCCATGCCCGGAGCTTTGTGCATGTCATGGACGCAGCTCGGCACTTGGCGGGCAGGGCGCTTGTCCGGCGCGTTCTGGAGTTGACTGAGCCGGCGGGGGCGGGGGCGGGTGCGGATTTTGCCCGTAATGCCTGGGGAAAGCCGGTTTGTCCTGAATCGGGAGCCGATTTTTCCATTAGCCATTCGGGCGTTATGGTCTGGGCGGCTTTTTGCCGGGGGGCTTTTGTCGGCATTGATGTGGAGGAAATCCTTCCTCTACCGGACTTGCCGGGCCTGGCTGGGCAACTGCACCCCAAAGAACGGGACGCCATACTGGCCCAACCCCCTGATAAGCGCGAACGCGACTTTTACCGCTGCTGGACGCGCAAGGAAGCCCTGCTCAAAGCCACGGGAATGGGGCTGAGCCGGCCCCTGAACAGTTTTCAGGTCAGCACGGACCAAAGGGACCACAACTGGGTTCATGTTCCGCCAGAAAGAGATGCCTCCGCATGGACCAGTGCCGATATCAGTTTTGATGCCGGGTATTCTTGCAGCGTAGCGGCAACCGCGCCGCATTTGGAACTTGCCGTCCATGTGTTGTAAGGCTGGCTTTCATGTCGACTAACAGAAAAGCTCGAACCCTTGTTTGCCAAGGCTTCGAGCTTTTTCTGTATCCATCTGGATTAAGAGTTGGTGGAGGCGGCGTCCACCGAAAATGTTGATTAACTATTGGATAATTATAGAGATAAAATTTTTATCAAAAAAAGTTACTCAAATTCATACTCAAATGAAAAATTTCTTCTGTTCGGTAGCGTGGTACGGAACAGAGTTCGATTCTCCATATGCCATTTTCCACCAGAAATGAAAAGCAAGACTTGCCCTTTCATTCCAGACGATATATTCTCTAAGCACTCAAGAGAATACATATGAAT
Source organism: Desulfovibrio sp. OttesenSCG-928-G15 (assembly GCA_030266525.1). The sequence continues at coordinate 6,904 of JAJDIC010000067.1, read as the reverse complement.
GCAAGGAGTGCTTATGCAGTCAGCAACCACAGTCCGGTTTGACCCGGAAACCAGAGCGCAGCTCGACAAAATGGCCGAGCAGATAGACAGGCCCCGTGCCTGGATTATCAAGGAAGCCGTGGCCCAATACCTTGAGCGTGAAGCATGGTATCTCGCCGAGGTGCAAAAGGGAATAGACGACATGGAGGCGGGGCGCGAAATCACTCATGAGGAAATGGGAGCACGGTTAAGGGCAAAGGGGTTCAATGTCACCCCGTGAGCCGTTGCCCATCAGGTGGATGGACAGCGCATCGGAAGACATGGACAACTTGGCTGATTATCTGTTGGGCGAGGGCCTGTCCTTTGATGCTATTGAAGATTATGTGAAGCGTATTTATGATGCGCCTAAACACCTTGCCACACTTCCAGGAGCGGGTAAGCCGGGCCGGATACCGAACACCAGAGAATGGCTTGTCAAAGATACGCCCTATGCTCTCATTTACGCTGTGCGAGGAGATAAAATACGAATTTTGCGCGTAATGCACAGTAGCCGTCAATTTCCGGAACAGTAGCAGGACTTGCATGGGGTTATGAATCCTACAGACAATAAATCGTTGCTATCTCCGGCAAGATTTCGTCGGATAAAGAGAAAGGCCAAAACCCTTTATTTGCAAGGTGTTTTGGCCTTTTCTGTCCATCGCTGGACTTGATTGATGGTGGAGGCGGCGAGAACAGCGTTTAATCAGTATGTTAGTAAAATGATTTGATTTTATTGTTTTTGATTAGGCTGAAATGCCCCCAAAATGCCCCCAGTCCAGGAACGCTGCACTAAAGTGTTGGCACAGTGGGAAATCCTCTTCCGAGTTCGGTTTTGCCTTAAAAGCGGCCCAAAATGCCCCCGGATTGAGTTTGCTGTAAAGAATCCTGACATGGGTAAGTCGGGGATAGAACGGGCGTCCCGGAAGCGTCCAAATTATGAGATAATGGTAAGGAAGGCAAAGGAAAAAAGGGCCGTTGAACACGAGCGTGTAAAAATCGATAATTCCGTGGAAGCCGGTCGCCTCCGGTGAGGCCAGCCACCCCGAAGAAGATAGGGCAAGCGGAGATCTGCACCAACGTGTGCAACAAGAGGCAAAAGCCATGCGTTTCGCTCCGGGCGACGCGTGGCAAAAGCGGCCAGTGGAAAAGAGGAGTGAGGACATATCGTTAACGCATGCCCCAGAATTTGCTTTGCGCTCGCAGAGCGCACGGTATTCCCAAGCGGGAAGACGCAAGACAAGTCGCACAATTTCCCCCTGAGCGAAGCGGAGGGGTTTCCCGGCTCCCGGCCAGGGTTCACTTATACATCGTGCCGATGTGCGTTCACCCCTTCGGGGAAGAGAAGAGCGGCACCCACGGGTGCAGCAAGAGGCAAGAGCCATGCGCCGCGCCTTCGGGCGGCGCATGGTAAAAACTGCCAGTGGAAAGGGAAGATGGATTGCGCATCGGTTAGCTGTTAGCGACTCCGCTTTCTTCCTTTCGATTATCTGTATCGCATCTTGGCGCTTTGCACATTTCCCTTTTCCACTGGCCTATTTTTTTTTGGAGCCGCTTCGGCCTTCTGGTGCTTTTTGGCTGCCCGCAGGGGTCGGTATGGAGGTGTGCAGAGGGCAAGCCCTTTGCCGGGTGTGCATTACCACGTTTTTTTGAGAGCGAGGCGAGCAAAAAAGTGCGGTAATGCGCCATCCCGCTTTGCCGTCATTTTGGGTTCGCTGTTATTTTGAAAAAATTACGTCACCATTTTAGATAAACTTTGTTAATGTTATGTCTGTGCCGCTTGTATACTCATTTATGAAAACACAAATGCAATATAACAACAGTAGATCGATTGTGGATTAAAAGTTGATTAATTGTTGTAAAATGGTGTCATTATTTTGGATGGAGGTGTGCCAGCATGGATGTCCGCGACATTAAAAATGTCTCTTCTGAACATATCAAATACGGAGCAAGCAATATCCATCATAGATCACAAAGGATAATTGAAAGGAAACGCTTCTCGAAATATGGAATGGAAGTACGGCAAGTTCAAAACAAGCTGTGAGGATGTTTCGACGTAAGCGAGGGAAAACATTGATTGTTGTGGTAACAGGTGCGGGAATTAGCGTTGAGTCGGGGCTCCCTACCTTTCGAGGAGAGTCCGGCTTATGGAATGAGGTGCCGGTACTTGAAGTGGCTACGCCTGAGGGGTTTAGAAAGAATCCTGGTCATGTGTTCTCTTTCTATAACGCCATGCGCCGTCGTCTTCTGGAGAGTTCAGTTTTCCCCAACAAGGCGCATCTGGCTTTATCCAGGCTGCAACAATCTCTCAAGGAAGAGGTCCTGATCGTAACGCAGAATATAGATGATTTGCACGAGCGAGCGCAAAGCAAAAACATAGTGCACATGCACGGCGAATTGCTCAAGGCCTTTTGCTGCGTGTGCGAATGCACCATGTTCTGGCAAAATGACATGACCACACAAAGCAGGTGTTCCATATGCGGACGGCGGGGAACTTTGCGCCCTCATGTGACATGGTTCGGTGAAACGCCTCACGGGCTTGAGGAGATTGAAGACGCCTTGAGCTATTGCCGGTTGTTTCTCTCTATCGGCACTTCCGGGCGCGTTTTTCCTGCTTCGGAGTTTGCAGCCAAGGCCAAAGCTCATGGTGCCTGCCTTGTGGAGTTCAACAAAGTGCGCACAATATTGTCGCCTCTGTTTGATGCTGGTCTTTACGGGCCAGTTTCGGAAACCTTGCCGACCTGGCTTGAGCAGTTTTTGCGGACCGATCCCAGGGCGCTTTTAGAACGGTAGAGGATTTTTGCGTTTTGGGACCACTTGGCGGAGCCACAGCCTGCCTCCAGTTTTGCGAGGCGAATAGACTGCGTCATTGTAAAACAAATTTTATGGAGTGCACTATGTCTTTGAAAGAATCCGGTGAGGCTGGCTGTATTGTCAAGGTAACGGAAAGTGCAGCCATTGATATGTGCCTCTGCGGGCTGGAAGCTTTTGTCGTTCAACACAAGAAGTATCAAAAAAAGCCATTGGAAACATATGCTTTGGTCTGGGGGCATGAGTCAACCTTGAGAGATGGGCGCACCATGTATGTTGTTGAAAAGGTCTCGGTTGACACCTCGGCAGACAGAAGCCCCGGTTCGTGTACACCCAAAGATGATGCGCTGGCTTTGAAGTATGACTTCATGCAGTCATACTTCCCGGATATTGAATTTCTGGGCGACTTCCACACGCACCCCTTTCTTGAACATGCAAATACCATTCGAAATGAAAAAATGTACGAGTTCAGTGAACAGGATATCAAATCCGTAGAAGACAACTCCGATGTGTATACAGCTTACAACTACCGGGTCGGATTTGTAATGACTATCGCCAGTGTCAAGACCAAGAGTCAGAATGCAGGTGAAATGGCAACATGGGAAGAGAGGGCTTGTCACTACAGCGCGGTTATTTTTCGCTTGAATAACTACCGCATATGGTTGCAGGCATATGTGGCAACAAATAATGACGGTAGAATACACTTGTTCAATGACAAAGTGGTCCTGGAAGTTCCTGGGATTTTGGGCTTGCATGGTCCGTATACGCCATTTGGTGCCTTCAGTGACAAGAAGCATGTGGTCCGCTCAAAGATATAGGCAGCTTCGGTCTGCTATTTTCAATGATACGATGAAGTAGGGCTATTGAGTCGCTTGGCATATAAATCCATAAATTGCTCCAAGATATGGAATTTGGGCTTGGTAGTTTTTTTGCGGGGTGCGCCAAGTACTCAACGAAATTTCCGCCCATCGCCGTACACAACCGAGGCGATGGCAGGCCAGACAACTATTTGGGGAGAGACTATAGTGGCATGGGCAATAGTAAAGGTCATCGGCGTAGGTGGGGCTGGTATCAATGCCGTCAACCACATGATTATAAAGGGAATACAGGATGTGGTTTTTATAGCTGCCGATACAGACATACAGGAACTGAGCAGGTCTTTGGCAGAACATAAAATACAACTGGGAAGCAAACTTACCAAAGGCCTCAGCGCAGCAGCCAACCCACAGGTCGGCTATAAAGCCGCAATGGAAAGCTCGGAAGATTTAGCAGCTATCCTCAGTGGCTCAGAAGTGGTGTTTGTTGTTGCCGGTATGGGGGGAGGCACAGGTACTGGAGCCGCACCTGTTATTGCCAGCATCGCAAAACGCTTTAGTCTCTTGACCGCAGGCATAGCTTCACCCCCTTTCTTTTTTGAGGGGAAAACCAGATTGCATAACAGCGATGCAGGGATCGCAGAGTTTTACAAGTATCTTGGTCGTCTGATCGTTATCCCTATCGAAAGGGTTTTGTCGCTTGCCCCTAAAGGAGCAACGTACGCTGAAGCACTCAAGGCAGCTGATGAGGTTTTGTATCGCACCATCAAGGCTCTTTCTGATCTCATTCTTCGTACCGGACTTAACGGTGGTTTTGATTTTGCCGATGTACGCACAGTGTTGGAAGAACCGGGAAGGGCTGTAGTGGGTATAGGCCAGGCGGTGGGGCAATTCCGGGCTCGCGAAGCAGCTCTCGCGGCCGCAACGTGCCCCTTGCTTGATGGCGTGAATCTCGTTCGGGCAAGCCAAGTTTTACTCAAAATAGATGGCGCTCCGGAAGTTGCAGAGTTGAGCGAGATCGCTTCTATTATTAGCGAGGCGGCTCATGAGGACGTTAACGTTCTGTTCAATACATCGCACGATGATATCAAAGAAGATGAAATATGCGTCACGGTTATTGCTAGTGGTATAAACTAATCTTTCACCCTAGGCAGGGCTGGTATACCTCGCAACCATGTTTGTTATTTTTTCAACCATAGCCTCCCGAAGCCATTTTGGGGATAGCACCTCTGCTTCGGCCTCAAAACCGAGCACCCAGGAGATCAGCTCTGCCGGGCTTTGGGCAAGAAGGGTAAGTGTAATGCTTCCATCTTTGTGCCAGGTCACCTTTTGCTCGCTGCTCCATTCTCTCTCGGCAATATAGGTTGCAGCAGACTGGCCAAACCGAATCCGGGCCGCAAAGGGCTCATCCTCCATAATACCGAACAAGCCTGACTCTTGTACTGCGGGTGCTGGCAAATGCTCTGACGTTCTGCGTGTGAGCGTAACCTCTTTGCAACGATGTACGGCAAGGGTCGTTGCATGCTCCAACACGGGGTGCGCTTTGCCCTTGGGCTGCACAATCCAGCCGGACACCTGAAAAGAATCATGAAATGACAGCAGTTGCCGTGGTGCATATTCATACTCACGCACCTCTTTATGTCGGGCAGACTGGTACTTCACGATGCAGACCCGTTGTTCCGTGATGGCGCAAAGCAGTGTCTGTAATGTCATTTCATGGGGGGCGTAGTCGATTCTTCCCTTATGGAGCGGCCTGGCAATAGAGGTAAAAACCGCTCCCTCTTCTTCCGTATAGGCAGACGCCTGCTGGACAGTTCTGTCTACCTGCTTTTTTATGGATGGCGGTAGCATGTGGCGCAGTAAATCCCTGCAAAGCATGATTTGCTGCAAGCCGTCATGGTCCAAACAAATCAGTGGAGGCCGCGTCGGCCTTGATATCTGAAAAAATGCTTCCTTACCCCGTTGCGTGCGCTGCAATTTACCGAAATGGGCAGATTCAAACTGAACAAGCAGGCGTCCGACTGTCTGTTTCGAACAGTTAAGCTCTTCCGCAAGCTCTGTCATGCTGAAGGGCCGCTTAGCATATAGCAGTAAACTATATAGGGCGAGCAGCTTGTCGCCGGGTTTGGCGTCAGAATTCCATTTTTTGGGCATATGGCGTGGCTCCCTTACAGTTGGCTACCCGTCGAAAAAATCGGGACGTCTTCATGCAACATCTCCGCATTGCTTACTCTCGGAAATACTACTTAGTAACGGTGTTTTTTTCTAGGGGGATTTCTGACCAGTTTTGTTAATACCCTTAAGCCCTAAACACCAAGCGCACAGTAATATAGTGAAATTACTAAGAATAAATTGTTCTCCATGTTTATCAAAATATGGAATCAAAGAAGCACAATATGCTTAAAAGAATACAAACCTACGTTGAAGTAGAAGTGGTTGCCCTGTGCGGCGAGCCAGATGTGAAGGCCTGCCATATTTGCTCAAACAAATGCAAAGTAAAAGCATCGAGTAGCTGCAGAATCCACACCTACATACTCTTTGTCAGACAGCACCAAACCATGGAGGAGCAATATTGGAATTTGAGATAGAGGCTAAGGAGAAAGCTATCATAACAGTTGTCGGTGTCGGCGGGGCTGGCATCAATGCTGTAAACCATATGATCGCAAAAGGTTTGGAAGATATAGCTTTTATCGCTGCCGATACGGACGAGCAGGCGCTAGGCAAATCGTTGGCAAAAAGCAAAATACACATACCCAGCACATTCGGCCAAGAAATCAGCGCTGCTGCAAATCCCGAATTGGGCGACCCGGCTGTCATGGAGAGTGTGGACAAATTCAAGGCTGCACTTGGTGGCTCAGATATGGTGTATGTTGTTGCCGGAATGGGCGGAACTACCGGTTCCGGCTATGCCCCAATGATAGCCGGTGTTGCCAAGCAATTTGGAAGCCTTACTGTTGGTGTTGCCACACAACCGTTTTCTTTCGAACCGTCAGCCAGGTTACGCAGTAGCGCTGCTGGGCTTGAGGTGTTTCGCAAGCATGTTGATAGTCTTATCATTATACCTAACGACAGGATTTTACAGCTTTTACCCAAAGAAGCTACATTTGAGGAAGTGCTTAAAAAGGCTGATGAGTTTTTATACCATGCAGTCAAGGGGCCTTCCGATCTCATCCTTCGGAGTGAACTTATAGCTGTTGACTTTTACGATGTGCGAACTGTGTTAGCAGAGTCCGGAACGGCTCGAATGGCTTTTGGGCGAGCTG
>JAJDIC010000066.1 GCA_030266525.1 Desulfovibrio sp. OttesenSCG-928-G15 | reverse complement strand
CCCCGAAAATACCTTCCCTCAGCATCAGCTCGCGTGCCGTATCCAGGGCTTCTTCTCCGGGAACCGCTATGTAGCCGTCTATCACGCTGCGGTCCAGTATTTGCGGCACAAAGCCCGCGCCTATGCCCTGAATGATGTGCGGCCCGGCCTTGCCGCCGGACAATACAGCCGATTCCGCCGGTTCTACCGCGTAAATCTTCACTTCCGGGTTGCACTCTTTCAGCCGCTTGCCCACGCCGGAAATGGTACCGCCCGTGCCCACCGCCACCACGGCAATATCCACCCGGCCCTCACAGGCGTCCCATATTTCCTGCCCAGTATGCTCCGCATGTACCAGGGGACCTACCGGGTTGGTAAACTGCGACAGCATAACCGCCCCGCTCCGCTCTTGCACCAGGCGCTCCGCTTCCGCCACGGCGGCGCTCATGCCGCCAGCGGCCGGGGTGAGCACCAGTTCCGCACCCAGCCCGCGAAGCAGGGCCTTACGTTCTTCGCTCATGCTTTCCGGCATGGTCACAACAAGCTGGTAGCCCTTTGCCGCGGCTACCAGCGCAAGGCCAATGCCCGTGTTGCCGCTGGTCGGCTCCACAATGGTCATGGGCGGGCTTACGTGGGGCACAAGCGTGCCCCGGCTTTCTGCCGCTTCAACCATGGCCAGGGCAAGCCTGTCCTTGATTGAAGAACCGGGGTTGCAATATTCCAGCTTGGCTACAATCTCTGCCCGGCAGTTTTTTTGCTTTGCGAGCGCGCTTAAGCGCACAAGCGGCGTGTTGCCGATGCAGTCAAGAATACTGTTTGCTATCATTTGGGCTTGTCCTTTTGTTACAAGGCAAAACATGCTTCCCGAAAGCGGTGTTGCGCTATCGTCGGCAAGGCGAAAACCGTTTCAGGGGCGGGCGTCGGCCTTTGCCCTGAAAAAAGGATGGCTACGTGGCTGGAAGAAAAAAACATCGTTTCAGACATCCGTGTCGGGTACGCCCGGATAGCGCATCAATTCAAAAAGCTTTTTCCTGTGCGTAGCCACAATATGATAGCACTCGTCCTGCGGTACGTAGATGTAGGGCACGTCTTCCGTATGTCGGAACAAAAACAGCGACAAGAGCATGCGGTTTACCGCCTGGTGCCCGATAAGCACGCAGCCCGGCTGCCCGCCAGAAAGGAACAGCGCCTTGCGAAGGCCGCGCTCAACCCGCGGCAACATGCTGGCGTAGCTTTCACCGCCCGGATAGACATAATGGTACTTGTCTTTCGCCCTGGCCGCGTATTCCTGCGGCATTTCCCGGCGTATGTCTTCATAACGCATGCTGTCGCATACCCCGGCGTCTATTTCGTCCAGCTCTGCCAGAGGAATGACCCTGGCTTCGGGGTGGCGCGCGCTTAACGGCTCTGCCGTTTCCCGCGAGCGGCGGCGAAACGAAGTGAAAATATAGGGCACATGCTTGTCGTTAAAATACGCGGCAAGGGTTTTGGCCTGGGTGCGCCCCAGTTCCGTCAGCGGGGCATCGCCGCCGATGCGCCCTTCCACATTGTTCATGCTCTGACCGTGCCGGGCAAGGAACAACTCGCGCACCCAGGCGGAAACCAGAAGCTCGCGGATGCGCAGATGAAACGGCACGCGGGGGGGCATGTCTTCCCTGATCACCCGGTTACGCAGTGTATCCACACACATATAAGGCCCCTCACCTTCCGGAGAGGTATAAATATGCTCGTAATACCCGATGCGCTCCTTGAAAGAAATCACAGCGTCCGCAAGGCTCAAATGGGCAAATTCGGGCAGGTGGGCTTTTCTGTCAATGCTGAACGCGAGCAGTTCGTCATCATCATTCACGCACTCTATATATAAAATGGGGTGCTGATCAAAATGCTGGCGTAAAAAATCACGCCTCTGCCAACTGGCGTTGGTGGCATCCATTATCGCCACGTTGCCGCCGTCAGCCAGAAAGGAATTGGCGGCTGTGGCGTTTATCAGGGCCATTTGCTCGCGGCGCGAGCGGCCTTCCTGATTCTCCGGGTGGTAGAAATGCGGCTGGGAAGAATCCGGCCCCAGCAAGGAACGGCGCAATTCGCCGTTATTGAAGATGCGGGCGTTCACCCCTTCGGAGCACAAGCCCTCAAACAGGCGCAGGGCAATGGTGGACTTGCCCCGCGCAGGCAGACCTACCAGGACTATGTAAAGTTTTCCGGTCATGTTTGGTGCCTCCGGCGACCAAAGGGGGTCATCTCCTTTGGAATCCCTTACAGGGGGAATGATTCCCCCCTGGCTCCCGCATCGGGGCGCTTGCCCTGTGCGGGGCGATGTGGTCGCAGCGCTTGGGGGTTGGTACTCTATTTATAACGGGCGCAGTATGAAGACCGCTCCGGCAAGGTCGCCCTCGGGTGAGCGCCAGGCCCCGGCGGTAGTGTCGAACAGGCGGTCGTCGCCTTCAACACGGCACTGGTTGTGCACAAAGGCTTCCGCACCGCTTACGGCATGGCGTTCTTGCAGCTTGTCATATATGCCCTGCCCGTCTTCTTTGAAACGCAGCATGCGCCTTAGCCCGACCGCCTTGCCCAGCTCTTTTTCAAAGGCGCTGTTCGCCCTGACAATACCGCCATCCAGAGTGGTCACCGCTACGGACGTACCGGAGTTGTCCAGAAGTTGCATCAAACTGTCCCACTGACCGCCAAGTTCCGCCTTTTCCGCCTGAGCCTGAATTTTGTCGGAAATATTGACGACAAAGCCCTCGTAATAGGCAAAGCTGCCGTCGTCATCATAGTGGGGAGACAGGTCTTCCGAAACCCAGAACGGCTCGCTGTCACAGGTTAGCATGCGCGAGGAGACCCCGTGCAACACCTTGCCTTCCTTGAGCTGATGCACAAGCGAAGCTCTGTGGTCCTTGTCCGCATAGACCTGCTCGTCAATGGAAAAAATGCGGCGCAGCAGTTCTGCCGGACCGGAATAGCCCAGCATACGCGCAAAGGAACGGTTTGTCGCCAGATAATAGCCGTCTTTGTGGGCAATATAAATGCCCACGCTGGCGTTATCAAAGATGGAGCGGTGCAGCAGTTCGCTGTCGCTCAACTTGCGGATGATGCTGTTATGGTGGGTGGCAATGCGCAGGTTAACGCGCAGTTCTTCCGGCGTAACAGGCTTGCGCATGAAGCCAAGCGCCCCGCTTTCCGCTACAGAAGCGAGAATATCCACTTCCGTTGTACCGGAAATAACGATTACCGGAACCGAAACTTTTTGCAAAAGAGTGCGCGTGGCCTGCAAGCCGGACACACTGTCGGCAAGGTGGATGTCCATAAGCACGACATCCGGCTTGTTCTCCCGGACCGCTTCCAGCACATCGCCGCCCTGGGAAACTATACCGCAAACAGTGTGGCCTTCTTCCTTGACGAGCATTTCCAGAAGCGTTGCGGAAATGTATTCATCTTCAGCAATCAACACGCGCAGTGCGGTCATGGTGTCTCCTGAAAAATTCATTTGAGACGTGATATTCGTCGTTTACGGCTACACAGTGAGCTTCACCCAAAAGTATGGGGTGAACCGATATATAATATACAACTATTTGCAGTAAACTACTTCAATGTCAAACGATTCTTCGTCGTCACCGCCTGCGCCGCCTCCTTCCGACGCGGCTTTTTCAGCGGCCTCTTTCGCTTTGCGTTCTGTATAGGAAAAGGCCGCGCCGGGCGCGTTGGGCATAAGCTCGTCCTGCAACTGCCACATGGTTGTGACCAGTTCTTCCATGTTTTCGCCGTTCATCGCGCTGATAAAAAATATGCTTCGTCCCTGGGCAGCGGCCTCTTCTTTCAAGGCTTGCAGGCGCTCCGGCGAAAGAAGGTCGATTTTGTTCACCACTTCTATCTGCCGACGGTCGGCAAGTTCAGGTGAAAACTCCTCCAATTCCCGGTTAAGAAGGGCAAAACCGGCAAAAGGGTCTTCTTCTGACATATCTTCCACGCTCAGAATATGTACAAGAAAGCGCGTTCTCTCCACATGCTTCAAAAAGCGGTGCCCCAGGCCATAGCCGGTGTGCGCCCCTTCCACAAGGCCGGGAATGTCGGCCACTACCAGCCTGCGGTCATAATTGACATCGTCAATCATGACGCCGAGGTTCGGCTCAAGCGTGGTAAACGCATAGTTGGCGATTTTCGGGCGGGCAGCGGAAACTTTTGAAATAAACGTAGACTTCCCGGCGTTGGGCAGGCCGAGCAGCCCGCAGTCTGCCAAAATTTTCAGTTCAAGGCCGAGGGTAAATTCCTCACCCGGCTCGCCAGGCTGGGCAAAACGGGGTGCGCGCATGGTGGAAGACTTGAAGTGCTCGTTCCCCTTGCCGCCCCGGCCTCCCCTGGCGATGAGCAGCTCATCTCCGTCTGTTGCCAGATCGCCGAGCACGCGCTCCTGACGGCCATCAACAAGGGTATAAATCTGCGTGCCCACGGGAAGCTCAATAACAAGATCCGAGCCCTTGCGACCATGACACTGCGAGCCTTCCCCCGGCCTGCCGTTTTCCGCTTCATACAGCCGCTTGAGCCGGAAGTCATACAGCGAAAGCAGGCGTGAACAGGCCCTGACAAGAATATTGCCGCCGTCGCCACCATCGCCGCCATCAGGGCCGCCTTTGGGAATAAACTTTTCCCGGCGAAAAGAAACACAACCATGCCCGCCCTTGCCGGAACGAACCGTTATCACCGCTTCATCAACAAATCGCATACGTCACCTGACCAGGGAAGAAACGGCAAGCATAACTGCGCGACATCCCTTGCTTTTCATTCAAAACACCGCCACTACTTAAAGTAGTGCTTTAAAAAACAGAAAGCGGGCAAAAGCAGCCGCTTTTGCCCGCGATAATTCCAAAAACCGACCTTTTAGGCGTTTCCGGCGGGAAGCACATGCACCCGGGTCAGAACCCGGTTTTTACGCACATACTTTTCAAATTTCACCACGCCGTCGCAAGTGGCGAAAATGGTGAAATCACGGCCAAGACCAACGCCGCTGCCGGGGTGAACCTTGGTGCCGAGCTGCCGGACAATGATATTGCCCGCCAGAACAGACTGACCGCCAAAGCGTTTTACACCGCGCCTCTGCCCTGCACTGTCGCGACCGTTGCGTGAACTGCCGCCTGCCTTTTTATGTGCCATGCTGCACGCTCCTTACAAAAGAATCAGGATCAGGCCGTGATGGACTTGATCTTGAGGGTGGTATAGTTTTGACGATGCCCCTGCAACTTGCGGGAGTCGTTCCGGCGCCACTTCTTGAAAACCAGAACCTTGTCGCCACGGCCATGGTCAACAACCTCGGCGGTTACACGGGCGCTGTCCACATAGGGAGTACCCACGGAAACACTGCCGCCACCGAGCATAAGCACCTTGTCGAGCGTCACTTCGCTGCCGACTTCGGCATCAATGGTGGCCACACGAAGCTTGGCGCCTTCTTCCACGCGGAACTGCTTTCCGCCCGTTTCAATAATCGCGTACATTATGATATTCCTCCAGGAAAAAGAGAAACAGGCATGTACCGCCTGGCTACGGCAAAGTCAAGAAAAAAGTGTCGCCGGGAGAGAATTTCTACCAGACGATATCCGCGAAAAAGGCAGACCTTGCCGCAGGGGCGGGATCTGCCCGAAAAAAAAACGGATTACGCGAACTACCAATGGCCCGCCCTGTCCGCAAACGAGTGCGTACCATCAACCGGACTTTACGCGCTAAACCGCAACTTCCCGAAGGAGGCTTCTATAGCATTACAACGCTTCAAAGCTGTAAACGCCCGACAAGAATTTCCCTCAACCCTTGCCACAAAGACTGCCGGGCGGGCATTGCCCGCCGAAAAGGCAGCATTTCAAAGCGAATACGCTCTTAGTGATGCATGTGATCCGCTTTTTTAATGCGCATCATGGCCATGTACAGCATCCACACAAAGTACACGCCAATCAGCCCTACGCCGACCCAGGCATCCAACGAGTGGGAAAGGTTCGCTACAAAAACGTGCGACATGGTGCATTCCTCCTCATGCTGTTCGTTCAAACCAGAGTTATACTGCCCGATAGCACGGCAAAGTCAAGCTTTTTTCTTGATTTCCACCCACCCGCGCGGCTGTGCGCCGAGTAAAAAGAGACCCCGGACCGAGTAAAAATACTCCCCAAAAACTTGACCTTCTCACCCCCGCGTGGTAGATGCACTGCATCTTGTGAATTGAAGCACGAGCCGTCTGAAAGGCTTCAGGCCGACCCGGGCCACCTTCGGGCCGCCCCAAGACGCGACCCCGGCACGGCACTTCCGGCAGTTGCATTGCAGGCCTTTCATGTGGTTGCTCAAACTTTTCAAGATAACGGACCCGGCCTATATCAACGTCATGTCCCACGCGGGCACCATAGGTCTCCACCTTGTCAGCGGCATAGCCGTGGGCACCGTTATCGGATATTTTCTTGATGACTGGCTCGGCACCTCCCCCTGGTTGACCATTATCTTTATGGTTATGGGAATAATCGCCGGGTACAAAAACGTGTATGTTGACACAAAGCGGCTCATTTCCGCCCAGAAGCAGGACGGCGGAACAGGCGCTGCCCCGCAGCCGTCTGACAAAAGCCGGGACGAAACAGCCCGGGCCGGAAAAAGCCGGGGCGACAAGCCCGAATAACGTCAACTACGCGCCTTGACCGGATTTTTTCAAGCCGGTTCCATCCTTGGTCCGGCCAGCGCAGACAGGAGAGCATTTCGGCCTTCACCTGAATGGTTCAAAAAAATGCTCCGGCCTTGCCGCACCGCGTTGCGCAAGGCCCGCGAGATTGACCTGGGCGATTCGGCGCACTCCTTTGTGTGCCTTGTCTGCCGTAAGACGGCAATCTCAAAGCGAAACGGTTCTCAACCGGACGCTTCGTCCACCGGATATGCCATGCCGTTTGCCCAAATTTCCGCTTTGCGCCTTGCTCTTGAACGCCGTCTGTACAGCTTTGGCTTCACCCTGCCGGTTGTCAGACATATGGTATGCGTCCAGCTTATGGTTACGGCGGCGGGGCTGACCCTGGGGCTGCTCTTTATCTGGCTCAGCGCGTGGCCCCTGGCCTTTGGCGCTGGCGCGGCCTTAGCCACTTACAGCCTGTGGCACGTAGCCAAAGTGGCCCAGGGCATGGTGCATCTTGAATTTTCCGCAGCTCTCGCCATGCGGCTCTTTTTGGGCTTTTCTTTGCGAATGCTGCTTATAGGCGTGGTACTTTTTGCCCTCATAGTCTGGCTCGGGGCGCCTGTTGCGCCCTTGCTGGTCGGGCTGACCTCCGCAGTGATAAGCATAGCGTTGTGGGGGATTTCGAGGTTCTCGCGCAAACCCGTTAAGGAGGCATAGCTTCATGGAGCATCCAGTTCTTCTTTCCACACTCTTGGGTATCGGCGAACCATACAAGCACATCTTCTACACCTGGTGTGCCATGGCCATCCTTTTTGTCGTGGGTTTCATGCTCCGGGGCAAAATGAAGCTTGTGCCCACCGGACTGCAAAACTTCATGGAAGTCATCATTGACGGGCTGGAAACCTTCACCGTCAACACCATCGGTGAAAAGGGCAGAACCATTTACCCCCTGCTCTGCGCTATCTTCCTTTTCATTCTTACCCAGAACCTGCTCGGGCTGCTGCCTTTCTGTGACGCGCCCACGGCCAATATCAACACCAACGCCGCCATGGCGCTGTTTGTTTTTTGCTATTACAACTTTGTCGGCCTGCGCCGCTGGGGTCCCGGCTATATCAAACACTTCATGGGCCCCATGCTTCCGCTGGTTCCCCTGATGCTGCCTATTGAACTTATCAGCCACGCGGCCCGCCCCCTTTCGCTGACCCTTCGTCTTTTCGGCAACATCCGCGGTGAAGAAATCGTGCTTCTGCTCTTTTTCACCATGGCGCCGCTGGTGGCCACGCTGCCCACCTATTTCCTGTTCCTTCTTGCCAAAAGCTTGCAGGCCTTCATCTTCTACATGCTCACCATGCTGTACCTGCAAGGCGCGATGGAGCACGCGCATTAATACCGGCTCATGCAGCCGCAACCATAGGGGAATGGTCACTACTGACCACAACATATAACTCAAGGAGTGTTACATGCGTAAGTTGCTCACCATCACCCTTAGCCTGATCGGTCTTTTCGCCCTTGCCAGCGTTGCATTTGCCGCTGACGGCCCCCGCTATATGGGTAACGGCGCCATCGGCTCCGCGTACCTTGCTGCCGCCATCGGCATGGCTATTGCCGCTGCCGGTTGTGGCATCGGCCAGGGCATGGGCCTCAAGGCCGCCTGCGAAGGCACCGCCCGCAACCCTGAAGCCGGCGGCAAACTGATGGTTACCCTCATTCTGGGTCTTGCCTTCATCGAATCCCTGGCTATTTACGCCCTGGTCGTGAACATGATCCTGCTTTTCGCCAACCCCTTGGCCGCTCCTCTCGCCGGTTAATTGCCGGATAGCCTGATTCCACCGGAGGCTACAGCTCTGGCTGTGGCCTCCTTTTTTTTATGAATGCCCGGAAAAGCAAAACAGAAGAAGCAGCCAGCCCGGAAAAGCCAATTTGCCCGGTTGATAATTGCCTACAGGAATTGTATACAGTTCTTGTACGGGCATTTGTATTTTGAAATATTGTTACGCAACGCGCCACCCGCGCTTTAATTATTACTTTGTAATTGTGAACTATCGCTATGAAAACCGAGCATATTCCCCGCGCAACCATTGAACGCCTGTCCATTTATTTGCAGGTACTGGAAAGTTTGAAACTGGAAGGCGTAGAGGTTATTTCCTCCGGCCCCCTGGCAGACGCCTGCAACGTAAACGCCTCACAAATCCGCAAGGACCTCACCTATTTCGGGGAATTCGGCGTGCGCGGTGTCGGCTATAATGTACGCGAGCTTATCAAGTCCATTTCCCATTCTCTTGGCATAGACCGCCAGTGGAACTGCGTTATCGTCGGCGTAGGCAACATGGGCAGGGCGCTTCTCGGGCACCGGGCTTTCGCCCAGCATGGCTTTCCCGTTGTTGGCGCGTTTGATTGCGACCCATTTAAAATCGGGGAAGAGATAGCCGGCCTGGAAGTTGTCTGTACCAGACGCCTCAAGGAAAAAGTGGCCGATCTGGACGTGCGCCTCGGTATCATAGCCACCCCGCCGGAACGGGCGCAACGCGCTGCCAACCATATTGTGGAAGCGGGCATCAAAGGCATTCTCAACTATGCTCCGGCCAGAATTTCCGTACCTGAGGACGTTACCGTGGAATATGTAGACTTTTTCCACCACCTGTACTCTCTGGCCTTTACCATTTCTTCACAAAAAAACTAGAGCGTTTGTCTTTTGAAACGCAACACCTGTCTGCAACCCTTTTTGCTCGCCCTAAGCTTTCTTACCCGGCTCGGCCCTGCTGTTGCGGCAGATAAAGAGGCTCTTTCCCGCTCTGTTATCTATTACCCGCTGGTGGGAGGGCTGCTTGGCTGCCTGCTTACGCTGCCCCTTGCCTTTTGCCTTACCGGCCTGCCCGCGCTGCTTCAAGCCTGGTTGTATGTAGGCCTGTCGCTCTGGCTTACCCGCGCCCTGCATCTTGACGGCCTGGCAGACATTCTGGACGCGCTCGGCAGCGGCAAACATGGCCGGGAGTTTCGCGCCGTGCTCAAGGACAGCCGTACGGGCGTTTTCGGAGCCACAGGAATATGCATGGCCCTTTGCGGGCAGATGCTGTGCGTCTATCTGTTATTGCAGCAAAGCCTTTATGCTCCCCTTTTTGCCGCCCCGCTGCTGGCCCGCTGCCTGCCCATTTTTTTCACCCGGCTGACCCATAGTTCCCCGGAAGCCTCGCTCGGTGCCATTCTCGCAACTGCGCCCCGGCAAAGCGCCCTGGCTCTGGCTTTGGCGCTTGTGGTTCTGGTTGGCCCGCTTTGTATGGGCTGGGCTGCCTTTTGGGCTTCCCTGGCCGGAGTTTGCGCCCTTCTCTTCTTCCTTTACCGGATTTCAGCCAGAGAGGGCGGTTACAACGGTGACTTCTTCGGCTTTCTGATTAGCGCAGGAGAGCTTGTATTTCTGGCAGCCTGCGCCGCGCAGGGCCACTAAAGCAGAGTAACTTTGAGATTTGCCTGCCGCGTAACGGCAAAACAAGGCACTCTCTGCCGAACGAGCGACGGGGCAGGCGGAATACATTTTCCGTCTGCCCCGTTATTTGTGGTGGGCCATGTTCTGTCGACTCTGGAGCAGAGTAACTTCGAGATTTTCCGTTAGCGGCAAACTCAACAGAGCCAGTGTCAGGGCGTCGTGTTTGCGGGCGCTTCCTTGACAGAACTTTCTGCCGAACCGGCGGTAACAGCCGCGGGCACCATGGAAACGCTCGGCACAACGGTTGAAGCGGGTTGCGGCCCGCGGCTCTCTACCCGCAGGGAAGAGGTATCATTGGCAGATACTGTTCCGCTTACAGTGGAAGCGGTTCCGTTTACTTTGCCCTCTGTGACCGGTTCCACCGTAATCTGCGGCGGGGGGCTTTGCTTTACGTTTGCTGCGGACGGCGCGGCCTTGACCGGATTGCCGACAGCGCGGGAGGGTGCCGCTTCCACAGAGTCACGCAAGCTGCCTATACGGGGCGCACCCCTGCCGGACCTGGCTTCCGGCACGCAACCGGGAGGGCAAATGGCATCGGGGAAGAGATCTGCCTGTACCGGCGGCAGCGCGACGCTCCGCCGCTTGGTCGATTTGGTTGATTTGGTCGATTTTTTCTTGGTGGCAGTACGGCGCACAGCCTTTTTGGGCTTTTTGGAAACCCTTTTCCCGGAAGATTTGTAGGAAGGAGACTCCGCACAGGGCGAACAGTTTGCGAAAGCGGGAGTTCTGCCTACATATTGCTGCCACATGCCGTCCTTGGGATTATTGCTGTTATTGGGGCGGGTGTAGGTGGTTGCCGGAACAACATAATTGTTGGAGGCAACATAGATGGCATCACCCCCCGGCTCTCCCCCTGCAAGTCCGGGCGAAGAAGCGGCAAAAGCCTGGCTGGAACTGCACCCAAGAAACATCCCGGTCATGGCCAGCAAGGCCAGCAGAAAAAAATACAAAAGAACATAGTGCCGTTTCATAATAATGGCCCCACTGTGATTATCAGTACTATACCGCGCAACGCAGGCCCAAGAGAATTTCCGGCTAAAAACACCGAAAACAGCCTAGGAAACGCCACAAAAAAAGGACACGCGGCAAAACAGCAAACAGGTAGATTTTGCCGGACTCAAAATACCCTGCAAAAAAAATGCCTACCCGCCCGTCTCATAAAAGCTCATCGGCAAAAAAACACTTTTCTTTATTCAAGCAAGACATGAAGAAAAGCCGAGCAAACACGAATTCGTCCGCAAAGCACAAGCCATTCTTACAAGGGAACGCGCAGAACCGCCCCCCGTTCCCACTCCAAAAAAAGGAAGCAAAGCAACCCGCTCTCTCCCAAAAGGAAAGGAAACAAAGCACCCCCCCAAAAAAAGGAAAGGAAGCAAAGCAACCTTTCCCTCCCAAAAGGAAAGGGAGCGAAGCAACCCTTTCCCTCTTAATTCCCCAGTAGCCG
>JAJDIC010000065.1 GCA_030266525.1 Desulfovibrio sp. OttesenSCG-928-G15 | reverse complement strand
CGAATGTATTGAATCACGGTCGCTTCATCGAGACCAACGGTGCTTACACAGTAACCGCGCGCCCAAAAGTGGTACCCGGTAAGATTTTTGCCTTTGCCAAGGTAACGGCGGTGGATCAAAATGGCTGACTTGCCTTTCAACCGCCCTACCGCTTGCGCCACACTATATCGCGGCGGAATGCTTAAACACATGTGGATATGGTCAGACAGGGCGTGCCCTTCGACCAAACCAATACCAAACTGGGTACATAGCTCATGAAAAATACCGCCTATCTCCTTGCGAAGTCTTCCAAATATTGCCTTCTTCCTGTACTTGGGGATGAAGACGATATGGTAAAGACAATACCAAGTGACGTGGCTTTGTTTTTTCCATTCTCGCATAGGCTCTCTCCTTATTCTGACCACCCGGTGGTCCAAAGGTGGGAGCCTATTTTGCGCGCTTTTTCAACCCTGTAACGGTCAAACCTTTTACGGTCTCACCGCCTGAGGCGGTGGTTTAACCGATTTGTAATTAAATACCGTTAAATACAAAAAAAGGACTTCACTTTTTTTGAAGTCCTTCTCTAAGTAGTCGTAATGGCGGGCAATGCAGGAATCGAACCTGCGGCCTCCAGCTCCGGAGGCTGGCGCTCTATCCAACTGAGCTAATTGCCCGCGCGAATGCAGCTACATACTCTTGCCTGTATGGGCTGTCAAGGTATACAATGGCAGGATCGCGTATCGTATTGCCGCCGGATGGGCGGCAAGGGCCGGTATTTGCGGCTTCCCCCACCAACGCTGCCCAATTTGGAGGCTCTTATGACAAACACACTCACCTGGCACGGACACTCCAATTTTGCTATTCACAGCGCTAACGGCACCATATTCATTGACCCCTTTTTCACCCACAACCCCAAGGCGGATGTTTCGTGGGAAGCTGCGGCAAAGCCCGATATTGTGCTGGTAACCCATTTGCACGGCGATCATGAAGGGGACGCAGTAGCCATTTGCAAGGCCACCGGGGCGAAACTCGGCGCCATTGTCGGCGCGGCGGAAGTGTTGCAGCAAAAAGGCGTTCCAGCGGAGCAGATTTTGAACGGAATCGGCTTCAACATTGGCGGCACCATCAGTGAAAAAGGCCTGAGCATTACCATGACCCAGGCATTTCACACCAGTGAAGCGGGCGCACCAGCGGGCTTCATCATCACACTGGAAGACGGCTTTACCATCTACCATGCGGGCGACACCGGCATTTTCTCCAGCATGGCCCTTTGGGGCGAGCTGTATTCCATTGATCTCGCCCTGCTTCCTATAGGCGGGGTTTTCACCATGGACGCTCGGCAAGGAGCCATGGCGGCCCGCCTGCTTGGGGCTAAAGCCGTGGTTCCCATGCACTGGGGTACGTTCCCCGTTCTCGCCAAGAACACTGACGAATTTGAGCGAGAGCTTGCCATACAGGCAAAAACTTGCCGTTTTATCGGCATGGCCCCCGGACAAACGCTTGACCTATCGCTCCTTAAAGGGCAGTAGAAGCAACCCCGGATACAATTTTCTTTCAAACCCACCCCGCAATCGCCAAACGACAAAAAGACTTTTATTGTTTGGCTGCTATCAAGAAAAAAACACTTCTATTAAGGATTACAGCACGTTATGAATATGTCTTTTGAGAACCTTGGCCTTTCCAAAGAACTGCTGAAATCCGTTGAGGACATGGGGTTTGAAGAACCTTCTCCCATTCAGGTGCTTACCATTCCTCCGCTTATGGAAGGGCACGACATAGTCGGCCAGGCCCAGACCGGCACCGGCAAAACCGCCGCTTTCGGCATTCCTATTCTTGAGCGCGTTGAGCCCAAGAACAAGTCGCCCCAGGCGCTTGTGCTCTGCCCTACCCGCGAGCTTGCCATTCAGGTTGCGGAAGAAATAGGCAAACTGGCCTCACGCAAGCGCGGCATTTTTGCCCTGCCCATTTACGGCGGGCAGCCTATTGAGCGCCAATTCCGCGCTCTGGCCAAAGGGGCGCAAATAATAGTAGGAACTCCAGGCCGGGTTATCGATCACCTTGAGCGCGGTACCCTGCGCTTCAACGATGTTACCATTGCCGTTCTTGATGAAGCCGACGAGATGCTGGACATGGGCTTTCGCGATGATATCGAAGCCATACTTGAGCAAACACCGGTGGGCTGCCAGCGCGTATTTTTTTCCGCCACCATGCCCCCGGCTATCATGGACATGGCCCGCCGCTTCCTGAACGACCCGCAAATTCTGAAAATTACCCAAAAGCTGCTCACTGTACCCACCATTGAGCAGGTATATTACGAAGTCAGGCCGCACCAAAAAATGGACGCGCTTTGCCGGGTTCTTGATTCCCAGGGATTTCGCAAGGCGCTGGTGTTTTGCTCCACCAAGCGCAGCGTGGATGAAGTGACCATGCACCTGCAAGCGCGGGGTTACCAGGCAGACGGCCTGCACGGCAACCTTGCCCAGCAACAGCGCGACCGGGTAATGGGCCGCTTTCGCACTGGCGGTATAGAAATTCTTGTGGCAACCGATGTCGCGGCCAGAGGGATTGACGTGGATGATGTAGATGCGGTTATCAACTACGATATACCCAATGACGTGGAGGCCTACGTTCACCGCATAGGAAGAACTGGCCGGGCGGGCCGCGCCGGACGGGCCTTCACCTTTGTTTCCGCGCGCGAGCATTACAAGCTCCGGGATATCATCCGCTACACCAAGGCCCGCATCATCCAGAACCAGCTTCCCACACTGCGTGATGTGGCCAATATCCGCACCACCAGGCTGCTGGAAGAAGTACGTACCACCATGGACGCCGGTTCGCTGGAGCGTTACACAAACCTTGTGGAACAATTTCTCGACGAAGACAACACGAGCATGGATATGGCCGCCGCCCTGCTCAAGCTGCTGATGCAACGCGAATTCGGCCAGAGCGAACAGCAGGATGAGCGCAAGGAAGATACCTTGTCCGGCTGGCGCGAGCGTCATAGCGACAAGGTGGCAGAACGGGTGTACGGCAGGCAGGCCCGCCCACAGGAAAAACGCGGCGGCCCGGGCCAAAAACATGCGAAGCACGGCATGGATCGGCTTTTTTTCAACGTGGGCAGCAAAATGCACGTTGCTCCGCGCGACCTGGTCGGGGCTATTGCCGGTGAAGCGGGCATTCCGGGCCGAAGCATCGGGGCCATTGAAATTCACGACCGCTTCGCCTTTGTGGAAGTACCCACTCACCTCTCGGATGACGTTATCACAGTGATGAACGGCAGCCAGATTCGCGGCTTTAAAGTAGCGGTTGAAAAAGCCGTGCCGAAAAAATAACCGGCTTACGCCACACGAACAAAAAGTTACGACCATTTTGGCTATAAACGTGTTTTTTTAGGAAGCGCCGGGCAATGGTCTTTTTGCCTCTGGATCTCGTCAGACTCATCCCGTGCGAAGCTCACGTATCTCTTGATACACTTCGCTCCACACGGAATTCGTCTTCCTTGCCAGTGAACAAAAACCTCTTTAATCAGCGCTTCCTTAAGAATGTATAAATTTCAGTTTTCTCTTTACACAACCCGCATGTTGATTTATTAGGTCTGGCGTGAAACGTACACCGTAAATTTGTGCGCTGGAGATTTATTATGGAACAAAAAGATCTTGATTATTTCCGCAATCTTCTGAATTCCATGCTGGAAGAGGCAATGAAACAGGGTGAAATGACCCTGGAAGATATGACTGATAGTAATGAAATTTTTGCCGACCCAGCCGACAGGGCCACACTGGAATCAGACCGGACCTTTACCCTGCGTATCCGCGACAGGGAGCGCAAGCTGA
Organism: Desulfovibrio sp. OttesenSCG-928-G15; assembly: GCA_030266525.1. The sequence goes on along the minus strand of JAJDIC010000065.1, from coordinate 7,977 downwards.
TTAAAAAAATCCGCTCTGCCCTGCAACGCATGGACGAAGGAGTTTACGGCGTTTGCGATGATTGCGGCGAGGAAATCGGCGTCGCCCGCATGAAGGCCCGCCCGGTTACAAAGCTGTGCATCAACTGCAAGAGCAAGCAGGAAGAAGACGAAATGCTCCGTGGGGATTAATAGCTTGTATTTCCACCCATGCTCACTGGCGGTTCCCCGGAACCGCCTTTTTTTCTCATTTTCTTAACCAGAGACCGTTTCTACAGGAGCACCTCGTATGCGCTTTTATATTTCCACCCTCTGTCTTTTTCTTTCACTTGGCTCTTTTGCCGTGGCAGGACCTGCTCAGGATACATTGCGGGGAATCTGGCACTGTGACGGCAAAGCCTTTATCCAGGCCAATCCGCAAATGCGGGAAAAGCTTGGCGCCAGCATTCAGGAAAACGTACAAAAGCGCACCGGCAAAACGCTTTCCCCGGCCGAAGTAACCACCTTCCTTGAAAACAAGTTCGGCGAGTTGACCCTTGAACTCAACTTCGCTAAGAAAGAATGCGTCATCAAGGAGGAAGGCGTTCTGAGCAAACACCGCTTCAAAATTGTCGCGGAAGACGCCCAATCCGTCACCGTGCGCATGGATAACGAAGATGTGGTCTTCACCACGGTCAAAGCCAATGCCATGACCATGAAACCCAAAGCGTCGCAAGGGCATTCCATGCCCTATATCCGCAAGCGCTGAGCATGGACGCCCACGTTTTTCGCCTGATCCAGGCGGAACTCCTCCTCCTGTTGCAAGGGGCCAGGGTTGAAAAAATTCACGGCCCCAACCCCGATACCACGGCCTTCATTCTTTTTGCACACGGCAAAAAACACCGGCTCGTCCTGCGCCACGGTCGCTCTGCGCCCTTGCTGTTTCTTACCGGCGAGCGGCTTGAAAACCCCTTGCGCCCCCCCGCCTATGTGATGCGCCTGCGTAAATATTGCCAGGGCAGACGCCTGGGCGAAGGAAAAGGAGATTTCACTACTCGCGTCCTCGCTCTGCCAATTACCAGCCAGTCGGACAGCACCTGGCTTTTGCTGGATTTGGCCCAAGGGCCGCTCATTGCCCCCACTCTGCCGGAAAATTTCGGCCTCTCGCCCGCCTGGCCGGATTCGGAGCTTGTGGATTCCTTGTGTGGTACTGTCTGGAATAAAAAGGAAAAGAGCGGCCCATGGCAGCAATACAGCTTGCTGACCCCGCTTCTGCGTGAAACCCTGGCAGCGCTCGACCCTCTTGAAGGCCGGGCGCTGATGGCAGACCTGGAAGCAGGTGGCGGCGATCTTTTTTTCTATACCGACCGGGACGAACACAAGGGAAAAGCGACTTTTTATTCTGCCTGGCCCCTGCCACAACCGGTTATGGAACGCCGGGGGCTTGTACCCTTGCCTGCCGCACCCATTGCACCCGCGCAGCCGGATGGAACGCCCCAATCCCCATGCCCCCTGCTTACCGCCGTGTCAGAGGTGGATGCGCCGCTCTTTTTTCAACAGTTGGCCATGGACGAAAGCAAGGAACAGCTCGCCCCGGTGAAACGGGAAACAAAAAAGCTTACCCGGTTGAGCCAGAAGCTTGACCAGGAAGAAACGCGCCTGCACGCCATGCTTGCCCTTCGTGAAGACGCCAAGTGTATTCAGGAGGTGCTCTGGCAATATGCCCCGACAGACAAACTGGAAGAAATCAGGCTTCCCGGCGCACTGGGCCAAGGCGAAAAATGTATCCGCCTGAACAGCCTGCTCAGTGTACGCGACAACATGCTGCGCATGTTCAAGGAGTCAGCGCGCGGCAAACGCGGCCTCACCATGCTTGCGCAACGAAGGCAGCAACTTTTTGGAGAAGGGCAGGAATCCCGGTTCAAACCTTCCCCGGAAACATACAGTGTTGCCACTGCCGCCGCCGCAGCCTCTGACATGGCCTCCCGGCAGGAGCAGTACCCGCATCCCTTGCCGGACGACCCGGCAAAGCCATACCGCCACGTTGCCAGATTTCGATCATCAGACGGCTTTTTGCTGCTCCGCGGAAAAAACGCCCAAGGCAATCACAATGTTTTGAAGCTTGCCAAAGGGCATGATTTTTGGCTGCACGCCCATGATGGCCCAAGCGCCCACCTGATTATCCGGCGCGCGCACGCAGCCGAAGAAGTTCCTGAAACAACGCTCCGGGAGGCAGCACGGCTGGTTTGGGAAAAAAGCTGGCAGCGCAATGACGCCAAAGGAAATATCATGGTGGCTTTTGCCCGCCATGTGCACTCCATAAAAGGAGCGTCCCCCGGTACGGTCAAGGTTGACGCCGTGCACAGTACGCTCATGCTCAACGAAGATCCCCCGGCCCACACTGTGGTGCCGCGCGCTTGAATCATCTACCACCGCCTCGGGCGGTGGTTTAAAGATTTCACGCAGGAAACAGCCGCCAAGCGAAAAGCGCTATTCACTCTGGGCCAGATCGGCGGTTATGCCTTCGGTCACCGAGAGTAAGTCGGCAGGCGCTATCAAAAGTTGCAAACCGCGCAGGCCGGCGCTTACGTACACTGTGTCCCAATGCTGTACGGAATTGTGAACAAATGTCGGAAAGCGCTTTTTCATACCAATGGGCGAACAGCCGCCCCGCAGGTATCCTGTCAGACCTTGCAAGTCCTTCACGGGAATGAGGGCGCAGCTCTTGTTGCCCGACGCCTTGGCCGCCTTTTTCAGATCAAGCTCCCTGCCCCCTGGCAGCAGACAGACAAAATACCCACCCTTGTTGTCTGAAAGCACCAGGGTTTTGAAAACTCTGTCAGGGTCTTCACCAATGCTTTCGGCAAGGTGCACGGCACTGAGGTCTGATTCATCCACCTCATAGGCCACTAAGTCATATCTACAACCAGCTTTGTCGAGCAGCCTTGCGGCATTAGTTTTGTGCGCTTTCATGACAAAATAAATGCCAGCAAGCCGTTCCTTTGTCCAGTTTTTGGAAACACTGCTTTTTTCGTACAATCAGGCGCAACACCGCAGTTCAAAAGGAAGACGCGCCTTTGGCTCTTATCGGTACAGGAGAGAAATACCTATCAAGCACAGCCCGGTCCTTTCAAAAATTGCCGCATCCCACGCCTTACGAAGATCGTCAGACCAGCTATTGTTTCCGATACTATACACGCTCATTGGCAGGCAATAGATTATTGCATTACGGGGGCGCTCAAGCGGGTGTGCATCCTGCCCTCACCTTGCCGACAACCAATAAGGAGCAGCAGATGTTCATAAAAAAAACACGGGCCGTGTTCCGCTTTGCAATGGCAGCCATTTGCCTCACTGCCGTTTGCGCATTCCCGGCACACGCCGCCAAGGTGCCGGCGCTTGAGCTTGAGGCTGACGCCAACGCTACGCTGGACTCCATCAACCTTGTGGAAAAAGAATTCATCACCATTGATTACAAGGCTGACTACGCTCTGGACGAAGCACTGGCAAAAGGGGTTGCCGATAAAAAAGCCCTGGAAGCCTTCATCTCAGAAAAACTGACAGACGGTCTGCCTTTTAATTATGAAACGCTCCGTCTTGCCTGCTCCACGTTTGCCGCCACAACCACCGAAGGCGACCACATCATGGCGCGCAATATGGACCTTGCCTATTCAAAGAACTTCCTTGTGCATACCAAGCCGAAAAATGGTTATGAAAGCCTGTCCATGACCCCCGGTTACATGCTGGGGTATACGAACAATTTTCCCGAGAGCAAACTTGGCCGCCTGTGGACGCTTGCCGCACCCTACTATTCTTTTGACGGGATTAATGAAAAAGGCCTGTCCGTCGCCATACTGCTTGTGCAGGACAAAGTGGTTGTACAAAACACCGGCAAAGCGCCCATCACAACAACCCTGGCGGTCAGGATGATACTGGACAAGGCCGCCACTGTGGATGAGGCCCTGGCCTTGCTGGAACAGCACGACATGCGCAGCATGGCAAACACAAACTTCCACTATCACATTGCCGATGCAAACGGAAACAGCGTTGTGGTGGAATATGTAGACAACAAAATCAGTGTTGTTCGCCCAACAGGTTTCGGTCACCCTGTTACAAACTATTATCTCACGCCGGGTCTGGCAGATAAGGTGATAGACGGACAGGACCGCATGGAAAAACTGGTTAAAGCCCTGGATGAAACCCGGGGAGTTGTCAGTAATGACAAGGCCTGGAAGATGCTAGACAGCGTGAAGGCCGTCCACGACTACGACGAAGTGAATAAAATTGACTACATGACTGCGTACAGCATCCTGTACAATAACAGCAAAAGAACCATGGATATCTGTATCGAGGGCAAATTCGACAAGATATACAGCTTCACGTTTGGCGATGACGGATTTGGCAAGAAGTAAGGAAAGCGTTTGTTTTCCGCGTGGTTGCGAAGCTGCTGCGCCATTATAAAAAGGGGCAGGACCAACAGGACCGGCCCTTTTTTAATGCTTCGCGCCTTGCCTTGCAAAAACGCATTCCCCGGGAGATATGGTCATAAAGAAGACAACGCGCGGGAAGAAGCAGGCTCGGGCAAGGACCAGTGCCGCGCGTTAATGTACAGTGTCGCAAGCTTGCGGGCCACGGGCAGCAGCAGCAAAATGAGCAGCCAGGCAAGGACCATTGTGGCGAGCGTATGGCTTAGAAAATGTTCTCCGCGCAGCATTTGATAGATGCCCATAATCCATCCGGCCGAAAGGCCGATGCCAAGACCGAGCCAGCGCCGCCGCAGGCAAAAATACAGCGCCATCAGCGCAAATCCGCCAGAGGCATGTCCGGCAGGGAAGCACCGACCGGGCTTCCCCGGCGCAGCATTCGTCCGCTTACATTCCAACACGCGCTCGTATGGAAAAGTGCCGCCATAGACAGCAAGCTCTTCCGGGCAGCGGACGTTGGTAATTTTTTTGCCAACGCCCACCGATGCAGGAACAGCGGCAAGGCTGAGCAGAAGTAACAGACAGGGAAATATTACATGGCGCTGCGCTTTCCGGACCAGGCCGATTACCAGAAGAAGCGCGCATATCCCGGCAATAATGGAAATGCCTCTTTTGGCCCCGCCATAAAAAATACCACGATATTCCTGGTGGGTAGCCTGGGGGATAAACCATTCCCCAGAACTTTGCTCAAACCACAGATTCTGTAGTGCTACATCCATTCCGGAATAGGACTCCATGCACACAACCAACGCCAACAACAAAACGCACATGAGTACTTGCGTGATGTAGACTTTTTTTGACATGGCTTCCCCTTATCACAAATATCGCGGGTTATTGTATCAGGTAGCGTTGTTCAAGGATATACCTGTTACAGTTTGTTACCACAAATGCTCATAGCTCACAGGCGCCCTCCCTGTCAGCCGGGCTTTCAAGCGAGCCCCCTCATGTTCCGCGATTCGTCACACCTGTCCCGGCTCTGCTTTGTCATGTACCGTGTTTTTGCGTCCTTTCGCCCTTTTCTTCCCATTTCAATTCAGTTGCATCAGGCGTATACTGGTCAAAAGGAGTTAACGCATGAGCCATCAATATCGTATTACCGTGGAAGCCCTTTCTGAAACAGCTGCATCAACAGCGGCAGAAGCTCCCCAGGTTTTGAGTTTTGAGGTGGAAAACCACGATGATATATTCAAGGTGATCAAAAAAATAGAAAGCCGGGGCGACTTCAAAGAAGTAGACGCCGTGGCCTTTGGCGTGGGACTCAAGCTCTTTGGTGAGGTTATGCTGAAAAACAGGAGCCTGCCTCTGTTCAGCGGTTTTGCGCCCCACTTCATGGATTTCATGAAAGAGCTGAAAAAAGGCATTCCCGGCAAATAACCCGGCGTCACCCGCATCCCCTCCCCACACAAGGAAAGCGAAGCAAGCCCTTTCTCATATTTCTTCAGTGCCGGCTGTTCTTGAGGAAGCGCTGTGTTCTTTCATCAACAAAGAACGCGTCCAATATTTCAGGGGGCGGGACGTAACAGTCCAGCCCCCTGAAATATTGGACGCAGCAACGCGGCCAGACGGAAAAACTCAGCAGTTTCTCAAGATTCCTTGCCCATTTCGTCCTGATACAAACGAAACTGGTTTTTGCCACCGCGTTTTGCATAATACATGGCCGTGTCGGCATATTTTATGAGTACGTGGTAGTTTTGCGTATCTTTGGGAAACAGGGCAATGCCGATACTCAAACCAACATTGAACTTTGCCACATACTTGCTCAGATTGGCCGTTTTAAATCCGGTCAAAAGCTGTTCTGCCAGGGTAGCTGCCTTTTCTTCGGTATCCACCCCGCTCACAACTTGAATGAATTCATCGCCGCCAACACGCGCGGCAATGTTGAGCATACCGGCAGAAGGCCGGAAAGAGCGGGCATTTTCAAGCGCTGTATCAAGGTATTTTGCAATGCTTTTAAGCAGTTCGTCGCCGGCGTCGTGCCCGGCCTTGTCGTTGACCTGCTTGAAGTTGTCAAGGTCGATGAAGAACAGCGCGAAAGGCGCTCTGTTGCCCTGCGCGTCCTTTGCGGTCAGTCTTGACAGATGGTCCATCAGGTACTGGCGGTTGGGAAGGCCGGTTATCGTATCATACAGGGCCTGGGTACGCAGCTTGTCCTGCATGTCGCTGATGTGGTTCAAAAGGCGAATCACGGCGACAAACATCACCGTCATGGTCAGTGCAAGAATAACCACAAGCCATGTGGAGTTGCTGATAGCGGTTTGGTAGCTGGACTCCAGATACTTGTCCTCAATATCCGTGCTGACCACCCCGACAACCTGTCCCTTGTAATACAGCGGAACCGCGCCGGTATTGAAGCTGCCGTATTCGTCCACCACGTTCATTATATCTGCGGCGTTTTTTCCGGAAAAAGCGGCTTCATGCACCGGAGAAAGGTCGTAAGAAACGAAAATTGTCGGGTCTTCCGGATCGGTATCAAACACAAAAACGTACTGATCGCCGACCTTTTTCAGGGCATAAATGTACTTTGCATCGACATTTTTGGCCAACCTGCGAAGGTTTTCCAAAATAGCCTTGTATTCCGGAGTTTTGGAAACGGAATCGTCTTCATAGGTCATGAAGGCGTCCATATCAATAATTTCACGCGCCGCAAGCGACGTGGAAATAAGCTGGGACTTCACGCTGTCAGTGAGGTAATTGCGTAAATTAGTGGAGTTTTTGATGTTCATGGCAATAACAACTGCCAGGACAAACATAAAAAACAGCAACACGGCAATGATAATGGAGTGGTATTGTTTTTTTGTCACGTCATTCTTCACATTTGGCTTTGGATTTTTTTTTGCCACAGGCCTATACCCTTGAGCGTATGAACTGTGAGCGCGGGGCGGGAAACCTGAATCTCTGTACACCCCCGAAAGCACCCTTGCCGTACCATTTTCCGCAACACCTGAAAGATGCGCCCATATGGTACAACTCAACCAGCAACAACCATGAACGAAGCAAATAAGCCCTTTGCGGCAAGCTCTTCGTCCTGTAGTGCAGAAAACCCCACAAACAGTTCAATGTATCTGCTATATGTACAGAAGAAAACCACAGCAAAGCAAGTGGTATTCAAATCTAATAGTAAGCCCTGGCAAGCGTGTCGGCAAGGAAAATAATATGATTGAGGAAAATTAATCGGAATTTTTTACAAGCGGTTTTCTGGCTGCTGAGGCAAGTTCCTCTTTTTCCGCAGGTGACAACTGACTGTAACAGAACATTGTTGTCGCTTTGGCTACTTTTTTGCGCTCCTGATCCACAGTTACCAGATGATAGCTGTCTTCCAGAATCATAAGTTCCACTTCGCCGCCGATGTGTTCTTTGACATAATACGCGTTGGATGGTCCGGCAAATTCGTCTTCTTTCGCGTGCACAACCAGCGCGGGGGTTGTCACTTGCGGCAGTATTTTTTTAACCTTATCCGCAATACGGTGCATTTCGCGCAAAATACAGCCCGGCGTGTATTGATGCCCTGCGCCTGTTGAGTCTCCGCTTTCCAGCATCAT
>JAJDIC010000064.1 GCA_030266525.1 Desulfovibrio sp. OttesenSCG-928-G15 | reverse complement strand
GAATTGGCCTCTTCAATGCCCGCCACGTTGCGCGCATACTCAATAACCGCGCACTGCAGGCCAAGGCAAATGCCGAAGAAGGGAATGTTGTTTTCTCTGGCGTGGCGAACCGTAAGTATTTTGCCTTCAACTCCCCTTTCGCCGAAGCCACCGGGAACGAGAATGGCGTCAAGGCCATGCAGGATGTCGTTTACGGTTTCAGGCGTAACGTCTTCTGAATTGACGTACTTAAGTTTTACACTCACCCGGTTGGCTACCCCGCCGTGAACAAGCGCCTCATGCAGGCTTTTATATGCTTCACGCAACTGCACATATTTACCGACAATGCCGACGGTAACGGCGCTACCGTCGGGGTGGGTCAAGTCGTACACGAGTTTTTGCCAGTGGGTCAAATCGGCGTTACGCGCCGGCAGGCGAAGCATGATGGCAACCTTCTGGTCCAGACCTTCCTCATAAAACTCGAGGGGCAGTTTGTACACATGGTCCACATCAATCGAAGAGAATACCGCGTCTTCATCCACATCGCAGAAAAGTGCGATTTTGCGCTTCAAGTCTTTGCTGACCGGGGTTTCACAGCGGCAAAGTATGATGTCGGGGTGAATGCCTATGCTGCGCAATTCCTTGACGCTGTGCTGGGTGGGCTTTGTTTTATACTCACCGGCGGCGGCCATATACGGAACCAGGGTCAGGTGGATAAAAAGACACCTGTCGCGCCCAAGGTCGCCGCGCAACTGACGTATGGCTTCAAGAAAAGGAAGGCTTTCAATGTCGCCCACGGTGCCGCCAATTTCGATGATGGCAACGTCCGTGCCTTTGCCGCACAGGCTGAGGATGGCGTTTTTAATTTCGTCGGTAATATGCGGGATAACCTGCACTGTGCCGCCGAGGTAGTCGCCCCTGCGCTCCTTGGTGATCACCCGGTTATAAATACTGCCGGAGGTGTAGTTGTTTTTCTGGGAGAGAGATGTTTGCAGATAGCGTTCATAATGGCCAAGGTCCAGGTCGGTTTCTGCCCCGTCGTCGGTAACGAACACTTCGCCGTGCTGGGTGGGGTTCATGGTGCCGGGGTCAACGTTGATATACGGATCCAGTTTTTGTACGGTTACACCAAGGCCCCTGGCTTTGAGCAAGGCACCTATGGATGCGGCGGCCATGCCTTTGCCCAGTGAAGAAAGAACCCCTCCGGTGATGAAAATGAACTTTGTCTCTCTCATGTATGGTTTCCTTGTTGAACTCTGTCTTGCTAGGTGAACATGGACGTAAGGGTAAGCTGCTTACAACTGTATACGAACGGCTTTGAGCCTTTGTGAGCGTTTGTACTCCGGAAAGCTTTCAATGAAAAAGCAGCCAATCAATCCGGGTATGTATATTTTTTTATTGGTCCGGTCACTAGTTGACGATTAATTTTCACAAAGGTATTATGACTACCCTTCTTTAGAATTACTTCGGATTTCGCACACTCCCTCAGGGGTTTAACAGCAAAAGAAAGCTTCGCATACGCCTGCGGAGCGCACAGCATTTCACCGCGTAATGCGCTTGAGCGTTTTAAGGCAAAACGCTCTGGAATACCAAATTTTGCAATAGCAAACTACTCGATCCATCCTATCCCACCGGGAGAATACATGCCTATTTCATCACTGGTAATCACAGGGTACGGCACAAACTGCGAAGTTGAATGCGCTCATGCCGCGCGTAAGGCCGGGTCTGATACCGCGGATATTGTTCACTTTTCAGATATCGTCCAGGGCAGAACACGGCTTGGAGACTATGATTTCATTATTTTTCCGGGCGGTTTTCTGGATGGAGACGACCTTGGCGCGGCCCAGGCGGCGGCCCAGCGCTGGAAATATGCGGTTCCAGCTACAGGAGAACCACTTGTGGATCAGTTGCTGGCCTTTATTAAAAAAGGCGGTCTGATCCTTGGTATCTGCAACGGCTTTCAACTTCTGGTCAAGTTGGGGCTGTTGCCGGCCTTGGATGAACTGTATCTCGACAGGCAGGTTTCTCTCGCGCACAATGCGTCAGCCCGCTATGAAGACCGTTGGTGCCGCCTTGCCGTCAATTCACAAAGCCCCTGCATTTTCACCAAAGGGCTGGACAGCCTGTATATTCCCGTCCGCCATGGCGAAGGAAAGCTTGTGGCCAAAGACGCGGCAACTCTTGACCGTCTTGTGGCAGAAAATCTGGTAGTTTTGCAATACGCCCACCCTGAATCCGGCGCTCCTACCGAAGAATATCCTTACAACCCCAATGGTTCGCCGCTTGGCATTGCCGGTTTGTGCGACCCGAGCGGCAGAATTTTCGGTCTTATGCCGCACCCGGAAGCGTATAACCACCCTACCAACCATCCCGGCTGGACCAGGGGAGAAACCGGCGTACTTGGCCTGTCCATTTTTGAAAACGCCATTGCATTTTTGCGCAGCGCAGCCAAGTAAGTCATGATCCCTTGCTTTATATGCGGGCAAGATGCGTCCACCGGTTGGATACAAGGGTTTTCTCCCGCGCCGGACAGCCAGAAGATGGCATTATGCGCCCAGCACGACAATGAAAAAAACCGCCAGCTTGTCGCCATATCCTGGAAAAGCTATTTGCAAAAAGGCCTTGCCGAACAGATAGATCAGGCAAAAAACCGGAGCGGCAGCGCATTGCTCCAGGCAACAGTGCGCTTTCTGGCCGGAGGCATGTTGAGCTTTTTATGCACACAGTGCGAGCCAACGCCCCAAGGAACCTTGCGCATTGTAGGCTCTGACGGACAAACAACCTTTGTTCCCATGCAGCATGTGCGCGAGTTTACTGTCAAACCTTACGGACAAACAGACGGAACAAACGACGCTCCGGCCCCTTCTTCCACTCTCTCTCACGCAAAAAAGCCGTTATCTGCTTTACAGGAAAGCGAGGCAAACAAAAAAGCTCTGCTTATGGCTCTTGGTGAAAACGAGGGCGAAAACGATACAAACGAAAGCCGGTACGAAAGCCGTAACAAGGGTGAAAAAACGCAGACAAAGGCCAGCCCTCGCTTTGGCGCAAATGACGACAAAAGCGAAACGACTCCCGCCCCTGCCTTGCGAACAAAATCTTCCCAGCCGGAATATTTCACAGATTTGCCGGTTCCTTACGGAACTCCCTTTCCAGAAGAATAATCCAGATCAATAAAAGTGCGCAACAAGCGCCAGACGCGGTATCTATTCCGTTTTGGGCCGGGTTTTCCAGCGTTTGTGCATCCAAAACCACTGTTCCGGGTGTTTTTGCACAATGTCTGCTACGGCGTCTGTATAAAAGGCGGCAATGGCGGCGATGCGGTCTTTGATGCTTCCTTCCAGCTCATCTGTCCGAAGCGGCGGCGCGGAATAAAAAATGTAACCGCCCTTGCCGTCCCTGACTAAAAATACCGGATAAACAGCCGCTTTTGCCCGAAGCGCCATACTTGCCGGACCCATATTGACGGCGGCGCTTTCGCCGAGAAAGGAAAGGAAAATCGCTTCTTTTCTGCTGCAGTTGTGGTCCACCAAAAACGCGGTTATGCCGCCATTGCGAAGGCAGGGCAAAACCAGAGAAGACGCCTGCCTGTGGTCCACAGCCTGCATTCCCCTTGCCCCGCGAAGCCTGGCCATAACCTTGTTCAGAGCGCTGTTCTTTCTGCTGCGCACAACCACCATGCTCTGGCGTGCGGGGAAAATATCTGTTGCCAGGCCGGGCATCATTTCCCAGGAGCCTATGTGGGCCGTGGCAATAACCACGGGCGCGGTTTCCTTGTGCATCAGTTCCAGCACTTCGGGGGTGGCAAAATGGGTGGCAGGTGAAAAGGTTTGAAACCTTCCGGCATGAAAAATTTCAAGAAAGGAAAGAAAATTCTCCCGGTAGCTTTGCCTGGCTATTGCCTCGGCTTTGTCGAAAGGCAGGCCGAGATGCTTCTCAATCGACTGCACAGCAACCTGGCGTCTGGCGGGAAGCGCGTGCCAGACAACAAAGGCCAGCCCTCCGGCTATCGCGCGAAGCGTGTTCCAGGAAAAGCGGGAAAAGAGCGAGGCCAGTGCATCAAGAAAACAGTACATCATGCAACAACCCGTTATTCGGCAGTATCCGGCGGGCAAAGTGTTTCCAGCCGTTCTTGCAAAATTTGACTCTCATGCCGCAAACTTTCTTCATCCAGGCTGGTAATTTCCGGCAAATACGGCTCTCCCCACACTATATCTACCCGGCTGAAAGGCAGGGGTAACTGGAAACGGTCCCAGGAGTTGAATACTTTCGCCTTGTGCAAGAAAAGCCTGATCGGAACAATATGGGCGGGGGTGCGGGCAGCCAGAAAGACAGCGCCGGGCTTTACTTCATGGCGCGGGCCCCTGGGGCCGTCAACCGTGATACACCCGTTAAATCCCTTGTCACGCATAAGGCGTGACGCCTGTAAAAGCGCGCTTAGCCCCCCTCGGGAGCTGGACCCTCTGGCTGTTACCAGACCAAGGGCCTGGAGGAGTCTGGCCAAGTATTCGCCGTCATTGCTCCGGCTGACAACCGTCACTATTTTCAACTGCCGCCTTACGTGCATAAGGGCGAACAGCTCGTCATGCCAAAGGCAGATCATGAGCGGCTTGCCGCAAGCATGCAAGGCGTCCGAAGGTTCTCTGCCCGTTTCCTTGATGCGCAGGGAAGAGCACCATATCCGGTAGAGAACAGTTGTTACAGGGCCAACAAGCCATGGCGGAGGAATGAGCTTCACGTGTGCCTAGCCCTGTTCTTGCGACGGCGTTAAGGACTCTTGTTGTTTTGCGCCCGGTTCAACAAACTGCATGTTGTACAGCTTCTGATACAGTGGACTTTCCTTGAGCAGTTGTTCGTGCGGCCCTTCTGCCGCCAGTCTGCCCTTGTCCATAACCAGAATTCTGTCCGCTCCGATAATGGTGGACAGCCTGTGGGCAATGACAATACTGGTCCTGTCTTCCATCAGGTTTTCGAGCGCCTGCTGCACCACGCGCTCCGATTCCGAGTCAAGCGCACTGGTTGCTTCATCCAGTATGAGCAGCGGCGCGTTTTTCACCAGTGCTCTGGCAATGGTCAGGCGTTGCTTTTGTCCTCCTGAAAGTTTGACCCCGCGCTCGCCGATTATGGTGTCATAGCCTTGTGGCGTCTGCATGATAAAATCATGGGCGTATGCCGCTTTGGCCGCAGCGATAACCGCATCATCCGTAGCTTCCGAGATGCCGTAGCGTATATTGTCGCGAATGGAGAAGTTGAACAAAAAGCTGTCCTGGGAAACCATGGAAATGTTGTGCCGCAGGGCAAGCAGGTCATACTGGTCTAGAGGGATACCATTAACATATATGCTGCCGCTTTGTGGTTCAAAAAAGCGGGGAATAAGATTGACAAATGTGGTCTTGCCCGCGCCGGAAGGCCCTACTATGGCAATGCGTTCACCCGCCTTTACCGAAAAGCTGACATCATCAAGAGCCTTGGTGCCGTCGTCATAAGAAAACACGACATGCTCGAAACGCAGTTCGCTGAATCCGCTGTCGAATTTTTGCTCTCCACCCGTTTCTACAACCAGTACCGGGTCGTCAAGTATGCCGAAAGACCGTTCCGCACCGGCAAGGGAACGCTGAATACGGATGTTTGTTTTGCTTAATTTCTTGATTGGCTGATACATCATTGCCAGGGCCGTGATGAATGAAAAAAATGTCCCCGGGGTGGTGGTTCCCTCAAGCACCTGCATACCGCCAAGCCAGATAACCGCTCCGATACCGAGCGCTCCGACAAGCTCCATGATGCCGGAAGATATTTCCGAGGTCAGTACGGATTTCAGGTAAAGGCGCAACAGCCTTTTATTTTCCTTGTCAAAACGGTCCCTTTCTTTTTTTTCCGTACCAAAGGCCTTGAGCACGCGAATGCCGCTGAGCATTTCATACAGCAAGGAAGAGATATCTCCCACTTTTGCCTGGCCTTCCTTGCCGAGTCTGCGCATTTTTCTGCCAAAATACACGAAGGGGAAAAATACCAGGGGCAGAACAACAAACGACCAGAACGCCAGTTGAAGGTTCTGATAAAGCACAACCCCCATAAGACTGACCAGGGTGATGGACTGACGAATCAGGTCAACAAGGTCTGGCATGCTCTCGCGAATCAGGGCCACGTCATTCATGATGTGCGACATCAGGTCGCCTGTTCTGCGCTTTTCAAAAAAAAGCAACGGAAGGCGAATGATTTTGTTGAACATCTCGTCACGCATCACCTCAAGAACCTTGAGTCCGGCGAAGTTCATGAGATAGTTCTGCAAGAGACTGCACATGGCGTTCAGCATTGTTATGCCGAGAAACGCCAGAGGGATGAAGAGAAGCGCTGTAAAATCCTTGTTGATAAAAATTTCATCCATGGCCGGTTTGACCAGCCAGGCAATGCCCGCATCGCACAGGCCGGCGATAATCATGGCGCATAGAGAACCGACAACGTACCATTTGTACGGCACAAAGTAGGACAGACTCCGCTTGAAAAGTTCCATCCCCTGGGGTTTGGGGGTGCCGTCCTGCCAATGTGTTTCAGAATTTTCGGACATGGGATATTTTCACTCGTATTCAGACGATGCAGGGTGACAGCAGGACATACTGATGTTACCGTATGGAATAGTACGCAGGCAAGGCGGCCCGGCCTAGCTCTGCGTAGAAGAACGAAAAGTACATTCACGGCAATATGTCGAACAACGGTCTTCTTATGCCAGAAAAGACCGTAAACCGCCAGAACCATATGCATGAACGCCATCCGATTGAATAAAGCCCTGGCCATGGCCGGGATATGCTCACGCAGAAGAGCTGACGAGCTTATAAGTGCGGGGGCCGTAACGGTAAACGGACAAAGCTGTACGGAACTCGGCCTGCGTGTTGACCCGACAAGCGATATTGTCAGTGTGCACGGAAAGGTCGTGTCTTTCCCCACCGAAGAAGACCGGCATTGCTACCTGATGCTGCACAAGCCCATCCAGGTTGTCTGTACGGCGAAAGACCCTGAGGGGCGGCCTACCGTACTGGATTATTTACCGGCAAAATACAGGCAGGCGAGGCTTTATCCGGTGGGACGTCTGGACTATTTTTCCGAAGGCCTGCTCATTTTGACGGATGACGGCGAACTGACCAACCGCATGACCCATCCGAGCCACCACCTGCCAAAAACCTATGAAGTGCTTCTGCGTGAGCGCCCGCAAAGCGCAATGCTTGAAGCCATGCGAAACGGCATGACCCTTGCCGAGGGCGAACGCCTGGCACCGGTTGAGACTCGCTATGACCCGGACCGCAAAACCCTTGTACTTATTCTGCGCCAAGGCATTAATCGGCAGATCAGGCGTATGTGCCGTGACTTTGGCCTGACCATTCTGCGCCTGCAGCGGGTGGCAATAGGCCCTTTAAGCCTTGGCTCCCTGCCAAAAGGAGAATGCCGCCCCTTGCATGAAAACGAGGTGGCGGCATTGAAAAAAGCCACGGGCTTAACCGCGTAAAAGGGTTTGGTGCCGGGCGGTGCCCCGGCTTACGCGCCCCCTACTCGTCTTCCCCTCTGCGGCGGAAGATGATTTTTGTTGCTACTTCGTCGGATAGTTCACCCAGATCCATGAGCTTTTCCATGAATTGCAGCATTTCCAGCCGCCGTTCTTCCGGCGAATAGCCGAAATCTTCCGTAAAAGCGCCCGAAGAGAGATATTCTTCAAGTTCCAGCAAGTAGGCGTAATTCAGCGCTGCCATTGTTTCCCCTACTTCTTCTTTTTGTTTTTTACCCCGCCGCGCATGGTGGACGGAGCGGCGTTTGTGTCTTTTGTTCTGTCTTCCACCACATAGCCCTTGGGCGGCTTGTAGCTGAACATGGCGTCCGAGGGGGTTGCCTTGGGGTTGATGTTGCCAAAGCTCATTTCATTCTGATTACCGTAAAAATCGTAGATGCGCAGTTTTTTAATAAGTTTTGTTTTCGGGTCGACCCAAAGATGCGCTTCCACCATCGATTGCGTGGGTTTTTTGGGATACAGGATGAGGTAATGCAGGCCGCCTTCCTGTTTTTTGTTTTCGATGGTGAAGTCCTGGGTAATGCTGGCCTGTCCGGTAATAACCCGGATAATGCTGCGCGAATCCTGGGCCAGGCTTAAAGCATATTTGTAGGCGATTTCTTCATCGGGAAACGCGTTCCAGATGACGTTTTTCGTTACCAGCAACAGTTCAGGAGCGGGCGACTTGGTTTCCCAGCGCACCAGAAGCGGTTTTTTAAAATACAAAACCCCCTTGCGCTGCTCTCGCGAGCCGCTTTCCTTGTGTACCAGCACTTGGTTGAAGCTCGCCTGCATGGCGGTAATGCCTTCATACGTTTTTTGCAAATCGGCAGCTACGGTATTTTTAGCCAGTGCAGAAGGAGCAAAAAGGAATACCATCATACAGAAAAGTAAAAAAAACCGATATTGTACACGCATAACTACTCCAATATATGTTGCGCCGGGTTCATTGCCTTATCCGGCATACGCACAAATCAGCGAATTACAAGACGCGGCTTGCTGCCGTCTGCCGGGCCGATAATGCCGTCCATTTCCATTTGTTCGACAAAGCGGGCAGCCTTGTTGAAGCCAATACGGAACTTGCGCTGGATAAGAGAGATGGAAGCTTTTCCCTGCTGGCGCACAAACTCCACCGCTTCATTATACATGGGGTCGGCCCCGACATCACCACCGCCTCCGCCACCGCCGCCGGTTAGAACGCCCCCGCCGGAGCCTTCAGGCGCCCAGTCGGCAAAATCCACCCGGTATTCCGGCCGTAATTTCGACTTCCAGTAATCAACGATCGAATTCACATTCTGATCACTGACAAACGCGCCGTGCATGCGTTTGAATTTGCCCCCTGCCGGTTTGAACAGCATGTCGCCTCGGCCGAGCAGGTGTTCGGCGCCCACCGCGTCAAGAATGGTTCGCGAGTCATGTTTGGATGTGACCTGAAAGGATATGCGGCAGGGGAAGTTGGCCTTGATGATGCCGGTTACCACGTCCACACTGGGCCGCTGGGTGGCCAGAATCAGGTGTATGCCTGCGGCGCGGGCCAGTTGGGCAAGGCGAACAATACTGGTTTCCACTTCCTTTGCCGCCACCAGCATAAGGTCTGCAAGTTCGTCAATAATGATGACCAGATAGGGCAATAGGCGCAAATCTTCCATTCCTTCCGGCGGGTTGTTGCCGAAAGACGCAATTTTCGCATTATAGTCAATGATGTTGCGCACGCCTGCTTTGGCAATGGAATTGTAGCGGTCTTCCATTTCGGAAACGGCCCATTCCAGCGCGTTTTTGGCCAGTTGCATTTCCGTGACCACCGGGTGGACCAGATGCGGTAAATCCGCATAAATGGCCATTTCCACCCTTTTGGGGTCAACCAACAACAGCTTCACCTGATCCGGGCGGGCCTTGTAGAGCAAGGATAGAATAATCGAGTTGATGCCTACGCTTTTGCCCGCGCCGGTGGCTCCGGCAACAAGCAGGTGGGGCATGGTGGCAAGGTCGGCAACAGCGGCGTTGCCTGCGATATCCTTGCCAATGGCCAGGGTAAGCAAAGACTTGGACTGCCTGAACGCCTGAGAGCCGAGCAATTCTTTCAGGCACACGGTTTCCCGGTTCTCATTGGGAATTTCAATGCCCACAGTATCCGTGCCAGGCACCGGGGCCTGGATACGCACTGCCACCGCCTTGAGAGCCAGGGCCAGATCGTCGCTCAGGTTGGCAATGCGCGACACCCGCACGCCTGGCGCGGGCCGTATTTCAAACATGGTTACAACCGGCCCCGGCGTGATGCCCACCAATTCGCCTTGAATGCCGAAATCCTTGAGACAGGTCATGAGGCTGCGGCCTTTTTCCTCAAGCACTTCACGCGGCGTTCTGGAAGCAGAAACCGGAATGCCTTCAAGTAAATCAAGGGGAGGCAGCGGCACCATTACCGGCTTTTTAAAGCGTGAAATGACCGTTTCCCTTATTCCGGGCTTGGGCGCGGCTTCCACAGGCGGAGCTTCAAAAATGGGAATATCGCCGTCATACTCTTCACGCGCGGGAGGCTCGAGTGTTTCAGCAGGTTTAGCCGGTGCTGCGGCAGGCGAAGGCACAGTCGCGGGCGTCGGCCTTTGCTGCGCGGGAACAGAGGAAGGGGCCTGCACAGCTGCAAGGGGTTGCTGTGCGGGCATGTCTGTCGGCAGTGGTTCGGCCACGGGCGCTATTGCCGTGCCCTGCCCTTCTTCATGATAGGCGTCATAGGCTGCGCCGAATTCCGAACGGGTCTGAGCCACTACCGGCCCTTGCTCCAGGGTAAGGGCATCTGGCCCCGCATGAAAAAGAGGGGTTTGCGGATCCGCTTCGCCCACTTCACGCAAGGCGTCCATAGCAGCGGCGGTTTTTGCCGAAACAAGGGGGCGCACATCAGGCATGGCGAACAGCCCTTCCTCAAAAGGCGGCTCGTCATGGGCGACAGCAGTCGCAGCATCGGGCGCAGTTGCGTGCAGGATATCGTGCGAAGTTCCGCCCGGAGCATCGCTCGAAGCGGCAGGCGGGACCGGGTGCGGGATATCGTGCAAAGCGCTGCTCGCGATTGTGCCCATTCCCGCCTGTGCATGAAGGGCCTGTTCTCGCATGTGCGCGGTCACGCCTGTATGAGCGTCTTCTGCTTCCATGGCGCGAAGGCCACCCGGCTCGGTGACGCGAGGCGCTCCTGGCTCCATTGAAAGATAGCCCGTTTGATCCTGATGCGCAGCAAAAGCCGGTTCATCCGAAGGTACATGGCGGAGCGGTATTTCGTCTTGCCCTGCCGGGGCATACGCTGGGGCCGTATAGTCATCGGTGTAGCCGTCTTCTTCAATAAAGGATCCTATCCGGCCTTCTTCAATATCATGCACCCAGGCGGGCAAAGCATCCTGCCTACCGGCAGGCTCGGCAGGGTCAGGCTGGGGCTGGAGAGAGCGGGCAAGCATGGGGTGCACATAGTCGTCGGTCGTTGACTCCGGCGATGCATATGCTGCGGAATGGATTGGCACGCGGGAAAAATCCTGCATATCGTCATTTTCCGACTCGTCCTCTGAAAAAGCCGGGGCATGAGCCCCTTGCGCCATATGAGCGGAATCGCGACGGACAAAATCCGGCATATCCATTTCATCCTGAAGGAAACTCTCTTCCTGTTCTCCTGGCGGGTACGGTATGGCGCTTTCGGCAGGTTCTGCGAAAACATCCATTGCATCCTCGGTCAGAGCAAGGCGTTTTTCTTGATTCCGGGCCGCATACTGCGCATGTTTGTCCTTGGCCCCTGCGGCCAGGCCGGAAGCGGAATTTACGAGACTGTTGCCGAGTTTAACCAGAAGCCCCATCCAGGAAATGCCCGTTACCATTTGCATGGCAAGCATGAAGCAGAATATCCAGACCAGAAACGTGCCTGTCGGGCTGAGCCAGCCCACCATACCCACATAGAGCATGTGCCCGATAATTCCGCCGCCGTGCGAGGTAACATTGCCGGAACCGGGCGGGATAACGCCCCTGGCGAAAATCTGTACATCGCCAAGGTCTCCCGCCGCACCGGCTATGCAGATGCACAGGCCGAAAAAGAAAAAGCCGAACCAGCGCCACCATACCAGGCGCTCTGCCCCCAAAATGCGCCGTGCGCCGAAAAGGCACAAAAATGCCGGAATCATCCAGCCCGCATACCCGACCATATCATTGCACAGACCGGCAATATACGAGCCGAAAAGCCCGGCTTTGTTATGGATAACAACGGCTCCACTGATGACATGGTTCAACCATGGGTCTCTGCTGTCAAAGGTGATCAGACTGAGCGCAACCAAAAGGCCGCAGAACACAGCGAACAGACCGACAAGTTC
>JAJDIC010000063.1 GCA_030266525.1 Desulfovibrio sp. OttesenSCG-928-G15 | reverse complement strand
CGCACTTACCCGCTCAAGGCACGAGAGCGCCTTACCTTTGAGTATCTGCTGCTCGGCGGCGTCAATGACTCGCTTGCCGAAGCGCGTGAGCTTTCCCGCCTGCTTGCCAGAGTAAAAGGAAAGCTCAACCTCATCGTATACAATCCCGCAAAGGGTTCTCCCTACAAGGCCCCTTCGCCCGAGGCGGTGCTTGCATTTGAGAAATGCCTGTGGGATAAACATATCACGGCCACAATCAGGAAGAGTAAGGGCCAGGATATAGAAGCGGCCTGCGGGCAATTACGGGCAGCTGTTTTGCCTTGCCCTGTAACTGACAACTGACAAGCACCTGTTGCGTAATGCACTTCGGAGACGTTTTTCGTGGAAGGTAACTGGGATACCTATCTTTGCCGGGTAGACGACAAACCCGCCCAGATTCTTCTTGATCTTGACCTTATAGGCCGCGCACCGCTGAAAGAATATCCGGTGCTCGGCTATATCAGCATTTCCATGCAGGATCCCGATGAAGACGGCTTCCCCAAGCAGGAAGAATTTGAACTTTTTTCCGGAGTGGAAGAATTCCTTGTAGACGTGCTAACCGCCAAAGACAGCGCCGTGTACGCGGGAAGCTGCACCACAGACGGGCGCTTTGATATGTTTTTCTACATGCGCTTTGTGGGCGGCTGGGCGAATATTCTGGAAAACGCCATGCGGGACTATGAGCAGCTTGAATGGGAAACCGGCCTGCAAGAAGACCCGGACTGGACGAGCTATCGTGCTTTTTTGTACCCGGACGATCAGGCCATGCTTGAAATCCAGAACCGCCGCGTACTTGAGCAGCTCAGCGAAATCGGCGACGACCTTTCCAGCCCGAGAATGATAGACCACTTCGCCGGCTTTCCCACCCGGGAACTGGCGCTCGCTTTTGCCGAAGCCGTGGAGGAGGAAGGATTCATCCTCTCCGGTGCAGACGCGGGCAAAGTAACCTATTTTGCCCCGCCCGCAACAAACGGACAAGAAACCGAAACCGACACGCACGACACGCCGGACACGCCAGCCGCACAACAAGAGCGGGATGGTCCCGGCGCGGCAGGGCAAAGCACGGCAGGGCAAAGCACGACAAGGGAAGCTACGCCGGATGGCGTAACGGAAAATACACAGGAAACCGTCGCCGCTCTGTCCGATACCCGGGAAGACGAATCCCGGAAAGACGAATTCCAGGAAGACGCATCCCTTGCAGACGAATCCCTGACTGACGAATCCCTGACTGACGAATACCTGGCAGACGAACCTGTTGACCCGCAAAGCGCATTCCGGGTGCAGTTTTCCCGCCGGGACGCGCCGGAAGATATTGATTATGTCAGCTTTCCTCTGGCAGAGCTGGCAACCTCACTTCAGGGAAGCTATCTCGGCTGGGCGACGCCCATGATCCGTTGATAAAGCCCATGCAATCAGCCGCAACTCCCCGAAAAAACTGCGTCGCAAAATTGTTCGCAAGCCTTGCCCCCATGGCAGACCCAAGGGTATGTGTGCTTTTGACCTGTCTTGCCGGGGTGCTGGTATGGAAAGCGGAATTTCCGGGGGTGTGGCTGTATCTTGTCGCGGCCCTGGCCCCTTACGGGCTGCGGAGCATTCGCGACAGGGCCGAACCGGGGGCTTTTTCGGGCTTGTGTTTTTTCGCCCTGTTCTGGGCTGTGCTTAAATGTGTTGTTGACGCCGTTTTTGCCTTTGCCACCCATTGGCCCGACGCATCCGCAGCGTTTGTGGCGCTCGGCCCCGCACCGGCCCAGGCCGCTCTGCTGTGTATCCGCATTTTTTCGCTCATGGCTCTCGCCCTGGCTCTTACCCTGTACCTTTCTCCCGGCAGGCTTGCCCTTGCCGTGGGCTGGTTCATACGCCCCCTTGCCGGGAAAAACGCCTGGAAACCCGCCCTGGCCTTTGCCCTCATGGCCCACTACCTGCCGCGCATCCACCGGATGATCAGGCAGTGCAGAACAGCCGCCCTGACCCGCGGTCTTCCATCCAAAGGCCTCGCCTTTTGGAAAATCGCCTTCCCCCACCTTTTCCGTTTACTCGGACAAAGCACCTGGAACCAGGCCGTAGCCATTGTCTGCCGGGGGCTTGACGCGCAGGAGGCCTGGGTCATGAACCGCCCCCTGCCCCTGTGCGCGCTTGCCGCAATGGCCCTTGGCGCCGGGCTGTTTATTCTGCCTGTTCTGTAGCCAGCGGCAGCACTTACAGGGCAATACCCACGTCATCCAGCAGCGACATTTCGTTATACACCCGCGCTGCCGCGTCGAGCAGCATCATGCCGAGCGCGGCGCCCGTCCCTTCGCCTACGCGCATGCCCAGATCAAGAAGCGGTTGCACATTCAGCCTTTCCAGGACACGCGCGTGGCCCGTTTCCGCAGAGCCGTGGCAAAACACACAGTAGTCGCGTACCGCCGGGGCAATTTCCTGGGCACAGACAAACGCGGCTGTGGCGATAAAGCCGTCAATCATGACCAGCATCTGGCGGGCCGCGCCGCCAAGAATCAGCCCGACAAGGGTCGCAATTTCCAGCCCGCCCACAGCGGCCAGCACTGCAAGCGGCTCTCGGGTGACCAGCGCTTCCCGGTTTTTCGCAAGCGCCCTTTCAATAACATAGGTCTTGTGCACCAGCCCCCTGGGGGGCATACCCGCGCCCATGCCGGTCATTTCGCTGGGAGAAAAATCAAGAAAAGCGCAAAACAGGGCGCTGGAAGCAGTGGTGTTGCCTATACCCATTTCGCCTGTGCCCACAACGCGCATGCCGTCACCGGCGGCTTTTTCAGCAAGCGAAATGCCCAGCGCAAGGGCCCGCTCGCACTGATCTCGGGTCATGGCAGGACCAAGGGCCATATTGGCCGTTCCCCTGGCAATTTTCGCATTCACCAGACGCGGGTCAGGGGCAAAGGCTTCTGCGTCCACACCTGCGTCAACAACGCAAAAATCCACCCCGGCAGCGCCACACAAGGCGTTTACCGCCGCTCCTCCCCGCAGGAAGGTATGCACCATAAGCGCGGTTACGGCCTTGGGGCTTGCGGCAACGCCTTCCTCAACCACGCCATGGTCAGCCGCCACAGTAAACATGCGGGCCGGGCGGGCCGCAATCGGCGTGTTTTGTTGCACGGCGTACATCTGAACCGCCAAATCCTCCAGCCTGCCCAGGCTGCCAAGGGGCTTGCTCAACCCGTCCAGCCGCTGTTTTGCCGCACGCGCATACTTTTGGGACAAAGGCGCGATACGCGCACATTCTTCAGATAAAAAAGCGGGTAATTGCATGGAAATGCCTTCCTGTGGCCTTTACAAATTTCAGAGTGTATTTATTTAAGGAAGTGCTGAGTAATGAGTTTTTTGTTCACCGGCAAGCAAGACGAATTCCGGGCGGAGCGAAGTGTATCAAGACATACAGGAGCTTCGCACGGGATGATCCCGCTCAGGCCAGGGCGCGGTCAGGGGGGCAAAAAGACCTGTAACCTGTGCTTCCATAATAAAAGCCGCCACGCGATTTAGTGAAGCCGCTCAAACCTTTATCACATTGCGGCTTCAGGCGCTACAGGCATTGATAGAAGGTATATGGTGCCGCCCCGCATTCTGGGCTTGACACGCTCTGGTACGGCGGCTATCCACAAAGAATACTTTTTCAACGTGCCTTATACTTTGTGTAATAAAAACAAAGAGGTAAAAAAACCTCTAAAACCCTACCTGGAGGATACCATGGGCTGGAATGTAACTGTAGATACTGACAAATGTACCGGCGACAGCGAATGCGTAGATGTTTGCCCCGTTGAAGTGTATGAGCTTCAGGACGGCAAGGCTGTTGTTGTAAACGGCGAAGAGTGCCTCGGCTGCGAATCCTGCGTGGAAGTTTGCGAATCCGGTGCCATCACGGTTGAAGAAGTTTAGGGTTTTCCCTACTCCTTTGCCTGTACAGTTTCGTCATCCGGCCCTTTTTGCTCCGGCCGCCCCCGCACCTGTTTGTGCGCAAATATTTCTGCGTCATGCAGTGATACGGTGCAGACAAATACGGGGAATTGCCTGTGCACAAAGGGCCGTTTTCTCTATATAAGCCGCACGGCTTGCATTTCCGCCACACAATGAAGGAGTTTTCATGGCTGGCCCACTGCCGGATCTGACCCCTTTTTTTGAACGCTATGAAACCCAGGCCAAAGAGGCGGACGCGCTTTTCGCGCACATTCGCTCCCAATATCCCGATCTGGTTGTCTGCAAGGAAAAGTGCAGCAGTTGCTGCCACGCCATGTTCGACCTTTCCCTGGTGGAAGCCCTGTACCTGAACGGCAAGTTCAACGAGCGCTTCCCCCCCGGCAAGGAGCGCACCGCCATTCTGGACGCGGCAGACAGCGCGGACCGCACCGCCGCACGCATCAAGCGCAAAGTCTTCAAGGAATCCAAAGAGGGGAAAGACAGTAACGAAATTCTGGCAGAAATCGCCAGAGTCAAAGTACGCTGCCCGCTGCTGGATGAAAACGACCGCTGCATCATGTATGACGTGCGCCCTGTTACCTGCCGCCTGTACGGCGTACCCACGGCCATTGGCGGACAATCGCATACCTGCGGACTGACCGGCTTCTTGCAGGGTGAAAAATACCCTACCGTCGCCCTGGACAAAATACAGCACCGCCTGTCTGCGCTCAGCACGGAACTGACCACCTTTATCGGCACCGCCTATACGGAGCTTGATTCCATGTACGTGCCGGTTTCTACCGCTCTTCTCACGCAGTATGACGCAGCCTATCTTGGCATCGGCGGCATCCAGAAGGAGAAGGACTGATGAGCCTGCGGCCTTCCGAGCGCATTGACAAGCAGCGTGATCGCGAATTTTCTTCAGCCGAAGAAGAGCAGAAACGACTTTTTTACGAACGCATGTCACCACGCAGGCGGCGTTTTGTTGACCGTATCGGCTTCGACAACTGGGACCCCTTTGAAGGCCCCAAAGAGCCCATGGATATTCGCACGGACATTACCCAGAGAACCGTTCAGGAACTGGTGCGCGACTTTTTGAACTCTGTCTCGCAAGAAATGCACGGCGGGGAATATTCCCGCGGGGCAACGGACGTTGCCCTCGGCATTGTAGCCGGGCAGGAAAAATACAAGGGTGTACTGGACTTTTGCGTCTGGTATCACGAAATGCTGCAAAAGGAGCAGGCTAGCAAATGAAGGACCATTACCAGGATATTGACGAATATATTGCCGACCTGCGCGAAACTATTGAAAAATCGCCCGACTGCGCCAACCATCTGTACAACCTGGGCGTAGCCCTTTTGTCCAAAAAGGACTTCCAGGGGGCAGAACGCGCTTTTCTGGACTCTGTGCGCAAGTCTCCGCGTCTGGCGGAAGCCTATGTGCAGCTTGGCGGAATCTGCCTGCAACGCGGCGATTTGGACGGCTGCCTCAATTACAACAAGGAAGCGGCCAACAGCCGACCCCGCTTTGCCATTGCCTGGGGCAACATAGGCTTTGTGCACCTGCAACGGGGCGAGGCTGACCAGGCCGTGGAAGCCTTGACCAAGGCCGTGAAATGGGACCCCACCTTCATCCAGGCCATTACCTCCCTCGCGGCGGCGCACTTCATGCAGGGCAACCTTGATGAAACCATTTCCCTGAGCGAGCGGGTGCTCAAGGCCCAGCCCGGCTTCGGCCCGGCTTACAACAACCTGGCCCTCGCCTGGCTGGAAAAGGGCGACGGCAAAAAAGCGCTGGAAAACGCGCAACTCGCCGCCTCTAACGGCTTTGAAGTACCCGAAGATTTCTGGGCGGAACTGCAACAGTATCAATAAGGTAGCGAACCATGGATTTTTTGCCAATCAAACGCGCCATCTTGAGCGTCACAGATAAAAGCGGTCTTGCGGAATTTGCCTCCTTTCTCGCTGCAAACGGGGTAGAGCTTGTTTCCACGGGCGGCACCGCGGCCATGCTGGAAAAAGCGGGCCTCAAGGTAACCAAGGTCAGCGAAGTAACCGGATTTCCAGAAATCATGGGTGGTCGCGTAAAAACCCTGCACCCTGCCATTCACGGCGGCATTCTTGCCGACAAGGACAACCCGGAGCATTTGCAAACCCTGGCCAAGCACGCTATCGCCCCCTTTGATCTGGTCTGCGTCAACCTGTACAACTTCTCCAGCGCAGTTGCAGGCGGAATGGATCTGCGCAAGGCAGTGGAAGAAATTGACATCGGCGGCCCGTGCATGCTGCGCGCTTCAGCCAAAAACTACCATTCCGTACTGGTCATTCCCGCGCCGGAACATTACAGCCGGGTGCAAGAAGCCCTGATCCAGAATGGCATGAAAGCACCGCTCGACCTTCGCCGGGAACTTTCAGCCCAGACCTTTGCGGCGACCAGCGCCTATGACGCCATGATTTCCTCGTATTTATCTGAAAAAGGTGAATAGCCATCGCCAAGGTTGAAGGAAACACCCAGGGCCTTAAAGCCAGCCAGGTAAAAGCCCTTAACCGTCTGTACACCCGGCGCTACCCATCCCTTGGCGGCTACACCACGGACCAGGCGCGGGAGCTTGCCGCCCTTTCGCGTAGCACAGGCCGCCAACTCGGCCTTTTGGTCAACCGCCAGGGCCGCGTGTTCAAGGTACTTGTCGGCAGCACATCCAGCATCCTGATCCCGGAGCTTCCCCGCTCGCGCGAAGGCGCGGGCAGGCTTCGGGGTCTTCGTTTTCTGCACACCCACCTTACCCCGGACCTGCTTTCGCAGGAAGATTTCATGGACCTTCTGTTTCTGCGTCTGGACAGCCTGGCCGTGCTTACCGTGAACGAATGGGGCGAGCCGCTGCAATTTCAGTACGCCACCCTCATGCCCGCCAACCCGGAAAATGTGCGCCACAGGGCCCACCCGCCTGCTCGCTGGGACGCGGTGGAAGCGGATTTCGCGGCAGAAGCCGCCGCCCTTGAAGAAGAGTTGGCCCGAACCATGCCTGAAAGCCATGGGGCGCAAGCCAGCCAGCCCACCGGCGCGTCCGGGCAGGCAGGCGTCGCAAGCGCGAGCGGGCCGGAGAGCATTGGCCGGGCCGTGGTCACCGGTCAGGACGCGGGCAAAGGCCCGGAAAGCCGGGCCATTCTGGTAAGCGTGTCCACAAGGAGCAAAAAGGAGCAGGAATCTTCGCTGGCAGAACTCGCGGAGCTTGCCGACACTGCCGGAGTATATGTGGCGGGAACGCTCATCCAACGTGTGCACGCAGTAAACCCGCGCTTCATACTGGGCAAGGGCAAGCTTGCGGACCTGGAGGTTCTGGCTTTGCAGGGCAACGCCGGCCTGATTGTGTTTGGCGAAGAACTTTCTCCCGCCCAGTTGCGCAACCTGACCGAGATTACGGAGCGTCGGGTTTTGGACAGAACGCAGCTTATTCTCGATATTTTCGCCCAAAGGGCTTCATCGCGCGCCGGAAAATACCAGGTGGAGCTGGCCCAGTTGCAGTATATGTTGCCAAGGCTGGTAGGCAAAAGCCGTGCGCTTGACCGGCTGGCCGGGGGCATTGGCGGCCGGGGGCCGGGGGAAACCAAATTGGAAACAGACCGCCGCCGCCTGCGCGACAGGGTAGCCCGCATCAAAAGCCAGCTTGGCGATCTGCGCCGCCAACGCTCATACGCCAGAGCCAGAAGGGCCAAGGGGGGAGTGCCCATTGCTTCTCTTGTCGGCTATACCAACGCGGGCAAGTCCACCTTGCTCAACGCCCTGACCGGTTCCGAAGTACTTGCGGAAAACCGCCTTTTCGCAACCCTTGACCCCACCACCCGCAGGCTCCGCTTCCCGGAAGAAAAAGAACTCATCCTTACGGATACCGTGGGCTTTATCCGCAGTCTGCCCAAGGAACTGGTCGAAGCCTTCCGGGCAACGCTGGAAGAGCTGGACGAAGCGGAACTGCTTATCCATGTGGCCGACTGCTCCCACCCGGAGCTTGAGCAGCAGCTTGCAGCGGTGGAAAGTATTCTTGACCAGCTTGATCTGGCCGAGGTTCCGCGCATGCTGGTCCTGAACAAGGTAGATGCGCTCCCCCTGCTTCAAGCCGATACAGATGACGAAAACGCATCGGCAATACCCACCCGCGCGGAGCTGGCAGAAAAACACCCGGAAGCCTTTTTCATTTCCGCCCGAACCGGCGAAGGCCTCGCGGATTTGGCGCAAGCGCTGTCGCTGCGAATTACATAGCAATCGCTACATAAACCATACGATACAAATCCCCCATCGCAAAACGCTCTACAGCCAACGCATAGCGCGCCCTTCTCTCTTCCTCTTCGCGGCCCCTGCCCCACAAATGCTGTGCTTTTATTCCGGTTGCGAAGCCATAAAAAAGGGGGCAGGACAATACGCCTGCCCCAAGGGTGCTGCACTGCGGTCAGTTGTGAAAGATCGCCCGCTACTGCGGATTCAGCTTGGTAATCTTCTGTCCTTGTACGCCAAGGCCGCCCATAAGGCCTTTCTGGTTGGTGATGAAGGCGAAGACGTCATAGCGCGACGACATGGTGGACAAATCTTTGGCCGCACCCGCGTCAACAACAACAATGGTCGGGCCAACGCCCACGGACCAGCCGTTGGTGCTTTGAATATGCTCCAGAGATTCCTTGGTTGTCAGGAAGAAAATTTCGCTGAATCCCTGGGCACCGGCTTGCAAGCCAAAGGAAGCGGAAGCCACGTTGAAGTAGCCTTTCGCCTTTTCATCCGGGGTAAACAAAACGCCGTTTCCGCCGGAACCGCCCACAATGAAGCCCGCACGGAACACATCCGGGAACACCAGAATGGCAACAGCGTGCTGGCGAAGTTTTTTCGCTTCCGGTGTGGATTCGTACAGGGCATGCAGAGCCGCGCGCGACTTTTTGCGCAACTCGTCCTGGGAATAGTCCGAAATTTTTGTCGTGTCTTTGCCGCAGGCACCGACCATAGCCAGAACGACGGCCATACAAAGATACAGCCCAAGTGTTTTCAGTTTCATGCAACCCTCCTTGGCGAGACGCCGTTATTGTGAATTGGCAAACCCAGGGCGACGGCGAAAACCGACAAACGGGCAGCAAGTTTTTATTATTGGGTAATTTCTCTGAAAAGTCCAGCTGTTACATGCTACGCATGATAGCTTGCGTTTTGATAAAATCCTCAATGACATACGCGCCTTGCCAGACGGAAAAAATCAACGTTTCAGCCAGCGGTTGAGGCTTTCTTCAAGCGCCCTCATATCAATGGGCTTGGTCAGGTGGGCATTCATACCGGCTTCAAGGCTTTTTTCCTTGTCGCCGTTCATGGCGTTTGCGGTCATGGCGCGTATGGGTATATGCGGGCCGTCGCCTTCTGCCTCGCGAATGCGCCGGGCCGCCTCCAGGCCGTCCATGATCGGCATCTGGATATCCATCAAAATCAGGTCGTAGTGGCCTTGCCTGCTCATTTCAACGGCCATGGCGCCGTTATCCGCCACTTCGGCTGTAACGCCGAGAGAGCGCAAAAATTCGACAGCGATTTCCTGATTTATCAGATTGTCTTCGGCCAGCAGCACCGTTGCGCCGCTCAGATCGCGGCTGGCCTCATAGGGCTTGCAGTGTTCATCCTCGTCCAGCAGGCTTTGCCCGTCGGCCTTGCCCAGCATGGCGGTGAAATAAAATGTACTGCCCTTGCCCGGCGTGCTTTCCACCCAGATATCCCCGCCCATGAGCAGGGAAAGCAGCTTGCAAATAGCCAGCCCCAGGCCGGTTCCGCCAAAGCGCCTGGTTGTGGAGCCGTCTGCCTGGGAGAAAGCTTCAAAAATTCTCTCCTGCTCCTCATCGGTCATGCCTATACCGGTATCGGTCACGCCAAAGCGTAAAAGCACCCCATCGTCTTTTTCGGAAGCACGCTCCACCCTCAGGGTAATGCTGCCTTTTGCCGTAAATTTCAGGGCGTTGGAGCACAGGTTTATACATATCTGGGAAAGGCGGAGTGAGTCGCCCACCAATGCGTCCGGCACATCGGGATCTTGCTGAAAAATGAGGGCCAGGCCTTTTTCTTCGGCTTTGGCTTCGAGCAAATCGCGTACAGAGGTCAACATGCCGGAAAGCCGGAAAGCTTTGTTTTCCAGCGACATTTTGCCCGCTTCCACCTTGGAGAAATCCAGAATATCGTTAATGATGCCCAAAAGGTTTTCCGCTGCGTTGCGGATTTTTCCAAGAAAACCGAGCTGTTTTTCGTCCTTCTCGGCCTGCATGGCCAGGTGGGTCATGCCGATAATCACGTTCATGGGGGTGCGTATTTCATGGCTCATACGGGCCAGGAAATCGCTTTTGGCCTGGGTTGCCTGACGGGCGACCGAGACCATTTCTGTAAGGCTTGCCACCATGCCCGCAAGTGAGTGTGAAAGCGCGCCCACTTCATCTTTGCGCGCAAACAGCACAGGCTCGGCATTGCGGCCGTCTGCCGTGCTTTGCGCGTATCGGGCCAGACGGCGAATGTCGCGGGCAGCCGGGTAGACCACGGCGCAAATACCGAAAAACGAGAGCGTAACAGCAAGCAGCACAGCCAGAAGTCCGATTTTTTCCACCTCATGCACCGCACCGGTAAGGTAGTCTCTGTCTGTCACCACCAGGGCATACAGGCCGGTGTCGCCAAGAGGGTGGAGCGAGGCCACCTTCATGACCTTGTTGTCAATAAATTCCAGATAGTTGAGCTTGTCGGCAAGCATGGTTCTGAACCATGGAAACTTGCTGTAGGAAGTTACGCAAATATCCGCATCATTGACCGAAGCGGCCACAAGGCCGGAAGATGTAACCACAAGGGCTTTTTGATGCTCGTGGTTTTCCTGCTCCAGCGCGTCAAGCATGAACTTGCGTATTTGCAGCGAGCCAACCATAAGCCCGGTATAGCCGTTGTATTCAAAGCGCTGGGCAACGGCCATCAGTGCGTCACCGGTGATGCGGCTGCGAAAGGGGGCAGAAAGGGTAAGCTTGCCGGTGACGATGGCCTTGTGGAACCAGTCGCGGTTGGAAATATCCAGCTTGCCCACTGCGCCGGGCATGGAGCAGACCAGGGTCATACCGTTATGCGACACGGTGTAAAAGGTTTCATAATAGCCGCAGGCTTCGCCCAGACTGGCCAGCAGGCCGTTGGCCATGTTCACGTAAGAGGCGCGGTCAGGGTGATTCAGGGTGGCGTTCGGGTCAAGGGAAGTATAAATGCCGGGCACACGGTGGGCAAAGGTCATGTCTGCCTTGGCCCGGTTAATCTGGGCCAGAATACTGTTGCCGACCACCATGGAAGAATTGAGAATTTTTTCCTTGCCCGCTGAAATCAATGTACTGTCTGCCCTGTGCACAACAGCCAGCGTGGACAAGGCAAGCGTGGTCAGCACAATAGCCAGTATAGGGATCAAAAGCTTGACCCCCAGGCCGAAGCGGCCCCGGACATGCTGTTGCGGCGCGTCTGTGATCATGATTTCCCTGTATGGCAACAAAGAAGTAAAGGACAACACTCCTTCACCCCAAAAACATACAACCCCGCAACACTATATGCGCTCAATTACGCATTGGCAATGCCGAGTTATGCATGACATGAGAAAAAAGCAACAACAGGGAATTTAATCAAGATACAGATACGAAATGCAACACTACGCAATGGACAGACTCTACCCATACAGCCCTTGCATTGCGCAGAGAGTACCATACCGGAAAATGCTACTGCGTCCTTGTTTCAAAAGCCTGGACGACTCTCTGCCCACCCATCGAGACAAAAGGGGAGCAAAGCAACCCCACCCGCCCAAAAAAAGGGGAGCAAAGCAACCCTTTTCTCCCCATTCCGCGGTGGGAGAGGCAACGGGCAAAACGCTGAGTTTCTCCGTCGGGCAAGGCGAGAGCCCTTTTTTTCAGGGGGCTGGACTCTTCGGTCCTGCCCCTAT
>JAJDIC010000062.1 GCA_030266525.1 Desulfovibrio sp. OttesenSCG-928-G15 | reverse complement strand
GGTGCTTGCGGCCTTGTAAAGCCAAAGTCCCACCGGTCCGCCAAGACACAGCCAGAAAAAGGGAGCGACAAAGGCATCATTGAAATTTTCACTCAGGCTTTCAGCGAGAGAGCGGTACAGGTTGTCGATATTCATACCTTCCGTATTGCGGGAGACAAGTTTTTGCACATCGCGCCGGGCCTGGAATATGAGCAGGGAGTCTGGTGTGCTCTCAGCCCTGAGTATGGAGTGCAACGCTTCTTCCCCATGTCTGACAAGGCTTCCAAGAGCGAGGCCCGCCCAGGCAAGATAGAGGGAAAAGAACAGACCCGCACCAAGGGGCAGAATTGTCAGCATGAAGGCCGCCCACCCCGTGAGCAGCAATATGGCCGTCAGGGCCATGCCCCCTGCCAGGACCGGGTTTGGCAGTTTGCGGACGCGCGGCTCCAGAAAATCGGCCAGACGACCGATGGCTTGTACCGGGTGCGGCAGGCGCTTCGGGTCAGGAAGGAGCAGGTCCAGGGCAAGGGCGGCAAAGGGGAGCCAGGCCATTATTGTGTATCCTGTTCGTCGGGGTAATACACCGGGTTATCCAGTGCGCCGCAGGAGGAAAGGGCCTGAAAAAGCAGTATCCCGGCTGCTGTGGAAAGGTTGATGCTGCGTACCTTGTCGGAAACCGGTATGCGTACAAGGTGCTGCGCTTTTGCCAAGATGTTTTCAGGCAGACCGCGCGTTTCCGGACCAAGCAGGAGGGCGTCTTCGCCGGTAAAGTGAAAGTGGTGGACCGCATCCCCTTTGCGACTGCTGCTGGCAATAATCCGGGCAGATTTACCGGGGCCGTCCAGATAGGCTGCAAAGTCCGGCCAGACGGTCAAGTCCACATTCGGCCAGTAATCCAGCCCGGCCCGTTTGAGATATTTGCTTTCCAGACGAAAGCCCAGCGGTTCAATGAGGTGCAGGGAAACGCGCATTGCGGCGCACAGCCTGGCCACGTTTCCCGTATTGGGCGGAATTTCCGGTTCAAACAGCACGATGTGCATGGCTTGGTTTGACTCCTGCAACAGTGCCGGTTGGGGTTGCGTGAAACGATCAGGGCAAGGTACGCTCTATCCGGGCAAAGGCATTGTGCGGATGAATGGACTCATAGCTTTCCACTTCCACCCTGAACCAGGCAACGGCCGGGTTTTGCGAAACCTGTCCGGCAATGTTTCTGACCACGTCTTCCACAAAATAGGGGCGGGAAAACGCTGTTTCTGTGACAAATTTTTCATCTTCGCGTTTTAACAGCGGATAGGTGGGGGAGGAAGCGGAATTTTCCGCAATGGCGATGAGTTCTTCCATCCACAGAAAATGTTTGAAGCGAAAAGCCATACGCACATCCGCCCGCTGGCTGTGCGCGCCCTCACAACTGATGGCTTTGGAACAGGGGCACACGGTCATTACAGGAACGGTGAGTTCCAGTTTGAAGGCCGGTTTGGCGTCTTTTTCCGAGGAAAGCTCTCCCGTGATTTTACAGGCATAGCCCTGCACCCCGGATGCTGCGCTGACCGGAGATTTTTTTTGCTGAAAAAAGGGAAAGCTGCAAATGACTTTGGCCTTCTGGGCATTGAGCCTGCTTAAAATATCCTGCAACAGGTTTTTTATGCTCTTGTAACTCAACTCTTCATTCCAGGTTTCCAGCGCTTCAACAAAACGGCTCATGTGGGTGCCTTTGAACTCGGCAGGAAGCTCCACGCCAAGTTCTACCGTAGCCACGGTATGGCAGGGCGGCCCGTTTTTCCGGCTAACGGTAATGGGCAGCTCAATACCCCGAACGCCCACATTGTCAATGGGCATGGCAATGTCCGCCTGTCTGTTCTGTACGTCTTCCAACATTAGGCACCTTATTGATGTCGTGACTCCACAATCTAACAGAGGTTTTCGCCGGTGGTGGCTGGCGACAACTTGCCGAAAATAATACCCTTGGTCGATACAAGGCTCTGGGCAAAGGCCCGCACTTCTCCGCCAGGCCCTTTCAACACAAGCACTTCCAGGCAGTTGTGGTGGTCAAGATGAACGTGCAGGGTGGTGATGATTAAATGGTGGGCGTCATGCTGGGCATTGGTTACCCGTTGGGCCAGGTCGCTTTTGTGGTGATCATAGACCAGAGTCAGGGTGGCGGCCATTTCGGTGGTTTCCTGCTGCCATTCTTCCTGCACCAGGGTATTGCGTATAAGGTCGCGTATGGCTTCCGAGCGGGTTTGATAGCCGCGCTCGTCGCACAGGTTGTCAAATTTGTCCAAAAGGTCTGAATCAAGCGACACGCCAAAGCGGATGGTGGTTCCCATGCAATCTCCTGAACTGCGAAAAAACTGAACAAATACCGGGTAAAATAAGGGTTTTGGCCTGCGATATGCCGGGGCAGCGCCTTGCCGGTGCGTGTTACTATATGCATCATTCTTCGCAAGTACAAGTATCCTTACAATACGAGTCTTTATGAAGTGTCTTACTGCCGCGAAAGCTCCCACAATTTTACGGAAACCGGCACATCCTGAACATGCAGGGCTTCCACTTTGTTTACTGCAACACAGCGCGAGTGCCAGCCGCCGGTCAGCAGGGCCCGTTTGAAGTTGTCGTATGCGTCGCGGCCCGGTTCAGCAATCCAGACCTTGCCGCCGGGAGCGAGCGCGTAGTTGATGAAGTCGAAAACCGGAATGACGAAGCGGTTTTCATACATCACATCTCCGCCCCATATGCAGTCGCAACTTCCCGGTTTTACAGCCGGTTGACGCCAGTCCATTGCTACCCACAAAGGGGCAGGAACAGCATTGACACGGGTGTTGCGAGAAGCATAGGTAAGGGCTTCGGCTTCGTAGTCCATGGCAATTACTCTGGCTCCGAGCCAGGAGCCTGCGAGGGCGCTGAAGCCAAGGCCGCAGCCAAGGTCCAGACAGGTCTTGCCGGTTATGTATGCCTGTTGTTTTTGCAACCAGGCTGCCAGGGCAAGGCTGGCCGGCCATAATTCAACCCAGTAGGGGATGCGTTCGTCCTCGCTGAAATCGTCATCGGTCATGGCGTCCCACATGCTTTCGAGGTCAGCCGGACGAAAAAGCTCCCAGTCTTTGCCGAGAAGAGAAAGGGTGATGCGTCCGGGTTCCATGCGGGCATTGACCAAAACCGGTTCAACGTCTGAAATATTGCTTGTTTTCTGCATAGTATAGAATGGATGGAGGGTTAGAGTGACACAAGGAAGAACAACATCAAGTCTTGGGGAACTGCACCGTTTGTGCTGGATTGCGCTTATGGCCGCATGCATCGCGGCAGGTGCGCTGTTTCATGTATCCATAGGCCCGGTTCCAGTCACTTTTCAAGTTTTGTTTGTTGCCCTGGCGGGGCTGGTTCTTGGCCCGAGGTACGGCGTGTACGCCGTTGCCCTGTATATCTTCGCCGGGGCAGTCGGCCTGCCGGTTTTCAGCGGCGGGCGCGCAGGGCTGGGGCATCTGGTCGGACCGACCGGCGGCTATCTTGCCGGCTATCTGCTACTGGTCTTTTTTTCCGGCCTGGGCAGTCGTTTGTGGATTCACAACATGCCGGAAGGCGCTGAAGACAAGAGCGACAGGTCAGACACGGACGATGCCGGGAACAGGGAAAACTGCCTGTCGGTAAAACGTCTGTTCCCCGTAGCTGCCATGGCCCTGATCGGGCTGATTTGCCTGTATGTGTGCGGAACCTCCTGGTTTATGCATGCCATGGATTTTTCATTTACGAAAGCCTTTATGGTGGGGGTAGCCCCCTTTATTCTGCCGGACACTTTCAAGATACTGATGGCTGTGCTTGTATGGCGAACCCTGTACGGCAGAGGCTATTTGCCCGCAGAGGGGCGGGTTTTTGGGAGCGGGGCAGGAGCCGGAGCTGCCTCGAAATGAACGTGCAGGACGAACAGGTCGCGCAGGAAGCGGGTTTTCCTTCTATCAGGGTAAAAAAACTTCGCTATCGCCACCCTAAGGGCGGGGGGAATATCCCGGCTCTGACGGACCTGAGTTTCAGCCTGAATCCGGGCGAGCTTATGTGTCTGGCAGGCGTAAATGGAGTCGGAAAGTCAACTCTGCTTTGCCTTTTGGCCGGGGTATATCCTTGTGCGCCGGGGCAGCTTTTTCTCTTTGGCGCAGACCAGGCCGGGGAAGCCCTCAGCGGGGGGGGGGGATATGCCCCGGAGGGCGGCGTTGCTGATGCAGGATGCGGATATGCAGCTTCTGGGTGCCAGCGTTGAAGAAGATCTGCTTCTCGGTCAGCCAAAAACGCAGGAAACGCGGGAAAAGGCGCACGACATCGCCGCCCGTTTTGCGCTGGACTCGCTCATGCATTCACCGCCGCACACCTTGTCTTACGGGCAAAAGCGCAAACTCTGCCTCGCGGGGGCGCTGCTTCGCGGGGCATCTCTGCTTTTGCTGGATGAGCCGTTCAGCGGTCTGGATTACCCCGCTGTCAAGGAATTGCGAAATATTCTCATGGATTGCAAGGCCCACGGTATGACGCTTGTGGTCAGCACCCACGATCTTGAGCCCGTGCTGGACTTTACGGACTCCATTCTGTTTCTGGCAAAGGAGGGGGCGGTTTTTGGCCGCACTGCGGATGTGCTGGACCAGGCGGCCCTGATGGGCGTTCGTCCCCCGGCAGTACGCTCTTTTACCTAGAGGCGCTCATGATGACTTCCAGGCAGCCGTTTTCGGAATCGTCCATGCTGTACTCAGCATACAGGGCCAGACAGATTATCACTTTGACCGACGAAGGTCCGGCCATGTATCAGTATGCATTGGAGGCTTCCCCTGCATGCATGGACGACGCTGTTCTGCTGTGTGCACAGGGAAAAATTGTGGCAGTTGAGCCATACAGTTGTTACAGGCGGCGCGGTTTGCCGGAAGCGGGGCTGACCGACCTTGGCGACGTATGTCTTGCCCCTGGTCTGGTGAATGCTCATTGCCACCTGGAATTGTCGTACCTTGGTGGCGGCCAAACCCGTTCCGGCGACGGCTTTGGCCTGTGGATGGAAAGCCTTGTCGGACTCTTGCGCAACTCGCCGGACGAAGCCGAAGTTCTGGCTGCAATTCAAGGCGCGCTCGGCGCCATGCAGCGTGAAGGAAGCGCCCATATTGCAGACACCGGCAGCCGCTGGCCGCACCTGGTCAGCCAGGCGGCCCGTGACGGCGGGCGCTATGGCGTTTTGCATTTGCTTGAGTTATTCGGCTTTGGCGCTCCGGCTGAAGCCGGGGGGACTGGTGAGGCACTGGCTTCGGGCGGCTATTCTCCTGCCCCGGCCCGCTTTCTGGACAGCACGGCCCGAAACCACTCGGCCCTGTCCGGTCACGCCCTGTACAGCACTTCCCCTCAGGCCCTGCAAGCGGCGCATGCTTGGTGCGTTGCCAACGCGCTCCCGTACTCCATGCATCTTGCCGAGTCTGCGGAAGAAGAACAGTGCCTTATTGCTGCTACGGGCCTCTTGTACGAGCTTTTGGGAGAGCGGGTGCTGCCGCCGGGCTGGAAGGCTCCGGGGGTGCGGCCTGTACTCTTGGCCGACAAGCTTGGACTGCTTACGCAAAACACCCTGGCTGTTCACTGCGTACAGTGCGATGAACGGGATGCAGCCATTTTGACAGAGCGGGGCGCGTGTGTCTGTCTTTGTCCGCAGAGTAATGCCTATATCGGCGTGGGCGAAGCCCCGGCCAGGCTTTTCGCCCGGAAGGGCGTTCTGCTGTGCCTCGGCACGGACAGCGCAGCCTCCAATAACGATCTCAGTATGAAAACGGAAATGGCAGACGCTGTGGACCGCTATGCGTTTTCCCCTGCTGCCGTATTGCGCATGGCGACAGTTAACGGGGCACAGGCGCTTGGCCTGCATGGTATGGGTAGTCTCGCTCCCGGCAGGGACGCGGTGTTTTCCGTTTGGGATTGCGGGTATTTCTCGTAAGTTTTCTCTCTGCTTCTGAGTGCGCTCATTTACTCAGATATTCCCCGGCTGCATTGCCCGATGCAAACGCCCAGTGCAGGTTATAGCCTCCCAGCCGCCCGGTAACATCCAGCACTTCCCCACAAAAAAACAGTCCGGCCTGTCGTTTGCTTTCCATGGTTTTGGAAGAAACCTCGGCTGTGTCTATGCCCCCGGCGGTCACTTCCGCCTTGGCGAAGCCCTCGGTTCCGACAGGCACGACGGTATGTGCGTGTACGGCCTTTGCCATGACCTGGCGCTCGTTTTTGTTCAACTCTGCGGTTTTTTTATTGCCGACGCTTGTGGGAATGATGGCCGCGCACAGCCTTTCCGGGAAATGGCGCTTGAGCAGATTGCGGCAGAGAAGCTTGCCCGAGCCGGGCTCGTTGAGCAGTTCCAGAATGGACTGATCCGGCAAGAAGTCGATCACAAGCGGTCTGTGCGCTGTCCAATACAAGGATGCCTGCAAGGCTGCCGGTCCGCTGATACCATTGTGGGTGAACAGTAGCGGTAGGGCATGCGCGGCCTGGACAGGCTTTTGACGCAGCTCATGGGAGGGACTGTCCGGGGGCTTTGGGGCAACGGTTATGGAGGCGGGTAGCGAAATACCGGAAAGTCCGGCAAAGGCCCAGCTATCGGGCATGCACAGGCCAGTCAGCGCGGGCCGGATGGGCAGTATGCGGTGCCCGAAGGAGCGGGCTATTTCATAACCGAAACCGGAGGCCCCGCACTGGGGCCAGGCCGGGCCGCCGGTTGCAACAACAAGATTGCGGGAGAAGAACTGCGCGTTTACGGTGCGTATGAGAAAGCGGCTGGCGGCGCTTGGGGGTTCTGCAGTAACTATCGTGCCGCCTGCCGTTTCGCTTTCATGTATGCAAGATGCCGGATTTTTTTGGCTTTCCATGCCCGCTGCCGGAGTTTCTCCATACATATTACCTGTCAGAGCGCGAACTTCTGTGATATGCTCGTCCAGGTAAAAAACGCAACCGGCTGCCTCGCACTGCCGGACAAGCAGTGTGCGCACGTCTTTGGCGGAACGCAGGCAAAACAACTGACCATGCTCACGTTCTTCCCAGGCGATGCCTGCCTTGTCCAGAAGTAAAAGCAACTCTTCCGGGCGAAGGCGAGAAAGTGCGGAACGGCAAAAATCTGGATTGTTTCCGTAATAAAAACGGGGTGATATGTCGCGGTTTGTCAGGTTGCACTTGCCCCCGCCGGAAAGCGTAAGCTTGATGCCCGGTTTGGCCGCACGGTCCAGAATGAGCACAGCCTTGCCGTATTGCGCGGCTTTTGCGGCGCACCACAGCCCTGACGCTCCCGCGCCAAGAACGATGGTATCATAGAGTTTGCCGGAACCATGTTTCATGGGCGCGGTATAGCGTTTGCCCGCCTATTTAGCCAGTTTTTTTATTCCAGCGATTGAGGTCACTGCCATGCCTTTGGTTCCTTCCACATACAAAGCGCCACTCTGGCTGCGCGGCGGTCATTGCCAGACCATATTTCCTTCGCTTTTTCGCAAGGTTCCCCCTGTTGTGGCAAGCCGCGCCATCATACCCGCTACTGATGGTGACGAAATTGTGTGCGACACCTTTCTTGCCGCCCCGCCCCGGCGTTCTGATTCTGTTGTGGTTTTGTCCCACGGGTTGGAGGGCAACTCCCTGCGCAAATACATGCGGGGCATGATGCTGCGCTTTGCGCAGGACGGTTGGGACAGCGTGGGAAGAAACTTTCGCGGATGCGGGGGAGAAATGAATCGCACTGTCGGCCTGTATCACAGTGGCCAGACGGAAGACTTGCATAGTGTGATTGAGCATTGCCTGTATCTTGGCTATGAGCGTATAACCTTGGTAGGCTTCAGCATGGGAGCTAACCAAGTGCTCAAGTATCTGGGAGAACATGCGGACAAGGTTCCGGGCGCTGTTGTGGCGGCGGTAGCTTTTTCTGCCCCGTGCGATCTGGCGGCGGCGGCGCAAGAGTTGGATAAGCCGGAGAACGCTCTCTATATGCGCTCCTTTTTACGTACCTTGACGCAAAAGGTTAAAGTAAAGCATGAAAGCTTCCCCGATGCCTATCCTCTGGACGGGCTGGAGTCGATACGAACCTTTGCGGAGTTTGACAACAGATATACAGGGCCGATACATGGCTTTTCATCGGCCCGGGATTATTGGGAAAAGGCTGCATGTCTGCCTTTCCTGACGGCAATCCGCACGCCTGTTCTGCTGATTAACGCGCTTAACGACCCCTTTCTCGCACCGTCGTGTTCTCCTGTGGATATCGCTGCATCGCATGCCTGTCTCCATCTGGAAACGCCGCAAAACGGTGGGCATGTAGGCTTTACTTCGCCATTCGGGCAGGACGCCTACTGGTCTGAAGACAGGGCGGCGGAGTTTGTTGCGACGGTGTGCGCCGGACGGGCAGGAAGAATACAGTAAAAACTTGTCCATTTGGCGCAAGGGAGAATGTCATGGCCCATATTCCTGACGACCCGTACTTCCGGCCTCCTTCGGAAGCGGAAAGTTTTCTTGTACGCGTTATGCGTGGCTGCTCGCATAACCGCTGTACCTTTTGTAATATGTACAAGGATATTCGTCTGGAAATAACGCCCCTTGACGAGGTGTTGTCGGGCATTGACCAGGACGCGGAAGATCTTGGGGAAAAGAACCTTCATCACGTCACCAGCCTGTATTTGGAGGGTGGCGATCCCATGGTGCGCAAAACGGACGACCTGCTCAAAATTATGGAGCACGCCCGCTTGCGTTTTCCACACATCAAAAGAGTTGCGAGTTATGCAACGGCGCGCTCCATTGCGCGAAAAACACCGGACGAGCTTGGCCGTCTTTTCGCTGCGGGGCTTCGGCGGGTTCATGTGGGGCTTGAATCCGGTCTTGATCAGGTGCTTGAATCAACTTGCAAGGGAAGTACTGCTGCGGATTATCGCCATATCAGCAGGCTTCTTGCGCAGGCCGGAATAGAAAATGATGTGTCCATCATGCTGGGCATAGCCGGGCCGGAACAATCACAGCAACATGCCGTGGCAACAGCCGCGCTGTTAAGCGATATCCGCCCCGCCTGTGTTCGCATTCGTACCTTTGTGCCCAACACCGATACGCCGCTTGGTGACGATTACCTCGCCGGACGGTTTCTCCTGATGGGGCCGCATGCTATTTTGCAGGAGTTGCATGTGCTCGTCAGCTACATCACTGCGCCCATGCATCTTTTGAGCGAGTTCTGGTCCAATTTCGTGTTCTTTGATGCCATGGTTCCGCAGGCCAGGGAAGAATTGTTGCTGCTTATTGAGGAAACGCTGAGAAAACCGACAACGGAATTCAGACAGGTAGGCATATGCTCGGTAAAACATTAGAACACATCACGCCCGCCACCGCGCAGGACGCAGCGGCAATCCAGACCTTGGCCGAAGAGGCCTTCGCCCTGTACCTGCCCAGGATGAACGGCCAAAAACCTGCCCCCATGCTGGGAAACTACGCACAACTGATCGCTAAAGAGCTGGTATATGTACTCAAAAACGAGCACGCCCTCTGCGGCTATCTGGTAATCATCCCTGATAATGACACCATGTGGCTGGATATTGTCGCTGTAGCCAAATCCCACCAGGGGCGTGGTTACGGACGCAAGCTCATAACCTTTGCCGAGCAAAGCGCCCGAAACAGCGGTTTCTCCCACATGCGCCTGTACACCAACGTAGCCATGACAGAAAATATAGGCCTGTACACCCGCCTCGGCTATACGTCCGAAGGGGTGAAGCAGGTTAACGGGTATGAGCGGGTGTATATGGTGAAGGGACTGTAAGCAAGGTACTTCCATTTGTTCACGCACTCTGTATTTCTTCTGTAACGCAGTAGTACCTTGCGCGAGAGTCCGTCATGATGTCCTTCTGTGTACCTCTCTCCGTGATTGTTCTGCTTGTCTATATATTTTTTCGTATTTTACCTTGAGTTTTTTAGCTGGCTCATATATATAAATTAACACAATTGCACGCACATCTTGCCTGTGTTTGCTCATAACAGGCAGGATTCAGCGTGACACGGGGAAGAAAGGCTTTTTCTCTTTTTCTCTATCTCTTTTGCTTTATTGCATGCTTGGCAGGTTGAAAAACATTCACTTCAAGTAAACAGTTTTTGACAAGGACGAGCATGTACTACGCGCACTCTGCCAAACACCTTCCAGAGGAAAAATGGCACCTTCTTCAAGTTCACCTCAGTGATGTGGCTGCACTCGCAAAAACGTTTGCGTCTTCTTTTCATTGCGGACAGGCGGCATGGATATGTGGGATTTTGCATGATATTGGCAAATATTCAGAAGAGTTTCAAAGGCGTTTACGTGGTGGAAAACGCGTGGATCATTCCCTTGCCGGAGCGCTGGAAGCGCAATCCTATTTGAACAATAAAGCTGTTGGAAATTTTTTCGCACACATTATTTCGGCACACCACACAGGTCTTGCCAATGGGGTAAATAGTGTAGACAGTGATGAAACAACAGGACTGACCTTGCACAACAGGTTGTGCAAAAAATCAAGTATTCCCCTGTATGATGCATGGTTGCAAGAAATAACCCTTCCACCATGCCCATCGATTCAGAAGCTTTTCCCTCCTGTGAAAGATGTTCAAGAAGCCCCTCTGACGTTCTATTTCTGGTGCAAGATGCTGTTTTCCTGCCTGATAGACGCGGACTGTCTGGACACTGAAAGAGCCCTCAGCCCTGAAAAAGCTGTTCTACGCGGACGGTATCCCGCTCTGGAGGAAATCAAACAGGCAGTCGATGCCTCTTTGGCTCAAAAAGCTGCCACTGCCACCGACACCTTTCTTAACAGGCGGCGGGCCAATGTGTTGGAAAAATGTCGACAAGCGGCCGAACAGGAGAAGGGCTTTTATTCTCTCACAGTTCCAACGGGTGGCGGCAAAACTCTGTCCTCTTTGGCTTTTGCTCTGGATCATGCAATCGCACACAAACTGCGCAGGATTATCTACGTTATTCCCTATACCAGTATCATTGAGCAAACCGCCGATGTATTTAGAGCCGCTTTTGGACCGGAGCTTGAACATGCTGTTGTTGAACATCATTGTAATGCATTTGTAGAAAAAGAAGCAGTGAGTGCCAGCAGCGCAGACAGCATGGAAGATTTACGAACACTTGCCTGGGAAAATTGGGATGCTGCAATCATTGTCACCACTTCTGTTCAGTTTTACGAATCACTTTTTGCTGCGAGTAAGTCTTCGTGTAGAAAACTGCATAATATTTCAGAAAGCGTAATCATACTTGATGAAGCCCAAACCCTTCCAATCCGGTATTTACGCCCTTGTCTGGCAAGCTTGCAACAACTTGTTACATACTACAATTCCACTGTGGTGCTGTGTACGGCCACACAGCCCAATTTGGGTAAAACTCAGTGGCTTCGGGAAGGTCTTTCGAATGTGCGCGATATTATTGATGATCCACAGACGCTTTTTTCTGATTTAAAGCGTGTTTCTATACAAAACATCGGTGAACTTTCCACCCCGTCCCTCGCTGCGGAGTTGGCCCGGCATCCTCAGGTTTTGTGCATTGTCAATACGCGTGAACAGGCTCGTGCAACCTGTGAAGAACTCATGAACCGTAACCTGTATCCATTTCACTTGAGCACATGGATGTATCCGAAACACAGAAAAGCTGTATTTCAAGATATCCGGGAAAAACTTACAAATAATCTGCCGTGCATTGTTGTAGCAACGTCGCTCATTGAAGCGGGTGTAGATATAAGCTTTCCCGTCGTATATCGGGCAATAAGTGGTATAGACTCCATTGCACAGGCCGCAGGGCGCTGTAATCGTGAATGGAAGGAGCCTGTCGGCGTTACGTATGTGTTTGAGCCAGAAGGTAAAACACAAGGAGAGCAAAATCGGCGCATTAAATCGGGGAAAAAAGTACTGCGGTCCTTCAGCGATATTCTGATGCCCGATGCGGTATCTGCGTATTTTACTGAACTGTATTCCCTTGAAGGGGCCGCAAACTTGGATGCGAAAAATATTATTGCCAACATTCAATCCGCGTCGAATGACGGTTATTTCCCCTTTCGTAGTGTGGCCAAGGCATTCAAACTCATCGAGGAACAGACCATAGGCGTGCTGATCCAAAGAGATGAAGAAGCAAAAATGGCCGTCAAGCGTCTTGGAGAATGTCTGCCCAATAAAGATGAAGCTC
>JAJDIC010000061.1 GCA_030266525.1 Desulfovibrio sp. OttesenSCG-928-G15 | reverse complement strand
GTCTACCAGATAGTCAAGCTGGCACAGTTCGCCACAAAGATGCAGAAGCGGCTTACAATATGGGTTATGCCGAGGGTGAATCACAATTTAAGGCAAAAAAACACCTCGACGCAAATGCGGATTTTTAAACTATAACCGGAAGTTAATCCTTGGGCGGAGCAATTGCATGCATCCGCTTCGCCCAAGGGAATAGGGCAATGGTGTCAGGAATAAAAACGCTAGCAGTGGAGTGAGGTGAGGGATTCTCGTTTTTTGATTAATTCCAATTTTTTATCAGCACTTCATTAACTTCACCGCGCTTAGATGAATTGGAGTTAATGAGACGTTTTGCTTGAATTGTAAAAATGTGAAATCGTTTGTCAGCATATATTTCTCTTATAAAATCCGTGTCAGAATTGCTTAGCAAGCATTTAGCACCATTTTCTGTTAATTCTAGAATATTGTCCCTGAGTCGAATTTGTTCACTTTCCCCAAAGCCTCCAGCTTGATATCCAGTAAAATTGCTATTATCGGCGCTGTGGTATGGTGGATCAAAATAAATAAATGATGAGTTATTTGCATTTTTAGTTGCCATAGAAAAGTCACCGTTTAAAATATAAATATCTTTATTGTTTAAATAAGCGCTTATAGCGCGCAACACATCTTCTTCACATATTCTTGGGTTTTTGTATGTACCATATGGTACATTGAAAAGCCCCTGAGAGTTTACTCTGTATAGTCCATTAAAGCATGTTTTATTCATAAAAATAAGGCGAGCAGCCTTTTCAACGTCTGATAATTCTGTAAAATATTTAATATCTCTATCTTGTGACCGTATGTCATAATAATATTCTCTGCTATTATTCCTTTGATGAGTGTATAGCTTGGTCACTAGAGCATCAATATTGTTCTTAATAACATTATATGTAAGAATTAATTGAGAGTTGAAGTCATTTATTACAGCCTTTTTTGGCTGTAGCTCAAACAACACTGCGCCGGCACCGACAAATGGCTCATAATATACATATTCCTCAATGCGGGAAGGTAAAAAAGTT
This sequence comes from Desulfovibrio sp. OttesenSCG-928-G15, assembly GCA_030266525.1. Next base: position 11,393 of record JAJDIC010000061.1, on the reverse strand, counting down.
TTTATAATCTGCAAAAGCTGCCGCTTGCCTCCAGCCCATTTTAAGTAAGGTTTAACCATTTTTTCGTTTTCTTTAATTAGTATTGTATGTTGGTTCTGTTCAGCACGTTAGTCTTCTGCATCAAGCATATTGCTTCTGTGTGCCCACCGCCCACCAGTGACGACTCCTGGGGCGACCTCCGTCTCATTACGACAAAGAGCGTTGTCAGTAACCGTCATGCCTTGCCTGGCTTGAGCAGTCTTAAGGATGGGAAATGTGACACCTTCAATTACTTTAGGGGTTCCGTTTTTATTGCCTGCAAGCACGGCCCACCAGTTGCGTCGCGTTTTTGTACCCTTTCGCTTCCAGCCAGCCATGACTTGTTCAATTAGTTCCGCAATATCTTCATAGTCATGCTTATGTAGCCATTCGCGGATAGGTGTATTTTGGGACATGACACCCCCCTTATCTAAATGCTTTTACACGATTATACTCTGTCTCGTCTGCAAGCTTATCAACCAAAAAATCTATCCATTCTTGTGTAAAGACATAGTCCTTATGTGGCTCATCATATTGGCAATACAGGGAGTTACAACCATCAGCTTGATAGCCTCGCTTGCGAACATCGTAAAACTTCCATGCGTTGGCATGAGTGGTGACATTGAACGGCTTATTCAACCGTTTCGCCACTTGTTCGCTTACCTGTGAAGGCTTATACCGACCCTGATTTGCAACTTGAACTCGTTTTTCTTTAATGAGTGTCACTCCCCTCTCAAGCTCGTCAAATTGATCGGGTTGTGATGGGTCATATTTGATGAACTCCATGGCAAGATCAGACGAAGAACGATGGTTCCCAGTTTTTGGGATGAGATAAACCCTAAAGCTATATTGGCTGTCACCAAAAATATCATCAGGGAGAGTGGTTCGATACGAATCAATAAACCCTTTCAGCTCATTATAGTGTGAACTTTGCATCTGCTTCGTTATTTCAGATTGCCATTCAGTACGAGTTTTTATAACCTGTAGTGGGATTGAAAGAGTGTTGTTTAATGAGTAATAATTACTAAAATGTTTTGTTATTTGCTCTTCGAAGTTAAATATAAGCGCTTGACACTCTCCACATATGTCTAAATCAAAAGCTGGGGCAAAACGATGCTCGATTTTGTTTCTTAATTGAATAAAAAGTGTTATGTTGGCTTTAGTTGCATGCGACAAATATTCACAAGCATCGATGCATCTACTTAACTCCCAGGCCTTGCTGTCTCCGTCTATCATTGCAATATTATTATCTTTATCACGATAGTAATAGTCTTTACTTTCAAATTCAAATAATGCGTGTAGTAACGACGTCCACGCTATGACCATCATTACCGTGAATCCCTGAGTCCTAAAAGAAGTTGCTGGTCTGTTATAAATATCAATAGCTAATACTGCTGATTCTTTTGCCTTAATAACAAGGCTTTCAACAGGCTCGCTGAGTTTTGGCTTAAAGGGATTACTGCTATATGTATGAACTTGGGACATCATTCTGGCATATTCATCTTCAGAGTACTTGAAAGTGGAGGAATTTACGCTATATAGCTGGCCGTCTTGAATCAAAAAGGGGCGCCACTTTTTGGGAAGATAGGTACGAACCGTGCTCACACTCCACCCCGTAGCATTCGCCAGCTCTTGAAGCGTGAACTCAGTGCTTGTAGATAGCTTTTCTACAAAAAAAGAATAGGATTGCTTTATCTTGTCGATATTAGCTGTCATGAGAGTTCAGCCCCTCGCATGATTCAAAAAAGTCATGCTTCCTTGTTAGTGTGTAGCGACATTCATTTCTTGCACGGCTTTCCTGCTTCACATCTAGCGCTGCGGCACTCCCTGCAATAGGATTGAGGAATTGTTTGTCCATTGCCCATATTGCGATAGCCAAAATCACGCTCAATACCGTCTTCACCTTCACTTCTTGTGCCACAGCAAGGGCATTGGCACCAAGGGGGATTCGAATTTTCATCGTACGGCATAGGTTTCTCCTTGTTTTTAGTCTGCCTATTGTGTTCCGAATATTATTATACCCTGTGATTTGGGTCAAATACTTCTGAAACAGCAGAGCGGCGCGAGGACCTAGGTGTAGAGTGTCAACACGTTGTTCACCCTCCGTTCAGTTTTGAAGCTGGAGGTTACCGCTTCGGGCAAGGCGGGCTTACCCTGCCTTTGCAGCAATATGCTGATAAATACGAGTAAAAACAGCACGTCGCCGAGTTCTTCAGCAACGTCCCTGTCAGTGCCGTGCCGTATTGCGTCCACAAGTTCATGCGCTTCTTCAAGAACATATTCGCACAAAGAAAGCGGGGTCTGCTCCTTGTCCCAGGGGCAGCCGTCAGGCGCAACAAGAGCGGAAACAATATCGGCAAGTGCTTGCAGATTGCCGGTTTTCGTGTCTTCTTCCTGAGCCATCAGCCCTATACTCCCTGTTGCAGGCCTTCAATGAACGCCGGGAAAAAGGAGCGGGCAAAATTGATGAGCGACTCAATATACTGCGGAATAATGGCATTTTTCAGGAAAGGCGAATCCGGCGCGAAACGATGCATAAGGGCAAGCACTATGGCGCAAATGAAAACGCCCTTGATAAAACCAACCGCCGCGCCGACAGCATTGTCCACCCAGGCGGTAAAAGTAAGGGTCATGAACCGCTTGAGCAACGCGGCAGCAAGCGCCACCACTATAAGCGTAGCCGTAAAAAGAATGGCGTAAGACAAACCGGCAGACCAACGGGCATTATGGATAAGCCCCGCAAACTGGGGTTCCAGAAGCGTGTAGCCACGGCCCGCAATAAACAGCCCTAAAAAAATGCCCACAAGCCCGGAAACTTCGCGAATCATGCCGCGCAGCAAACCACGTACAAGGAATAACAGAATAAACAACCCAAGGCCCAAATCCAATACGCTGACAGTAGTCACATTTCCTCCACAACTCCGGGTAGCGGGTGTTGGCCGCCATAGGCGGTAACGCTTGCCCCGGAAACAATTTTCAAATTCCCTACATAGGCGCAATCATCTCACGTCGCGTTCTCGCGCAGGAATTTCGCGTAGTCGTCCTGCGAAATTCCCCGTGAAATCGCTTCAAAGCAGGGGGCAATCCTCAGCAATCTCCCTTCCTTTGTCAATCATATTACGCGAATTTTCTGTACCCGGAACACAGAAAAATACGTTTTCAAAAACAAGGCCGGAGCATGGCGTTCTGAGGGCGAAAAAAACAGAAAATCCCTGTAGCCCATAGCCAATTATATAATGGCGAACAAAAGGAAAAGGGTGTACTGTATTTTGCGAAATTACAAACCCTGCACAAGCGGGTCAGGTTCCTGATTTTTCGCTAACAAACAAACACGCTTGCACGGACAAAACTACAGTCGCCCGGTACGCAGCTTGGGAGTACTTCTCCTGCGGCGAACACGGCGTACAGACGCTTACGGAATGACGTTATGACAAAACTTCCGGTAACTGAACTTTCGCCTGGCGACATCTTGTCCGAACCGGTGAAATCCAAAACCGACTTTATAATTTTCGATAAAGGGGATGTGCTCACAACCTCCCATATCAATACGCTCACCCAGTGGGGCATCTCTCATATTTCAGTAGAGCGGGATGATGATGCGAAGAACGGGAAATCCCCTGCCCCAGGCAGTGAACCTGCCACCCCGCAGCCTCATGCGCCCCATTCTCACGACGCCAGGATTGAAGTGCGCCAGCTTTCAGACAACTGGACAGATTCCGAGTCCCTTTCCCGCCCTGCCCCCGCACCGTCCCCTACCCCGGCAGGACAAGCGGTAGGGAGGGTTGAAACACCCCTCCCCGACACAACCATGCTGATAAACAGGGCAGAAGCGTCTGGCACAGCCGAAGCCTCAAGCGCTTCCAACGCCGCGGCACCTGTTCAGGGCATGGCCCATGCGGACAAGGCGCATCTGTTACGAAAAATCCTTGCTGAGCGCTTTAAGCGGCTTGAGCCGGACAGCCCCTACACAAAGACCCTCATGGCTCTGGCGCTGGAAAAACAATATAAAACCCTGCTCAATGACGCTCAAAGCGAGGCAGGCAGGGCAAGCGCGGGTCCGGCCATTGCTACCCAGCCCCCACCACGACCGGACATCAATTTTCTGCTCGGTTTCGGCAAAAGCCTGGGCACAGCCCCGCTCCTGTGCCACCGTTTAACGGAAGCGGTGAACAGGCCCAGGGTCAGCGTAGAAGAAATAGCGTCCATTGTCGCCATGGACTCCGACCTTGTGGCCAGGCTGCTCAAGCTGGTCAATAGCCCCTACTACGGCTTCACCAGCAAGATTACCGACATTGGTCGGGCCATCACCATGATCGGCATGAATCAAATGATTTCTCTGGCCATGAGCGCCGCCTTTGTGTCGTCGTTCAAGGGCCTGCCCGCAACACTCGTCAGCATGGAAGCCTTTTGGTCCCACTCCATATGCTGCGGAGTTGGCGCCCGGCTTCTGGCAAAAAAAGTATCGCTGCGTAACCCGGAAAACTACTTTATTTCAGGACTCTTGCACGATATCGCCCGCCTGCTCATGTATACACAGCTTCCCACACACTCTTTGCACATGCTGTCCGAAGCGCGCCGCAGGCATGTTCCCCTGCGCTCCATGGAAAGGGAAACGCTTGGCATCACCCACGACTCGCTTGGACAAAAGTTCCTCGCCGGATGGAATTTCCCGCCGGAACTGCACCAGCTGATAGGCGACCACCACAAGCCCTTGTCAGAAGATACTCCGGTAGAAAGCCTCATCCTGCCCACCGCCAATACCCTCTCTCAAGCGCTCGCTTACGGCACCAGCGGAGAAAGCATCGTATCGCCACTGCCCTCCTTTGTCTGGACCAAGCTGGGCCTGTCCGTAAAAAACATGGTAGAACTGTGCAGGAAAATTGACAACGAATACCGCGACTTACGAGCGCAGCTCAATTCTGCTACAGACTAGAGCATTTCAACTTTGAAAAGTTGTAAATGCTCTGCAAGGATTTGTCCTCAAATCCTTGCCACGAAATGCTGATAGGCGAGATTTGCTCGCCGTTAAGACAGCATTTCAAAGTGAAAATGCTCTAGATAGTGTAGTCACGAGTTTGGAGTTTGCTCTCCGCCAAGACGCGACAGGTTCGCCAGGAGGGAGTGGACTCTTCCGTCCATGACCTCCTGAGGGGCCGCGTCCATTTTGAAGAGGGGCAGGACCAAAGTCCTGCCCCTCTTCAAAATGGACGCAGTTACGCAGTCCAGACGGTAAAAAAACAGCGTTTCCCCTATTGTTCGAAGCCGGGGAGTGTAAACGACGAACCATTATCCCCCCCAGCCTTGGGACATTGCTGGCGTAAAGAACAGATCTCGCAGCCGCCTTTAAAGGGGTAATGGGTCACTACGGCGTAACGTCTGGCCAGACCGGGTTCACCGGGCATGGTGTAAGGCACCCCCTCTTCTTCCAGAGCGTCTATCAGTTCATCCGTAGCCTTGGGGGCCGGGGCGCAGCCTGCGTCTTCCACTTCGGGAATCAGGGCGTGTACCATGCCCATGCACATGACCTGAGCCAGCGCGTTATACATGAAGGCTTCCGAAGGCGCTTCCTCCCACTTGTCATCCACGTCTTCTTCAACGGGTTCTTCCAGCCAGACAAGAAGATAGCTTCCGCTGGAGGTAGTAATCTGACTGGCTTTGGCATGGGGCAGCCATTTATCCCAGGTGTCGGAGAGCGTGTCCATCAGGTCGCCGCCGATGCGTGTTTCCTGGCTGGTGCCAAGTAAAAGTTCCAGATCAAAATCAGGGGTTACGTTCAATTCCTTAGATGTATGCGCAGCCATGGAAACTCCTTGTGGCAAAAGTTACGCCGGAAAACATGGCGTAAGCCACGAGTTTCGTCAAGGCCCGAAACGACTGCCCGAAACTCTGCCCGAAACGACTGCCGAAACGACCGGCCTAAGCCCCAATGGTATCGGCTTGCAGAAGAAGTGCTCCCCATTGACGCGAAAAGCTGGCCGGATCATATCCAAACAAACAAATCAAATTTTCCTGGTCTTTATTACCCCATTGCCGAATTTCGCCGTTCGAGGTACCTTGCGCCTTGGATATATAAGGGGTTTGGGCGAAATATCCCCCCGTGATTTCGTACCGGGAGCACAGAAAAAGCCCTGTCGGGAGTTTGTATGCGGCGTTGTATTTTGTTTTGTATCATGGTTGTCGGTCTTGTGATCGGCGCAGGCCATGCCGTTGCCGACATAAAAACATTCCCCGGTTTCTCCATCGATCTGCCCCCCGGCTGGGTGTATGAGCAAGAAGGCATTACCCTGGCCTTTTTCCCGCCGGACAAGTCGGTCAATTTGCAAGTCACGGTTGAACCCATTATCAACCTGTATACGGAAGGGATCACTGTCAAAGAGCTGGCCGAAGAATATGCCCGAGAACTTGGCGGTACCCAGCCCGTTATGGAACAGGGCGATCCGAACTTTTTTTCCTTCAGCTACACCTCCCCCATCGGCCTGCCTTCGGAAGCCTCGGTTGTGGTTTCCCGGCGGCGGTTTTACCTGATCACTATCAGCGGCAGCCATGCCGAGTTTGCCCGCATGGTGGAATCTGTCCTGTTTTCCATATTCAACGAATAACCGCCCTATTTGCAGTATGCTCCGGTGCGCAAAAAAAAGCCCTTTCTCCATTAACAGGAAAAAGGGCCGGATGGTGTATTTTATTGCGCTGCAAGGAGCGTTCCCAGGCAGTGTCTACACGAGTTTGAACTTTGTTCTCTGCCAAGGCGCGGCATATTCACCCAAAGGTCATGGGCTCTTTCGTCCATGACCTCCAGAGGGTTCTGTCGCAACGCGGGCAGAGGGCAAAAGCCATCTCGTGATATACTCTCTAGCCAGAAATAGAGCTTATGCCTGTCAGTCTTTCGCTCTCTTCAATCAGCGGGTCAATAACGCTGGCGTCAGCCAGGGTGGTCAAATCACCCAGGTCGTCCACCTGGCCGGACACTATTTTGCGCAGTACGCGGCGCATAATTTTGCCCGAGCGGGTTTTAGGCAGCGAATCAGCAAACTGGATAAACTCCGGCGTGGCAATAGGGCCGATTTCCCGGCGTACCCATTTGCGTAAATCCGCCCGAAGCTGCTCAGAGGGTTTTTCTTCCACATTGAGGCGTACAAAGGCGTAAATGGCTTCGCCCTTCAGCGAGTGCGGCATGCCGACAACAGAAGACTCCGCTACGCAGGGATGGGCGTTGAACGCGGCTTCCATTTCAGCGGTGCTGAAGCGGTGGCCGGAAACGTTGATAACGTCATCGAGCCTCCCGGTAAGCCAAAAGTAGCCGTCCGCATCTTTTCTTGCGCCGTCACCGGAAAGGTAGCAGCCGGAGAAGCGCTCAAAATAATTCTCTTTATACTTTTGCGGATCGCGGAAAACCCCTCGAATCATCCCCGGCCAGGGGCTTTTGATCACAAGATAGCCTTCTTCATCCGGGGCAGCCTCAGAGCCGTCTTCCCGCAAAACCTTGGCATCAATGCCCGGCAATCCAAGCGAGGCAGAGCCTGGCTTGAGCGGTGTGGCAAAAGGCAGCGGGCTGATCATTATTCCGCCGGTTTCCGTTTGCCACCAGGTGTCTACCAGAGGGCATTTTTCATTGCCCACCCGGCTGTGATACCAGTGCCAGGTTTCAGGTCCGATAGGTTCACCAACGCTCCCCAGAATACGCAGGGACGACAGGTCATAACGCTCAAGCCATTCGTCGCCTTCACGAATGAGGGTACGAATGGCCGTCGGCGCGGTATAAAAGGTATTTACGCGATATTTCTCAACAATTTGCCAGAAGCGATCCGGGTCCGGCCAGCGGGGACCGCCTTCAAACATGATGGTCGTACCGCCAAGAAGCAACGGACCATATACCCCGTAGGTATGTCCGGTAATCCAGCCAACGTCGGCGGTGCACCAGTGCACATCATCATCTTTATGGTCAAACACCACCTGCATGGTGTGCGCGGCATAGGTTAGGTAGCCGCCGGTGTTGTGCATGACGCCCTTGGGTTTGCCCGTGCTGCCGCTGGTATACAGGATGAACAGCAGGTCTTCGGCGTCCATGTGTACGGCGGGGAAGCTGGCGTTCAGAGAGCGGTCTGCCATCAGGTCGCGCCACCAGATATCGCGGCGTTCGCGCATGGTAGTAGACATGTTGGCCCTGTTTACAACAATCACCCGGCGAACAGAGGGGCACTCTTTCAAAGCTTCATCCATATTGGCCTTAAGCGGGATAACCCTACCCGCCCGGAACATGCCATCGGCTGTGATAACAACTTTGGCTTCACAGTCCTGGATGCGGCTTTGCACGCTGCTGGCGGAAAAACCCGCAAAAACCAGTACATGCACTGCACCGATACGGGCGCAGGCCAGCATGGCAACGACCATTTCAGGAATCATGGGGAGGTACAGAACAACCCTGTCGCCCTTGCGCACGCCGACATTTTTCAGGGCATGGGCGCAACGGCAAACCCGATCATACAGCATCTGATATGTCCAGATACGCACATCGTCTTCCGGATCGCCCTGCCAGATAAGGGCTACCTTGTTACGACGCGAACCGACAATGTGTCGGTCCAGACAGTTGTAGGAAGCATTGGTCTTTCCGCCGGCAAACCATTCAAAACGCGGTTCTTCAAAGTCATAATCCAGAGCCTTGCTCCATGGCTTGAACCAGTGAAGAAGCTGCTTTGCCCTGTCCCCCCAAAATTTTCCCGGGTCTTCCAGCGCCTTGGCATGCATGGCCTGATACTCATCCATGCTTTTGACAACGTGCTTTTCGCCCTTTTTCGGTGCGGGAGGAATGATGGTTTCCTCTTGCGGTTGTTTGGCCTTTTTACCGTTTGTCTTTCCCTTTGACATAAAGTCTCCTGCCGGTTTGTATGCTACGTTTTTCCCAATTTTACGAAGTCGCTTCTTATAATGAAAAAGCACTTACGGCATGAAGCCGTGAAGGCTTTTTCGCCATTACGCCAACTTCTAGCTGTCTTTTGTCGCTTCACACATGAAACGCTCCAATATGCAGACAGTGCAATCCCAGGCGTACTGTCACGTAAATAACGCAGCACCGGCTCCCCGGTCAGCCGCTTTTCCTCCCTTTGTAAGCGGCCCGCGCCAACAAGGCGCGTCTTATGAACGCGCAAAACGCGTTCCGGTTACTATGGTTAAAGCCGCAAAGCAGGGGCATACAATGACACCACCGACTCTGCCACTACATGATCTTTTGGGGGGATTATTGAAAATTGTCAAGGGCGCAAACGATGTATACGCTTACACAGCCTGACTCGAACGGTCATGTAGGTTAACACATACTAAAAATTGGCGTTTAAAAAAATTTTCGGAAATAATACATAGTTAGCAAAACCAAAATTAAAAAACTTTCATAACAATTAAAACATGTTACAGATTTCACAAAGTATTTGTATTTTCATATCTCGCACTCCGGCAAGGAAAAATTTAAAAAAACCAAATTTTTCAGTTGACGTTGTGAAAACTATAGGGCAAGCATCTTATCAGGAAGACGCGCGGGTCCGGCAAATTGGGTGCGGGAAAAAGCAGCGCGGCGATTCATTTTATTTGAAAGGATTTTTTTCATGACCAAGTCTCTCTATGTGGGCAACCTGCCCTGGTCGGCAACGGAAGATGAAGTTCGTAACCTGTTTGCTGAACACGGTAATGTAAATTCCGTGAAACTCGTCAGCGACAGGGAAACCGGCCGTGCACGCGGCTTCGGCTTTGTTGAAATGGATGAAGCCGACGCTCTGAGCGCAGTGGAAGCCCTTGACGGAACCAGCTTCGGTGGCCGTACGCTCCGTGTAAACGAAGCACAGCCCAGAGCTCCCCGCCAGCCCCGCTACTAATTACCGCCTTTTTCCGGGCCCCGGTTCGCCGGGGCTTTTTTTGTTTACACGATTTTTTTATCATCCGGCGCGTTGTATATTTCGGAACGTTTTTTTCTGTTCTCTTATTTTCTCGACTTTTTTGTATTTCCCCCAACCCCACGCTACCCCACATACGCAATGCACTTTTCCCTGGTAAAATATAATCCGGAAAATACTCCGCCCTCCCACGGCTTTGATGATGCCATCTTTCCTTTATATTATGCCCTGCAAAACCTCGGCTATACAGTAGAAATACTGTTCAACCGCTGCAACCCGAAAAGCCGGAACATCATCTTCGGCTCGTGCATAGCGCCCCGCAAAATAGGCAGGCAAATACCCCGCAAAAGCATCATTTTCAACCTGGAGCAAATGAATGAGGGCAGTAAATGGTGCAACAAGGATTACCTTGTCCACCTCAATGACTATGCAGTGTGGGATTACAGCCTGGTAAACGTGAATGGCTTGCAGGCTCTTGGCATTTCAGGTGTGACCCACACTCCGCTCGGCTATGTTCCTCAAATGACCCGACTTGCCCCAGAGTATCCGGCCGAAGTGGATGCGGTATTTTACGGCCTGCTCACAGAACGGCGCGATGCCCTTATCCGGCGGATGGTGCATGCGGGCAACCGCGTGCTGGCAAGCCAGGAGGCCTTTGGCGATCTCAGGGACAAACTGTTGGCCACGGCAAAAGTGGTATTGAACATCCACCAGTTTTTACCGGCAAGGCTTGAAGTTGTGCGGCTGGGATATGTTTGGGCAAACAGGCGGCCCGTGCTTTCAGAATATCGGCAGGATGGCGAAATACCGGACCATCTGCGTGAAGCCTGCTGCTTCGCCACATATGACAACCTGCCGGACGAGCTGAACCGCCTGCTTGCCGATAAGGCCGCATTGCAAAAACTGGCGACAGACGGCTTCACCGCATTCAGCAGTCAGCCCATGACCAGCTCACTGGAAAAAATCATCGGGCGCAGAACCGGGCCTGCCCAAAAGGCCCCTATCAAGAGTCCGCCGCCCTACCCCCTTTTGCAAAACCGCCCCTACCTGCAAGCCCCCGCGCATGAATGGCTGATCACCAATGACTCGCTTGATGCAAATGCCCCAACACCGCCTGCTTCCCGGTAAAAACCGCCCCCTGTTTGCCGATAAACACTGCCTTGCACACAAAACACCTTGCCCAGCACTTGCCTTCCACCCTTGCACAAATATATTACCCAAAACACTCAATTCCCGGTTGACATAGCTCGCCAAGGGGCATACACAGTCTTTTCGTCTGCACAAACAGACCGTGTCGCGGGGTGGAGCAGTTTGGTAGCTCGTCGGGCTCATAACCCGAAGGCCGTAGGTTCAAATCCTGCCCCCGCAACCAGTAAAATCAAGCCCTTATGGAATCCTAACCATAAGGGCTTTTTCTGTTTCCTAACTTATTCCTAACCACGAAGGTATTTTGTCGGATGGGAATGGGCCTTGATTGGCGCGGTTTGCGTGGGGTTG
>JAJDIC010000060.1 GCA_030266525.1 Desulfovibrio sp. OttesenSCG-928-G15 | reverse complement strand
CATTGAAGGCGTCAGCCTTGTGCAGAACTACCGCTCCCAGTTCCAGTCTGTATTGCAGCGCGGCAATGCCCAGCAGCTTATTGATCTTGTGCGCCAGAAAGCGGACGAAACCCGCGCCGCCAAAAAATAGAAGGCCGTATGAAAAAGCCATTCTCCTGCACCGTTATCGCCAGAGGCGCCCTCTGTGCGGCGCTTTTGTGCCTGTGCGCCCAGGTGGCGTTCGCGGCAGACGCCCCTGCGGCCTTGCCGGATGATGACGAGCAGTACCTTGACACCGTAGGCTCCATCGTGCCGGACCCCATGGAGGGCTTTAACCGGGCCATGTTCAAGTTTAACGACGGCCTTATCGAGCACGTTGCCCGCCCTGCGTACAAGGGGTATGAATATGTTACGCCCGGCTTTTTCCGCACCGGCCTGAAAAACTTTTTCCACAACCTGGCCTTTCCCGTGCGCTTCACCAACAACCTGCTGCAAGGCAGGCCCAAGGCAGCCGGGGTGGAAATGTCGCGCTTCGTGCTGAACACAACCGCCGGACTTGGCGGCCTGTTCGACGTGGCGAAAAAACACAAGCCCATCGTGCCGGTTGAAGATGAAGATCTTGGGCAAACCCTTGGCGTGTGGGGCATGGGCGAAGGCTTTTACGTGGTCTGGCCCTTTTTGGGCCCAAGCACCGGGCGGGATACCGTGGGCAAGGTGGGCGACTATTTTCTGCGCCCGACAACCTATATCAAGCCCTGGTATGTAGGCGCGGGGGCCTCGGCAGTGGAAGTGTTCAACAGTCTGGATGATACGCTTGATCTCTATGACGCGCTCAAACAGTCGGCAATAGAGCCATACAGTTCCGTGCGTGACGCCTATGTGCAGTACCGCCGGGAAAAAGTAAAAAAATAACCCTTCTGGCCTGCCCCGGTCAGGCCGCAGGCAGAGCTTTCCACACCGTTACACGACGATTTGAAGCGTAGCCGCTGTATCTGGTCAAAAACGTATTGTGAAACAGCCCCAGGCGCATCGCCTGTTCCGGAGGAACCCATGCCCAAAACTCGTGAAAAATATGTTGTGAACGGGGTAGACCTTTTTTTCGTCCGTAACAGGAACGAGCAGCGGGTTATCAAATACCTGAACGAACTCGTAGAAAAAAACCAGCTGGCTATTACCCCGGAAGCCCTCAAGGATGCATACGCATACGCCCTGAACAACCTCCCTGCCCGGTACACCCAGGAAGGGACCATCGTCCTGCGCGACCCTGTTCGGCGCAACTCGCTGGAAGAGGTTGTGGAGTCATCCATTGAGCACGTGCTGAAAAATCCCAAGTCGTAAGCTCGGCATTAAAAGGACCGTATACGTGAACAGACCGGCTGTTCTTGCGGACTTGCACTCGCACACATCCCACTCGCACGGCCAGAACAGTGTGGAAGAAATGCACCGGGCAGCTCTTGCCCGGGGGCTTGCCGTGTACGGCTTTTCGGAGCATTCCCCGCGTCCGTCCGGCTATACCTACCCCACCGACTACCAGCCAAAACTTCTGGCCGGTTTTGACCGCTACATTGCAGAAGTGAGCGCCTTGCGGGACGCGGAATCCAAAGACGGCAAGGACGCCATGCGCGTCTTGCTGGCCCTTGAAGTAGACTTCATTGCCGAAGAAGTGGACTACGCCAGAACACTTGTCGCCGCGCATGACTATGATTACATCATCGGCGGGCTGCACTTTCAGGGAACCTGGGGCTTTGACTTCTGCGCGCAAGACTGGGCCGCTCTCTCGCAAGAGCAGCGTTTTGCCGCGTATGAACGCTACTACCGCGACCTTGCGGCCATGTGCGAAACAGGCCTGTTTCATATTGCCGCCCACCCGGATCTGATCAAGCTGTTTACAATCGACGACTTTACCCTGTGGCTTGCCACCCCGGCCTCGCGTACCCTGATTGATACTGCCCTGCAAGCCATGAAGGCGAACAACATGGCCATGGAAGTATCTTCCGCCGGATTGCGCAAACCCTGCAAAGAGATCTACCCCGGTCCGGTGCTTATGGAACGCGCCGCCGCGCTAGGCCTTCCTATCAGCATCGGCTCGGACGCCCACTGCATCAACACTCCGGCCTACGCCTTTGACCAGCTTGCCAGCTATGCGGCCTCCTTCGGCTATACCGGCAGCGTGGTCATTGAAGGCGGTGCGACCCGCGTGCTGCCCTTCAACATACAGGCATGAGTTCTTCCCGGTTTCAGAACAGCGCTCGCCTGCCGCTCGTCCGAATGGAAAATGTCAGCGCCGGGTATGCGGATGCGGTGATTTTTTCCAATCTCTCCCTTTGCATACACGCCGGAGAACACCTGGCCCTGCTTGGTCCCAACGGCAGCGGCAAGTCCACCCTGCTCCAGCTTCTGGCGGGCGACATTCGCCCGCGCCAGGGCCATCTGCCTGCAAGCCATACAGACACAGGCAACCCGCCCAAAAACCATCCGACCGGACGCATTCTCTACGCCTTTGACGGCAAACAAGACTCTGCCCCCCTGAACGCCCGGGAGCATGTGCGCCTTGTTTCTCCCGCCCAGCAGCGCAACTACGTGCGTCAGGGCTGGCAAATAAGCGGCGAGGAAATCCTGCTTTCCGGACTGGACAACGCGGCCATGGTCTATGGCGAACTTGCGGCCCATCATTATGAACGCGCCGCCGCCCTTGCCGAACAGGCCGGGGCCTCCCCGCTGCTCGGCATGCTCGCGCCCGCCATGTCGCAGGGGCAGCTCAGGCTCATGCTCATCCTGCGCGCCCTGATAGCCAAACCCGCCCTGCTCTTGCTGGACGAACCGCTGGACGGACTGGACGCCCCGGCCAGAGCGCGGATCAGCCGGGTCATGGAGCTTGCCGCCAAAGCGAACAGTACGCTTCTGGTCAGCGCCCACCGCAAGGAAGATATTCCCCCCTTCATCGCCTGCGGCCTGTTTGTTTCCAGCGACGCCACGGGCAGGCGGGTGGAAAAACGCACGCTTGCCATGGCTTCCGCCGAGCCGGGCCAATCTGCCCAGTCTGCCCGCCAGGCGCACAGCAATGCAGGATCCGCTGATACAAATGCGTCGGCAGAAGCGAGCGTCCAGACGTCTGCCGCCTCAGCGCCCGCCCCGAAAAGCGATTTTGCCGCCGCCATTAGACATCTGGTTATCAGCGCCCGCGAAAATTCTTCCTCCTCGCTGCCGCCCCTGCTTGCCTTGCAGCATGTGGACGTGTTTATCGAGCGCAAAAAAGTGCTGCGCGACATTAACTGGGAGATACAACCCGGTGAACAGTGGGTGGTATCCGGCAGAAACGGCTCCGGCAAGAGCACCCTGCTCCGGCTGCTGAACGGCGAAGAATTCGCCGCTTTTGGCGGCACTGTTTCCTGGTGCGGCCAGCCCCGGCCCGACCTTGACGAATTGCGCTCAGGCGTCGGCTACATTTCTGATCGGCTTTTGCATGCCTATGACTACGATCTGACAGCAGAAGAGGTAGTCATTTCCGGATTTCGCGGTCACATCGGCCTGTATGATGAGCCGGGAGAAGACGAGCGGACAACGGCCCGTGAATGGCTGGCGCGTTTTCATATGGAACAGCGGGCCAAAACCCCCTTCTTTTCCCTGTCCAGCGGTCAGGCCCGCCGGGTGCTTTTGGCAAGGGCCATGGCCGGTTCACCGCCGGTGCTGCTTCTGGATGAGCCCTGCTCCACCCTGGACGAACAGGGGCGAGCCTTTTTCCTGCACGCGCTTGAACAACTCGCCAAGCAAGGCGTAAGCCTTGTGTATGTGTCGCACCATGAAAGCGACAGGGCTTCGCTTTTTACCCATGCATTGCGGCTGGAAGACGGGCAGGTGGCATCTTGCGGCCCCTGTATTTGACGTTTCGCTTACCCGGTCTTGCGCAAGGATACAAAGCTCGGCTTGCTTTTTTCGCAAAAGTGTTTTCTTCTTTCCTGTGCCTAGCCAATCTTACTTTCAGATAAAGGAATTTCTCCTATGAAACCTTCTCGCAGCCTGCGCATGACCGCCGGGCCGGAAAAAGCGCCTCACCGCTCTTTGTTGTACGCCCTTGGCCTTACCCGTGAAGAAATAGCCCGCCCCCTGATCGGGGTTGTGAACGGCTTTAACGAAATTGTGCCGGGGCATGTGCATCTGCGCACCCTGTCCGAAGCGGTCAAGGCCGGTGTGCGCCTTGCTGGCGGCACTCCGCTGGAATTTCCGGCCATTGCCGTGTGTGACGGACTGGCCATGAACCATGAAGGGATGAAATTTTCTCTGCCCAGTCGGGAAATGGTGGCAGATTCCATTGAACTCATGGCAACGGCCCACCCGTTTGACGGCCTTGTGCTTATTCCCAACTGTGACAAATCTGTTCCGGGCATGCTCATGGCCATGCTGCGCCTGAACATTCCTGCCGTGCTGGTGAGCGGCGGCCCGATGATGGCCGGTGCAGCCATGAAAAACGGGGCTCGCGCCGATCTTATCAGCGTGTTTGAGGGCGTTGGACGCATCCGCGTGGGCGGCATAAGCGAAGACGAACTGGAAGATCTCACGGAAAGCGCCTGCCCCGGCTGCGGCTCCTGTTCCGGCATGTTCACCGCCAACACCATGAACTGTATGGCCGAAACCATCGGCCTTGCCCTGCCGGGAAACGGCACGGTAGCCGCCGTTTCCGCAGACCGCATTCGCCTGGCGAAAAAAGCGGGCATGAAGGTGCTGGAATTGTTACAAAACAACACCACGCCGCGCGATATCGTCACCGAGCAATCCGTTGCCAACGCGGTTGCCGTGGATATGGCCCTTGGCGGCTCATCCAATACCGTGCTTCATCTGCCTGCCATTTTCCGCGAAGCGGGCCTCGAACTTTCTCTTGAAATATTTGACGAAATCAGCCGAAAAACACCCAATCTGTGCAAACTTTCCCCGGCAGCCGCCCCGCATATTGAAGACCTGCACGAAGCCGGGGGCATACCCGGCGTCATGCGCGTTTTGCTGGACGGCGGGCTCTTGCACGGCGAAGCCATGACCGTAACCGGCAAAACCGTGGCCGAAAACCTGCGCGACTCGCGCGCCGAAAACCGCAACCCGGAAGTTATTCGACCTCTGGATAACCCGCATTCCAAAGAAGGCGGCATTGCCATACTCAAAGGAAGCCTCGCGCCGGAAGGAGCGGTGGTGAAGCAGTTTGCCGTGCTGCCGTCCATGATGCAGCGCGAAGTAACAGCCAGGGTATTTGATTCGGAAGAAGATGCCGTAAGTGCCATTCTGGGCGGAAAAATCGTTGCCGGGGATGCGGTAATCGTGCGTTACGAAGGCCCGCGCGGCGGCCCCGGCATGCGCGAAATGCTCACCCCCACCTCAGCCATCGCCGGAATGGGACTTGATGCGGACGTGGCGCTGGTCACCGATGGGCGCTTTTCCGGCGGCTCACGCGGCGCGGCCATCGGGCACGTATCCCCGGAAGCCGCAGACGGCGGCCCCATCGGCATTGTTCAGGACGGCGACCGGATAGGCATAGACATTCCGAACAGAAAGCTCGATCTCCTGCTCGATGCGCAGGAAATCGCCAGCCGCCTCAGAGGCTTCACCCCGAAGCAGAAGGATCTGGCCTCCCCCTTTCTGCGGCGCTATGCAAAGCAGGTAACGTCCGCGTCGACCGGCGCAGTGTATAAAGAGTAGTGTGCGCTTCGAGAACCGTTTCCACTTTGAGCGGTAAAGCGGTTTCCATAAAACGCCACAGAACGTATAATGAATCGCCCGTTGGGGCCAGACTTGCCAAGGGCTTTATGGAAACATGAAGCCCTTTTTTCCCTGTTGTATTCCCTCGCGAACAGACGGTTTTGCCATGTGCAGGCGCTGCGAAGCCCCTCAATGCGCGCATTCTCATTGGGCACGGCACATTCTTTTTGCGCTGCCTGCAATTCTACTATACAGTATCATAAAATTTAAACAAAGGTTTTGAGAAGAGAGCAAGCCGAAAAACAAGCTTTCGGCTTGCTCTTGATGTTTGCACCCCGTGCAGGTTGCAAGCTTTGTAACGAGACAGAAACAAGGCACTTGGGCTGTTCAAACCACCCTACCACGCAGCAGGAGAATTTCATGAGCACCAGCCAAGCAGAATGCAGTATCATCATTCCCGTTTTCAACAAGTGGGAATTGACCCGCGCCTGCCTTGCCAGCATTCAGGAGCATTCCGCCGGACATGACTTGGAAATCATTGTCGTTAACAACGGCTCTGACGATGCTACCGGCACAGACCTTGCCGCCTATGGCGCTGGCCTTTTCGGCTCGCGCTTTTCCTCCCTGACTTTTGCCGAGAACCGTAACTACGGTCCGGCCAACAACGCCGGGGCAAAAGCGGCAACTGCCCCAATTCTTTTTTTTCTCAATAACGACACCGTGCTGACGCCCGGCTGCCTTGCGCCGCTGTTTGCAGCCTTGCGAGCAGACGACGCGCCCAGCGCGCTTGGTCCCCTGCTGCTTTATCCGGACGACAGCGTACAGCACCTGGGCGTGGCCTATGGAACGAACAATCCTGAACACTGTATCAGTATTTTCCGTCTAATCACCGGGTTGTAGCAAAAAGCCGTACCTTGCAAAGCCTGTCCGGTGCGGCCTTTATGGTTCACAGGGATTTTTTCCATGAATGTGGCGGTTTTTTTGAAGAATACAAAAACGGATTTGAAGACCTGGACCTGTGTGTGCAAATCAGACGCCGGGGCGGTACGCTACAGTGCATTCCCGAGTCGCGTATATATCACCTCGAAGGTCAGAGCCAGGGCCGCAAGGATTTTGATGAGCAAAACAGCCAGCTTTTTACCAAACGGTGCGGCCAGGACGTGTACACGGACATTCATCAGTACGCGCTACGCGATGGCTTTGAGGTGTTTGTCAGCGATCTGCTGACCGTGGGCGTCAAGCTCAAGGAAAAAGATGAACTGCGGCTTGTATCTGAAGCGCAAAACAAAGACGCCGTAACCTGGCTGCATTTAGCCAGAGAAAATCCTTTGTGGATACGCGGGCGCGAAGTATTGGCGCAGAGCCTTGAGCAGGCAGGCCAGTTTGACCAGGCCGCAGACCTTCGTGCCGAACTGTCACAAATTGAACCTACGCTGCCAAGATACCGGGAACTCTTGCGGCTTGCTCCGCATTTGCAGGACAAATCCGGGCTGGACGTAGTGGAAAGGCACATGCAGACAATGTTGCGCTTCCGTTCCGACGCGTCCTTTGCCGAAGCCTTTGTGAATGAAGCGCGCCAACGTTTCAAGCCAGGCGGAGATCCCTTTCTGGAAGTTCTTTATACAAAAAAGTTGCACGATATTTCCGCCTGACCCCTACACCATGAGTAATTTTTCTCCGCCAAGGAAGAAGACCTTTTTATGGCAGGGGTGTACTACTCGACTGGCAAAGGGCCTGCCCTCTGCACACCTTACAGACCGCCCCCTGCGGGCAGCTAAAGGCATGAGGAGGCCGAAGCGGCCTCCAAATACAATCCAGTGGAAAAGGGTCATAAAACGTCAGAAAAACTTCCGCATGGCTTCAGCTTGACGCTGATTCCTTAAGGCGGCACTATGAATTCTTCAGTGGGATACGGCCCATTCCCGGAGGAAAAATCCTGAGGAAAAGACGAGCCTTTCATAGTCTACTCCCCGGCAGGGGGATGATCCCCCTGCACCCCGCAATTTGGGGCTGAATTTTTATTCTTTGGTCTTGCCCGGTATCAAGGTACACTTTGCCTCGCCCTGCCGCCCTGTGCGGGTCCAGGGGGGCACTCCCCTGGCGGGAGTCCGGAGGCGCACAAACACATCTGAAGGAACCCCATGCCTGCATACGGCGAACTGTTTATACTGGTAAGCCCCAAGGGTAAGCGCAGCTTGAAGCGCCTTGTCGAGGGGCAGGACATTCACGGAACCGACGGCGTTTTACCCGCTGCCGCTCTTGCCGAGGCCGACTTCGGGACAGAGGTCATGACCTTGCAAGGCAAACCGTATCGCGTATTGCGCCCCACCCTGTATGATCTGGTACGCGGGGTAAAGCGCCAGACCCAGATTATTTACCCCAAGGATATCGGCTACATCTGCATGCGCCTTGGCGTAGGCAACGGCACCCGGGTTATCGAGGCCGGCTCTGGCTCCGGCAGCCTTACCCTGGCTCTTTCCTGGTGGAGCGGAGAAAAAGGGCATGTGTATACCTACGAAGCCCGACAGGAGTTTTACGACTTGTGCCGCCGCAACCTGGAATGGGCTGGCGTGGGCCACAACGTGACCCAACATTTGCGGGATATCAGGGACGGCTTTGACCAGACCGACGCCGACGCCCTGTTCCTTGATGTGCGCACGCCCTGGGAATATTTGCCCCAGGTGGCGGCTGCCGTGAGGCCGGGAGCGGCTCTGGCCTTTCTTGTGCCAACAGTGGAACAGGTTTCCCTTTTGCTCAAGGGCATGGAAACCGGCCCCTTTGACGAGGCCGAAGTAGAGGAAGTGCTGGTACGAGGCTGGAAGCCCGTTGCAGACCGGCTTCGCCCCAACGACCGGATGGTCGCCCATACCGGCTTTCTGGTGTTTGCCCGCAAACAGGAAAAAAGCGCGGAGTTTGAAGGCCAGAAGCCCTTGGGAACGCGCGAGCGCAAACAGCAAAAAGCCCTGCGCGAAAGGCTCGGCCTGGCAGAGCCGGAAGATTCCGGCGAATCTCTCGCGGAAAACGCCGATCCGATGCAAATTGAAAATATATAAATGCTCTGCAAGGATTTGTCCGCAAATCCTTGCCTTGAGTTTGCCGCAGGCGGGCTTTGCCCGCCGTTAAGCGGCAAATCTCAAAGGTAATCCGCTCTAGATGTAGCGTATCGATACGAGTTTGGATTTTGTTCTCTGCCAAGACGCGCCAGGCTCACCCAAAGAGGGGTGGACTCTTTCGTCCATGACCTTAAGGGGTTCTGCCGCAACGCGGACAAGGGGCAAAAGACATCTCGTGACTACACTATCTGGCAGTATGTATGTCGACATACCTTTTTGGGAGACTTCATGAAAATTCAGCTTCTGGGCGCAGCCCAAACCGTAACCGGTTCCTGTTATATCGTAGAAACGGAAAACGCCCGCTTCGCCGTTGACTGCGGCATGCACCAGGGCAACACGCAAATTGAGCAGCGCAACAGAAATGTAGAACTGTACCGTGGGTCGGAGCTGGACTTCATACTGCTTACCCACGCCCACATTGACCACAGCGGCCTTCTTCCGCTCATGGCCAAAGACGGCTTTACCGGGCCGGTGTACTGCACGGAACCGACTCTGGAACTGCTGGAAATCATGCTGCTGGACAGCGCCCATATTCAGGAAATGGAAGCGGAATGGGCCTCGCGCAAAAAAGCCCGGCGCGGCGGTGAGCCGGTGGAAGCCCTGTACAGCACAGACGACGCCATTACCATTACCAAACAGCTCAAATCCACCCGCTATGATCGCAGCTTTGACCCGGCCCCCGGCATCAGCGTGTGTTTTCGCGATGCGGGCCATATTCTCGGATCTTCCTTTCTGGAACTTTCAGTGCGGGAAAGCGAAGGCGTGACCAGCGTCATCTTTTCCGGCGATATCGGCCGCCCGGACTCGCTCATCGTCAACGACCCGGCCCACCCCCTGAACAAGGCGGATTACCTGTTCATGGAATCCACCTACGGCGACAGGGATCATAAAAATGAAGACAGCAGTCGGGACGAACTGGCCGAAGCCATTGCCTACAGCTACGCCCAGGGTGAAAAAACCATTATTCCGGCCTTTGCGGTTGAACGCACCCAGGAAGTGCTGTACGCCCTGTATCTTCTTTCCAAGGAAGGAAGGCTGCCGGATATTCCGATTTTTGTGGACAGTCCGCTGGCTATCAAGGCCACGAAAATATTCAACAACCACCCGGAATATTTTGATAACGCCACCAAGGCCATTCTCAGGTCCGGGGAAAACCCCTTTTCGCTGCCCAACCTTAAGTATACCTTGGAAACCAAAGACTCCCAGGCCATCAACACCCTGGAAGGGCCAGCCATTGTCATTTCAGCCAGCGGCATGTGCAACGCGGGCCGCATCAAACACCACCTGAAACACAACTTGTGGCGGCATGGCGCCAGTATTGTCTTTACCGGCTATCAGGGTATAGGCACACCCGGCCGGAAGATTGTTGATGGCGAAAAAGTCATTACCCTGCTCGGCGAACCGGTGGAGGTAAACGCCAAGGTCTATACCATTGGCGGCTTTTCCGCCCACGCGGGCCAAAGTCAGATTCTGGACTGGGTAGGCGCTTTTGCCAGGCCGGAACTGAAAATTTTCCTGGTGCACGGGGAAGAAACCGCCCAGGAAGTTCTGGCAGAACTCATGCGCGAGCGTTTCAAGATGCATGTGGAAATTCCCGACTATCTGGAAACCCTGGTTCTGGAATCCGGCAAGGAACCGCAGGTGTATATGGAAAAGGACGCCCAAAAGGCTATCAACTGGGCCTTCCTTTTGTCCGAAACGGAAAACAAGATGGCCCAGCTCAAGTCCGCCCTGGTAGGTGTGGGCAGCCGCCGCTGGGCAGACCAGACGGAAATTCAGGAAGATATTCTGGACCTGAACAAACGCATTCTGCACATCGTTTCCCAGTTGTAGGCCATGCGTATCATTTCCGGCGCATATAGGGGAAGACCCCTGAAAACGACCACCGGTCCGGGCTTTCGCCCGGCCATGGGCAAGGTGCGCGAAGCGCTCTTTTCCATGCTTGAAGCACGCGGGGTGTATTGGCCCGAAGCGCGTGTGCTGGATATCTTTGCAGGCAGCGGCAGCCTTGGTTTTGAAGCCTTGAGCCGGGGTGCCGCCGAAGTCTGTTTTGTGGAAAACGCCTCCTACGCCGTAAAGGTTATTGCCGCCAATGCCAAGATGCTGCAAGTGGAACCTGAACGGCTGCGCATCATTCAGGACGATGCGGCAAAAGCCCTGACCGCAAGGCAGGCAAGGCCCTTTGACGTAGTGTTTATTGACCCGCCCTACAAGCTGGACGCGCTGGGCCGCACCCTGGAAAGCCTGTGCAAACAGGCCTGGGTCGGGCCAAACAGCGTTATCAATGCCGAGGTGGAGGCCAAGCTTCCCTTTGATCCCCTTGCTGCGCACCCGGCCCTTGCGCTTCTGGCCGATCGCACATATGGTCAAACCCGGGTGATTTTATGGAACGTGAACCAAGCATAGCCATCTATCCCGGCACCTTTGACCCGCTCACAAACGGGCACCTCAGCCTGATCAGGCGGGCCTGCACCATTTTTGACCAGGTTATTGTCGCTGTTGCCAACGACACCCCCAAAAGCCCCCTGTTTACCATTGACGAAAGGGTGAGCATGGCCCAGGAAGCTCTGGCAGGCAACCCCAACGTGAGTGTAGAACCCTTTTCCGGCATGACAGTGGACCTGGCCGACAGGGTGGGCGCAAAAGTCATCGTGCGCGGGCTTCGGGCCGTGTCCGACTTTGAATACGAATTCCAGCTTGCCCTCATCAACCGGAAAATGAAACGCCATATCCAGACCGTTTTTTTGATGACCGACTACCAGTGGTTCTACATCAGTTCCACCATTGTAAAGGCTGCCGCCCAGATCGGCGGTGACATCAAGGGAATGGTGCCGGACACGATCTACTTCCGCCTGCGGGAAAAATTCGGCTACCCCTATCCCCTGGCCGAAGATCCTGCACCGTAGGGCCAATACGATTTTGCCAAAGCCAACGGTTGCCATGCAGGCTCGAAAAATACTTCTCCGGCTTGCGAACAGCGTACTGTAAAAGCGCCATACCGGACGCCCGGCTTGACGGGCCTTCCTCACACCGCTGCCAGAGAGCGTCCTCTCTGGAAACCCGGCATTCGGGTGGTATATGCGAAGCAGTTCCTCAACCATACCGCTTCCCTGCATCATGGGACCTACCGGCGCGGGGAAAACCGCTTCCGCACTGGCCCTTGCGGATCGCTTTCCCCTTGCCGTCATCAATACGGACTCGCGCCAGGTGTATCGCGATTTCCCCCTGATTACGGCCCAGCCTTCGCCGGAAGAGCGCGCCCGTTGCCCGCATTTGCTTTACGGCTATCTGCCTGCCAGCGCAAAACTGGGAGCGGGGCAATACGCCAGGGCAGCCGGGGAATGCATCCTGCGCGAACATGCATCCGGCAGGCTTGCCCTGGCGGTTGGCGGCACCGGCCTGTACTTCAAGGCGCTTGTCGACGGCCTGGCGGACATTCCCGATATTCCCGAACATATTTCCCTGTACTGGCAGGAGCGCTGCGCACAGGAAGGAAGCATTGCGTTACACGCCCTTCTGGCTGAAAGCGACCCGCTGTACGCGGCAAAAATACACCCCAACGACAAGCAGCGCATCACACGCGCCCTGGAAGTCCAGCAGGCCACCGGCAAAAGCTTCAGCCAGTGGCACGCGCAAAGCATGTCCGACTCGCCCTTCAAGGCCTGCAAAATCGGCATTGGCCTGCCCCTTGACGAGCTGACCCCCCTGCTTGCCAAGCGCATAGACCTTATGCTTGCAGAAGGAGCCATTGATGAAGCACGGGCCGCCCTGCAAAAAGAGCCGGACCCGACCGCTCCCGGCTGGAGCGGCATCGGCTGCGCCGAAATATTCCAGTATCTTTCCGGAACGCTCAGCCTGGAAGAATGCAAAAGCCTGTGGCTGAAAAATACCCGCGCCTATGCCAAACGCCAGCTTACCTGGTTTCGGGCAGACCCGGAAATCGTCTGGTTTTC
>JAJDIC010000006.1 GCA_030266525.1 Desulfovibrio sp. OttesenSCG-928-G15 | reverse complement strand
GGCCTGTAAGCCGGGTTCTGTCTCCGCCAACATACGAGGCGGTGGCTGTCATTCCTCTAGGACCGCAATTACTTGCGGCCTCAAGCAACCTACCCGGAAGCTCACCGGGCCGGTTCAGCGCTTCCCTATTTGGTCTTGCTCCGGACGGGGTTTACCTAGCTTGCCGCGTCGCCACGGCAACTGGTGGGCTCTTACCCCACCGTTTCACCCTTACCCCGTAAACGGGGCGGTTTGTTTTCTGTGGCACTTTCCGGGGATTTCGCCCCCTGGGCGTTACCCAGCGTCCTGCCCTTCGGAGCCCGGACTTTCCTCCCCGCGCAGGAATTGCTTCCGCGCGCGACGACAGCCCGGCCCGCCTTGATTTGGAACTTTTTACTGCATAGGCCGCAAATCCAATTTTGATGAAGCCATCGAGAGGATGTGGGGTCCATCCCACGCCCCGCAAGGAATTGCCATTCCTGGCCCCGGCATATGGGTGCCGGAGCTTTATCTACATGGCGGCTGTGATTGGAAAAGCCTGCCCTTTGTACGAACCAGCCGCGCAGTCACGGTCAGTTCGCCTGTTTATTCTTCAGCCGGAGTGAAGTGCTTGCTCCAGAACATCAGGCGCTGGCAGTTCGGGCAAGAAAGTATCTGCGCCGCTTTTTGCAACTCGATATAATTCTGGGGCGGAATGGCTATATTGCAGCCCGAGCAAACCCCGTCTGTTACCGGAACGATAACCGGGTGCTGCAAGCGCTCGCGAATAAACTCATAGCGGGTGAATACCGGCGGCGGCACCTCTTTTGCCGTGCCCTGGCGGCGTACCATCAGGGTGTCCATGGTGGCCTGGGCCACGCTCATGCGCTCTTGCAGGCTGGCCTCGCAGGCGGCGAGGTCGTTTTGCAGTTTCAGGTGATCCGCTTCAATTTCTTCCAGCATGGAGGTCTGGCGCTCAAGTTCTTCCGCCAGTGCGGTCTTTTCTTCTTCGCGGTTTCTGTTCACGCGTTCCATGGAATCCATTTCCCGCATCATGGCGTGGTATTCCTTGGAATTACCCGCAGCCATAAGTTTGCCCTTGCTTTTTTTCAACTTGGCCGAATCATCTTCAATCTCGAGGCCGATGCGCTTTTCCTGGTCTTTCAGGTGGGCCATTTTATCCTGCTGGAGGGCAAGCTGCTGGCTTACAGAAGCAAAGCGGGTGCGCAAGTCTTCCAGATCTTTGGGCGCGTTTTCCAGTTCCGTGGATATTTCATGAATTTCGTCATCCACCTTTTGCAGGGAGATGAGTTGCTCAATCTGTTTCAGGTAAAGGCTCAATGGGTCCTCCTCAAGTATATGACCATTACAACAAGTTCACGTTTCATGCTCTACTCTTCTTCTGCGGGAACGCCCGAAGCGACTCCGCAGCAATCCCGGACATGCTCCCCGCCAAGGGGATCAACGCCCGGAACAAAAGTTACCGGAATGGGCAAAACCTCGTGCAGGTGCAGCGCAAGACGGCGCATCATTTCTTCCTCAAGGATGAAATGGCCCACATCCAGAATGCGAATTCCCGCTGTGGCCGCGTCAAGCGCGGTATGGTACTTCACATCGCCGGTAATATAAACGTCTGCCCCGGCAGCCCGCGCTTCCTTGAACATGCTGCCGCCGGAGCCGGGGCAACAGGCTACGCGATGCACATGCGCAGGCCTTTCACCACAGGCCTGCCACTCTTCCCGACCGAGACAGGCGGAAAGCCTGCTGCAAAATTCTTCATAGGAAAGCGCCCCCGGCAAATCGCCGACAAAACCAAAGCCGTGGCCTTGCGCCCCGCCCGCGTCGGAAGCAGCGCCGCCTTCTGGCGAAGCCGTTGGCTCAAGCAGGCTGAGATTGTGCAGTTGCAGTTCCCCGGCCAGCCAGCGCACCGGCCCTTCCGGGCTGGCGTCCAGCGAGGTGTGGGCGCTATACAGCCATATATTGCGGGAAATAAGCCGGGAAAGAACCGCCAGATACTCGTCTGCCCGATTGGGAAAACGCGGCTGCATGCTGAAAGGATGATGTGACAGGATAAAATCCGCCCCGGCCGCCACCGCATTCTCCACAGAGGAAAATGTCGGGTCGAGCATAACAGCCAAGTGTACGCATTCTTCCTTGAAAGACGCTACCTGCACGCCGGAAGCGTCCCACGGGGCCTGCGCCCCCAGGGGAGCAATTTTTTCTATAATGTTAATTATTTCAGCGGCTTTCATTGTGCCCCCGGAGTAAAAAGAAAGGTGCTGTCACAGCCACGCTGTGAAAGCACCTTTGCTCTGTGTATTGCCGTCCGGCATAAAAATACGCAGACAAAGCGAAAGAGAATCGCCGTTTTTGTATATGCATGAGTAAGGTATGCGCAGAAAACGCTCACTGCGCAAGTAAACTGAATCGCGCCCCATGGCTTGGGACACGGACCTAATACCTTGAAGACGGCCTGCGGTCAACCCGTTGTAACTGGTGTTGTGATACGCGTCGGGTCAGGCCGGGAAAGGCCGTGCCTCTTACTCTTTTGTAGCCCTGATTAGCGACAGAATAATTTGAAGCTGCCTGGTGGAAAGTTTGTCGAGGTGGCCAGCAAGATGTTCTTTCAACCGGCGGGGGTCGTTGAGTACATCATCTATATTCAGCAGTTCGGCAACGGTAATACGAAAGTAGTCGGCAATTTTTTCCAAAATGCCTATCGTGGGGTTGGCTATTCCCCGCTCAATTTCACTGATCTGTGCCTTTGAAATTCCCACCTGCTCGGCAAATTCTTCCTGCGAGAGTCCGGCGTCCTTTCTTCTGGCTTTCAGATTTTCTGCCAGAAAAGCCTTGGTTTTAGACATTTATTCTCCTCAATCCATTGACAATATATGGATCGAATCAAATCGAACAACATACTTTGGTATGTTTTTTGATAATAAAAACACAAAATAGTCCGCATAAGGAGAATCCCATGCTTTCATACACCCAACATTCACCTGCTTCTGCCATGGCAACCGGCGCTACCGGGAATCATCCGGAAAACTCGTACCAAAGTATCAGAAGCGCCCTGTCCGGGTTGCAGTACCTCACCAATGAGCTTCACTCCTACCTTGAAGCGCAGCATGACGCTCTGACGGCCTCTGACATGGAAAGCGCCCTGAACGCAGAAAGTGGTATCGCCCGCCTGTCAGTGGCCATAGTGGAACTGCAGGAAGAGGTACAAGCCCTGCTCAAGGGGCAAAGCCTGGAGGCGTATGCGTCGGATGTGGGAGATGAACTCGGTAATGCCCTGCTGGAACTGGCAGCCGGGAAAAAGCGCGGTGAATGGCTTTGCATGAAAGCCCTGAACCGCATCAGGACGATAACTGGCAGCCCGGCGTCTTCCGCACGTCGTAGCGCGTAAATACAGCGTAAAAACCATAATCAACGGTGCTGCAACACCGGATACTTTTTAAAAAAGGATACAGCCATGAGTCTTACCGCAAGTTTGTGGACCAGCGTTTCAGGCCTTCTCGCCCATGGGGAAAAGATGAATGTCGTGGGTAACAACATTTCCAACGTCAACACCGTGGGCTTCAAGAGCCAGCGCATGGATTTTCAGGATTTCGTGTATCAGGGAATAGGCACGGCGGCGGGCACCGGTCAGGTTGGACGCGGCACCAGCATAGGCATAGTCATGAACGACTTTTCGCAGGGTTCGTTGGAAACGACGACGGCTTCCACAGACATAGCCATTTCCGGCAACGGTTTTTTCGCGGTCAAGCCGCAGAACAACAATATGACTTACTACACCAGGGCCGGGAACTTCCGCTTTGACAAGGACGGCTCGCTGGTTGACCCGCATGGCTACGTGCTGCAAGGATGGGCCATTGACCGCGCTTCGCAGCTTGCCGGAAACCGTTCTTCCACCGGCATTATCGGCACGGGCGCTCCTGTGGATATCAAGCTGGACAACTTCACCTGCCCGCCGCGGGCCACGCAAAACATGACCGTTCCCGTGAACCTGAAGAACTCCAAGGCAGCGAGTGACGACGACAACTGCACCAACACGGAAGACCCCTTCTTCTCCATGCTCAAGACGTGGGACGCAACGCAGGAACAGCCCATCGGCTCGAAGAACTATGCCTATCAAAGTACCATGGAAGTGTACGACGAAGCGGGCAAGCTGCACAAGCTGACCATTTATTACGACCGGGTTTCCAACAGCGACACTTCGCGCATTGACGAATACACAGACAGCGAAAGCTACTGGGAGTACATCATCACCATGGACCCGGCAGACGACATGCGTGATTTCAGCTCAACGTACACCCCCGGCATGACCGCCGCCACAACTCCCGACGTGCCTGACAAGCTCAAGGGTCTGCTCGGTGCAGGGACGCTTACCTTTTCGTCCAACGGCGAACTGAAAGACATGACCGCTTTTGTACCGCACACCGATGGTTCGGCTTCCGACCACTGGTGGACAGGCGAAGGCGCAACCGCCAAGGTAAATCTGGACAAGTGGATTGCCGCGCCCATCAACTCGGACGGCCTGCCGGTTATCGCCCCCAACTTTTCCGGCACAGCGGGCCTTTCCCAGGCTTATCAAAACGGCGTATGGGACCAACCCAACGTCAACGCCACCGGCAAGCTGGTAGCCGTGGACCTGGGCCTTCGCAGCAAGAACAACAGCTGGAGCTTTACCGGCGATCCGAACGGCAACACGCCCGCCACCTATGTGGACACAGCAGGCAACAAGACGGACCTGGTGAAGGCTTCGGGTATGTCGCGAACTTTTGAAGAACAGGTGAAGGAAAACGGTAAGTACCAATGGAGCGGTACCGTAATAGATCCGGTCACGTATAAGCCCTATACCGTCAGCAGTACATCAAGCAATCCAAATCTTAGCAACTGGGGAACAACTCCTGTTGGCAGTAATGCTTCAGAATATTACTGGGAACTCACTCTTTCTGGTAATATCATAGGCACAAACCCTCAAAAAGTGCAGACAACCGTGGACAGCGGCTCGTTCACTATTACTGCCAACCCCAAAAACCAAAGCAACGCCCTTAGCCATACTTACACTACCAGTGATTCTTCAATTAATATTGTTCGCGCTTCGACTACTGCAAGCCTTACTGCTCCAAGTGACTTTAAGTCCAGCACATGGGAGTTGTACTCCGACGATGGCGTTAATGGAGTGTGGGTTGATGATATATCCAAATATCCCGACTTTGGAGCGACATTTACCGCCCCTCTGTCCAAGCTGCCTGTGGGTAGTTCCGCAACCGCAGTACAGAACTTCATGAAATCGCAACCGTGGGACAATCAAGCGAACCCGGTAGGTGCCACTGAGTTTTATTGGCAAGTTAGCTCAAGCAACGGCACGGTGGTTGCTGACGTAACAACAGCCGATACTTCTCCTATTAAGCCGGGAGTCTCTTCATCAGCGCAAGGCAACAACGCCGATGAATATTACTGGGCGTCACAATCCGACCCGGATACCATTGCCACCACCGGTGCGATTCCCTCTAGGATAGATTACAATTCTGGCTTCGTTCCAGTGGCCCCCACGGGCACATTTGACCCTGTCATGCAAACAGTAACCGCCTCCAACCGCTACTTCATCAACGGCCTGGGCGCTACAGGCGAACTGCAGAACGTGACCACCACCTGTCTTGGCGACAACTTCTACGAGCACAGCGGCAAGATTCAGGACGGCTATACATACGGCGACCTGCGTAACGTGAACGTCAGCCCGGACGGTATTCTTACCGCCAACTACTCCAACGGCGTTTCGCTGGAGCTGTACCAGATTACCCTGCACGACTTTGCCAGCACGCAAAACCTGCGCAGGGAAGGCGGCAACCTGTTCTCGGAAACCCCGGCATCGGGCAACCCCAGCTCCGGCGCGGCCGGAACCGGAACCTTCGGCACAACGCAAGGTTACTCGCTTGAACAGAGCAACGTGGACCTTTCACGCGAGTTCGTAAACATGATTACAACCCAGCGCGGCTTCCAGGCCAACTCCAAGGGCATCACCACCGTTGATACCATGCTGGAAACTGTCATCAATATGAAGAGGTAAAAAAGCGCGGCGCAAACGCTTTCAGACTACCATGGCAAAAGGGGAGGTATTGCAGGCCTCCCCTTTTTCTTTTGCCTGGTGCGGCATAGCAGACGGCCCCCTATGCGCTGCGAGGCTTGTCGTCATCCTCCAGGAACAGGATTGTTACAAAAAGCTCACGCAGCTCTTCAAGCGACATGCTGTCGATTTCTTTACGCAATTCGGTACGCAATTCGCCACGCGATGCAGCCTGTCCGCCAGCCGATTCATCATCATGAAAGTCCTCAAACCGGTACTTCCTGTCGCTTCCGTTCATATGCATGCTGCCTCCTCATCCTTTTGGACTGTGTATGTTTCAAGCATACTGAAACAACACAATTCCACTCAGAGGAAACATTCCCGGAATATCTACTCCCCACGCCTGTCAGGACAGGCAGCGCTTCCCTCTTTTTCCGACATTCTCCAGCGGAGAATACAGGCAAAACATACGCCGGGATTCTTCACAAAACCGTTCACGCAGTTCTTCCAGTTCAAGGGCAAGGCTGTCGCCTCATCAGGATTCCAAGCTATTTGGGGCTGGTTCATGAACAGCATCAACCGGGCATAGAAACCATGCAGCGAGGAATAGACATGCGTATATACGCATGGTCTTTTTGCGAAACAGTTTGCGGAACAAGTAGACAGGTTGTGGCAAGCACGGAAATAGGCAATACTTTCCCCATGTTCAATACGTTTTACCACTACTCCAGACTATCCGGCGCAGAGTTTATCCTTACGCGGCACAACGCGCGCGCCTATCCCTGGCATACGCACACGCGCCACTGGACAGCGGGTTTCGTATGCTCCGGTTCTGCCCTTCTGGAAACGCGGTCGAGCAAACGGGTTCTCTCCCATGGGCATGTTTTTATCCTTCCTCCCAATACTGCCCATACCCTGGCTACAGCCACAGATACTTCCCTGGCCGTTCTCTGCTTGCCGGCGCAGAAAGACCGGAGCGCCCATGAGAATTTCCCGCCCATTACCGCATACGTGCAGGAACAGGGTGCATTTTTACCCCACATGCGCCCGCATACGCATTTTCATGTCGTGCAACACCTTATGGAGCAGCTGGTCAAACATCAACGGGACGCAGCCATGGCGACGCCCTTGTCTTTACCCATACTGCGCGTAGTAAAAATGCTTCATGAATACCCCGGCGAGCCATTTCCGGTTCCTGAAATGGCCCGCCTTGCAGGGTATAGCCGGTGGCATTTTTTACGCCTTTTTCAAAAAGAAACGGGGCTTACCCCCCATGCCTATCAGATGAACTGCCGCCTTGGCGTACTACGCTCCATGCCCGCAAGGGTACAACAGCGGCAGAAGCGGCTGCGGCTGCCGGTTTTTCCGATCAAAGCCACATGCAGAAACTGTTCAAGCTGCACCACGGATTAACCCCCAGGCAATTCAAACAGGCCACCATTATTTCGGAACTGTGACAAACTTGGCGAAAAGGCACAGCCCGACCTCCCCTGCCACTACCTCATGCGGGGAATTTTCCGGCAAAACAGCCACTACCCCTGGTGTATACGCTATTTCACCGGATTCTGTGATACACGAGCCGCCGCCTGCAACCACTTCATGCAGCTCCATGCTGTCAGGATGCACGTGCTTGCCTATCCGGCAGCCCGGCTCAATGCGCACCAAATGACAGGTCAGCAGATTTTTTGTATGTTCAGCCAGAACGATATTCTTGAGAAAAACCCCTTTGAAGTCACGGTGTTCATTCCAGGGAACAGTTGCCAGGTCCCGGTCTTTTCCCTGAACGGCCAGCATTCCTTTTGCAAAGCACTGAAATAACGAGTCGCCCATACTTCCTCCGATAATTGTATATATTTCGGAGACTCTATCGGCCTGCCCGGATGATTTCTTGTAAAAAATTGCTTTGCCAGACGCCTTTTCGTTAACGCCCCCCCGAAAAATGCGGGCTTACGTATGCCAAAGGCAAGGCGGCGCGGCCTGACGCAAAAATCACCCCTTCCCGATGAGCGCATTATCCAGAAGCCGCGCCTTGCCGAAACGCACCGCCATAGCCAGAAGCGCGGGTTTGTTCAGGTTTTGCACCGGAGTCATGGTGTCCGGGTCTACCAGCTCGATATAATCCACTTCAGCCAGAGGTTCGCTCTCGATAAAGTGGCGCACCTTTTCCAGCAAAAGGGCGGGGTCATTCAGGCCCGCGCTTGCTTCTTCCCGGGCAAAGTCCAGCGAGCGGTGAAGAACCAGCGCCGCGACGCGCTCTTTTTCGCCGAGGTAGGCGTTACGCGAGCTTTTGGCAAGACCGTCGGCTTCGCGGATAATCGGGCAGCCTACCACCGTAACCGGGATATTCAGGTCCGCCGTCATCCGCTTGATAATGGCCAGTTGCTGGGCGTCTTTTTGCCCGAAAAAGGCTTTTTCCGGCTGCACCATCTGAAAGAGCTTGCATACAACCGTACATACGCCCTGAAAATGGGTCGGGCGGCTTTTGCCGCACAGCCCGGAAGCCAATTCCGGCGTTGCAATAAACGTTTGAAAACCGGGAGGATACATTTCTTCCGGCGTGGGGTGGAACACCGCGTGCACCCCGGCCTCCGCGCAAAGCGCCATATCGCGCTCCAGATCTCTGGGGTATTGGGCCAGATCTTCATTCGGCCCGAACTGCATGGGGTTTACAAAAATGCTGACCACAACCCGGTCTGCTTCTTCCCCGGCCCGCCGCATGAGGCTGACATGGCCCTCGTGCAAAAAGCCCATGGTCGGCACAAGCCCCACGCGAAGCCCTTCACGCTTCCAGGCCGCCACAACCCGGCGCACACTTTCAACAGTTTGTAAGTAGTCCATAATACTCTCAGTATAGCTTGGCGATGACAGAATCATCTACCGTAAATGCATGCTCTTTGGCCGGAAACTCGCCAGACTGCACTTCGTCGATATACCTTGCAAACGCCGCGCGGGCCTGCTCGCCCAGCTTGGCATACTGCTTCACGAACTTGGGGGTGAAGTCGGAAAACATGCCAAGCATGTCCTGCCAGACAAGCACCTGCCCGTCACAATCCGGGCCGGCCCCAATGCCGATTGTCGGAATGGTCAGAGCTTTCGTGACCCTGGCGGCAATCTTGGCGGGAACACACTCAAGCACCACGGCAAAAGCCCCGGCTTCTTCCACCGCCCTTGCATCATCCAGAATTTTCTGCGCTTCCGCCTCCTTGCGGCCCTGCACCTTGAAACCGCCAAAGGCATTTACCGACTGCGGCGTCATGCCGATATGGCCCATAACCGGAATAGAGGCCCGCACCATGGCTGCGATTTGGGGGGCAATTTCCAGGCCGCCTTCCAGCTTGACCGCCTGGGCCCGGCCTTCCTTGACAATGCGTCCGGCGTTTTCAAGCGCCTTTTCTACGCTTACCTGGTACGACATAAAGGGCATGTCCGTAACCAGCAACGCGTTTTTAAGGCCGCGGGCAACCGCCCGGCTGTGATGAATCATGTCTTCAACCGTCACTTCAAGGGTATCTTCATAGCCAAGCGTGACCATGCCCAGCGAATCACCCACCAGAACGGCGTTAATACCCGCCTCGTCCATCAGTTTTGCAATGGAATAGTCATATGCTGTCAGCATGGTCATCTTTTTGCCCGCAATTTTCGCATCGGCAAAAGTACGCACGGTATTTTTCATAGTTACTCCTGTGTATGTGGCAATATCCGCAAAAGGGCTCCAGACTGCGCGCAACACGCGAAACCCCTCCGCCCTTGTCCGGAAAAAACTGTAGCCGGAAGTACGCGCTTCGGCAATATGCAGGCCAGGCCTGCTCCTGAACGAACAGCCTTTATTCCTGACAAAAGCGGTGCGTCCCTGGCGAACCGAAGGTGTTCTGTAAAAAACAAAAGCGCGAACCAGCAGTTGCGCGAATGATAAAAAAACCGCGCTGCCGTTTGTTCCGGCAACGCGGGATGTTACAGCGCGCAGCTTCAACCAGCCCCCAGTCTACTTTTCCGGGGGCAGCCTGCCGTCAATACCCAACGGAATCACCCTGGTCACCTGGGGTTCGGCGGCCAAAGGCTCTGTTTTACTGATACGCCGCAGATGTTCAGGGCCATACTTCCCCAACCCGTAAGCCTCGGACTTTTTTCCCGGCGGGGTATATCGATAGCCGGGATCCCGCTGCTCCCGTTTCTGAGGTGTTGCCGAAAAAGTCGGAGTAGATCTGAGAAAAAGTCCTATAATAGCCAATACGTAAAATGCTGCGATCAGAAAGAGAGTAACATTGCTTCGTTTATTCATACCCAACTCCTTTCACGGTACAGCTTACAACAACAGCGTTGCAACCTACCGATTTTTTTTAAAAGTACGAATACTCCGATATATTTTTAAAAAATCTTGCGATACACATGTAGTCTTAACTATAACATACAACGCAAAAACTTCCAGTGTTTTTCTAATCTTTATTGGCGATGATTCCGGGGATAAAGAGCCATTCCCCATGGCGGATCGGGCGGTTTCCTGTTATTATTGCGTTGTTTACCGAATAGTATTGGCGCGTATTTTTTTTTGTAGTCATGTAACGCAAGGAAGAAACCATGAAGAAAAATGTCTTTTGCCTGTTCGCCGCCCTGCTGGTCTTTGCGACCATGCCCGCTTGCAAGAGCCTTGATGTGGCTGAAATGATTGACACGGTTGCCGAACCGGAAAACCTGTACGTCAGCGGCACGGATCTATTGAGCGGCGCCTACCAGACCCTTGCCGGGCCGGGCGATAAAAACGACTCCAAAGACGCGGATATCCGCATGGAGAAAGTGGAAAAAGGCTGGAAAATGCACTCCGGAACCAGGGCTTTCACCATGTTTGAAGTACCGCCGGACCAGGCTGCTGACATGATTAAGGGCTATGACCCCAAAACCATGCAGTGCGCCGATGAAAAATATTTCGGCATGTTCTGCACCCTGCCCAAAGGTAAAAAGCTCACTCTGGGCAAGCTTACCGTCACCTCCCAAACCGGGCATATAGTTATCATGAAGCCCGATTCCTGGCGCGACGCGGTCAAACGTTGATTTTTTTCCGCAGGGCTTCGTTGCCGCACCATTTGTCAGAGGGGGCAGGACTGAAGAGTCCGGCCCCCTCTGACAAATGGCTTGCGCCTCGCCCTGCGGAAAAACTCAACGTCTTACCTCTTTGTGACGGATTTGAAAGGCAAGGCCCCTGTAACGCTTTGCGTTACAGGGGCCTTGTGTTGGAGAGAGGGTGGGATATCCCGAGGGGCTTCAGTCCTGCCCCGCTTCCCAAACGGTGCAGCTACGCGGCCCTATGGAAAAAGCGGCGTTTTCCTATGTCAGGTTTTTTCCTCTCAGGTACATCGCCATAGCGAAAAAACCTGCGCAGGCGGCGAAAACAAACGCTATGAAGCCGTGTTTGGCTACTTCCATGGCTATGCCTGCCAGCAGCGGGCCAATGAGCGCACCGGCACCCCAGAAAAGCCCCATGGAGGCGTAAATGCCTATCAGCTCACTGCCCTTGAAGCGGCTGCCTACTATGGCCAGCATGATGGTGTATATACCCACAAACACGCCGCCCCATACAAACAGCAGGGCGAAGGTGGTTGTTTCGTGCTCCATGGCCCAGGGCCAGAACAGGCAGCTGACTGCCGCAATGGCTGCCAGCACCAGAACCAGCTTTTGCCGATCAACCTTGTCGCCGAGCCAGCCGAGCGGAAGTTGCAGTAAAATTGCTCCAATCATTACGCAGGGCATAAGCTGGGTAGCCTGTACCTCCTGCCAGCCTAGCGACAAGGCATAGAGGTGCAAAAAGGTCAGGCCGGAACTTTCAATAGCCGCGTTCAGCATGGTGGCAGCCAGGGCCAGCGGTGCGAGGCGCATGTATACCAGGGGATTGGAATGCTCCGGCTTTTCAATTTCCGGCTCGGTCAGGCCCCGGTACAATACAAACACCGCCGCGAGCAGGGCCAGGGCGCTGCCCACCAGATAGGGGGTGTAGCCCTCTGTTCCGGCGACCATGAGAATAAGCGGCCCGAGCGCAAAGCCGAGTGACATGGCCGCCGTATATACAGCCATCATCCGGGCGCGGGTTTTTTCGTCGCTCAAGGCATTGAGCCAGGTTTCAGACAGCACGAACAGCACTTCCGAAGCACAGCCCAGCAACACCCGCAAGGGGAACAGCCAGAACAGGGAAGGCATGATGGCCGGAAAAAGCGGCATGAACACGGCGGCGGAAGCCAGCGCCACCAGCATTGCCCGGCGCATGCCAAGCGCAGCTGTGATGCGCGGCAGCACAAAGGCCATTATCAAAACGCCCACCGCGTGCATGGCGGCGTTTGCGCCTATCAGCCCTTCGCTGACGCCAATTTCCGCAAGATCCAGGGCGATAAGCGCCGCGGTCAGGCTATAGGTCAGGCCGAAAACCGCGGCAGTACCGATAACCGCCCCGCAGGCCAATATTTTTACATGGGGATTTTGTTCCGCCTGATCCATTATCATACCTGCACGTTGCTTACTGTTGAGGTTGGGATGTGTCGGCGCCGTCGTGCGCCTTGTTTTCAAAAGAGCTTGCAGCAGCGGGGCTGTCGCCGGGCGCTACATTTTTCTTCTTGCCTTCGGCAACGGGGTTCCACTTGCCCGGCAGCGACATGATGTACGAAAGCGCCCTCACGTAATCAAGCAGAATTCCCGGCGTCCAGGCCATGGCTTCCGCCCGCTGGCGCATAAAACCCGCCACCCACATTTCCGGAGTGAAAAACAGATGGGGAAGGAAGAAAAAGGACGAGCGAATCTGCTTGCTGAAAAGGCCTTCCAGGCCCGCATCAAGCGCTTTGGCCACAGAGCTTGCGCAGTTGCGGCTGGTCAGGTTGTAGGTAATATCTTCCCGGTAGGCATTCCAGAATTGGCGCATGTTGCGCGTGTTCAGCCCGCGAATGCGCACCTGCATGGTAGAGGGGCACCAGTCCGCGCTCTCCACCTCATAGCTGGGCTGAAAAAGGCCTTGCACGTTATTTTTGTCCGAAGCGTTCAGGGACTGCATGAACTCAATATTGTCCCGGTCAATTTCCACAGCCGGGTAAAAACTGATGTACACATCGGGCTTGATTTCCATGGCCGCATGGCCTGTGGAAATTACACCCGACTTGTTCGTGGCGGCCACATAGCGGCCCACGCTGAGCGGGGCCAGTTCTTCCGTGGGCGTCCATACGTGCACGATGACCTCTTCCCCGTTTTCACGCGGGTGGGCGCGGCGTTCTTCATGCACCTTATAATTCTCCGGCCAGCCCTTGCTGAATACGGTGCAGATGGATACCTGCGAAGGCAGACTGCGAATGCGCAGGGACAGGCCGCACACCGACATTGCGCCAAGCATGACCAGTACGCCCACGTCGTGCCCCACAGCACCAGCGTAATACGTGGGCCAGGGCACCAGCGACCACAGGCCGCACAAAAACTCGAACACGCCAAAAGCCAGAGAAAACTGCCACCGCTTGAAGCGCACCACATAGGCGCTGGCAATTCGGAAACAGGCATCGGCAACAATAAAGGTGCCGATAATAATACCTATGATCACGCCATGATAACGCGGAGCAAACAAAATAAGCAGGGCCACGCCAAGCATGATGCCAGCCCGTGAAAGACGCAGCTTCCTGGTGGTGCCCTCCTTTGAAAAGGCCGTGCCCAGCGCCCATATGCCGTCAAAGCACAGGGGAATGGCAAAATAGTCCACCGGAATTCTGTGTGCGCTGAATACCGCGTCGTTCATGACAAAAAGCCCTACGCACAGCCAGAAAAAGCCAAATGCGAAAAGCACCCACCAATACTTGCGTACCAGCCGGGTGCCACAAAACAGTAAAAACAACTGAATCATATATTCTCCACGAAAAACCGATATTACAAACACGCGGCTTTTTTCACCGCCCTCGACTTCTAGCACTATCCCCTGGATATTCGCAAGACTGGCCCCGCTTTTTTTTCGATCAGCCAAAGTCCCGCCCGCTCGCGGGGTCGGCTCCCGCCAGTTCGCCAAAGCCCCGCCAGCGTGCCAAGCCCCCAACCAGCGCCACGAATGCCGCAAATATCTTGCGCGATACAGCCGGCGCAGGTATAAAAAATCTTCACGTACAGTTGTTTTCCTTACTTTTAGCCACCGCCTGTTGCGGTAAAGGACCACTCAAAATGACAAAACGCCTTGTTCTCCTTCTCGGCATATTGTGCACGCTGTCGCTTGCGGCAGGCTGCTCCAACATGACAGCGGAAATGATAGACAAAATGGGAGAGCCGGAAAAAATCTATCACAGCGGCAATGATTTACTGAGCGGGGATTATGATATATTGCCCAAGCCCGAGAACAAAAAGGACAAGCCCGCGCCCTTCTTCTTGCGCAAGGACGACAAAGGCTGGAAAATCAGCCAGCCGGATACGCCCGCCCTGCACCTTTTTGAGCTTTCCCCAGAGGAAATGCGTTCCGTCATTCCCAACTTCAACCCCGAGACCATGCAGTGCATAGGTAGGGCCAACACAAAAATATGCAAGGCCCCCAAAGGCACAAAAATCCACTCCGGCGATCTGACCCTTACCTCAAAAACCGGCTATGTGGTCATAGTCGGCAAAGATTGGGACCATGCGCGGAAAAAATAGCGCCGCCGTCTGACCCGTTTTTTCTGCAAAATCTTCATCCCGGCCACGGCTTTTTGCCCAGGGCCGGGATTCTTTTTTCTCCCGCCCAAAAGTCAGCGCATACTGGCACACTTTCTGCTTACTTCCCAGTGCGGGGAATTAATTACCCGCCGTCAATACTGCCGTGAAACTGCGTGAAATGCTTATGAGACAAGGGTTTTATTCTATACGCCCGATATTTCAAGCTCATGCAAAGGCGGTGTACGCATGCATGTTGCGGCAAAGACTGCCGCATACATCTGCAGATGGCGTTCGTAAATAGCAAGGGAACAGAAAACCCGGCAGGAACAGGAAAAAGCCGGAACTTCCCCGCAAACGAGGGTGATTTATGATAAGTTCGTTATTTATCGGCGCTACAGGCCTGAAAAGTCATAGCGAAGGACTCAGCGTTATCACGCATAACCTGTCCAACGTGAATACTGTGGGCTTCAAGCAAATTTCCATGCAGTACTCGGATCTGGTCAGTTCTTACGTGACCTCTCCGTCCAACACCATGACCAACATTTCCCAAAAGGGAGCAGGCTCTATGCCCGGCGCCCACAGGGTGTTGCACACGCAGGGCGGTTTTGAAACCAGCAACGAATCCACTGACCTTGCTATCAGCGGAATCGGCTTTTTCGGCGTAACCCAGAACGGAAAAACACACTACACCCGCGCCGGAAACTTCCGTTTTGACAACCAGGGCAACCTGCTTGACCCAAGCGGGTGGAACGTGCTTGGCCGGAAAATAACAAACGGGGTTGAAAACGCCACACCGGAACCCATTACACTGGAACTGAACGAAAGCGGGCAAGGGTACATGCCGTCCAAGGCTACACGAACCATTACGTCCTACATGCAACTAGGTGGAATTAAAAACAATTCCGATTCTACGGACAATCCCTTTTTCAGCATGGCTTCCCAGTGGAACGCGACCTATTCGCCCCCGCTGAACAGCAATTTATACAGCCACAAGGAAGGTTTTTCCTTTTACGACTCAGGGGGCAACCTTCGCTCCGGCAACATCTATTATGATGGCGTGTCCGAACAAAGCAGCGGCGTAAGCGCCGTGGAATACATCATCACCCTGGACCCCGGACAGGATGGCTCTGTCCGTGCGGGAACCCAGGCAGAAGGCCTGCTCCTTGCCGGAACGCTGACCTTTGCCTCAAATGGAGAACTATCCGGTTTTACCTCGTTTTCCCCACCGGCAGACGGCAATAACGCCAACCTTGCCGGCTGGACCCCGGCATCTCTGGCAAACGGCAAGCCCGCGTTTACCGTGAAGACCACAGGCGGGGAAGCGCAAACCATTACTTTTGAAACAGGCATCCAGTTAACCGGCACGTCAAACGGCGGCGCGGGGCTGGCCAATGCGGCAGAAGCCGCAGGCAACCCCCAGGCTATTTTGAATACAAACCAGGCGCACGTTCTCGGTGAAAAGGCGACCACCAAGTACGGCACGGAAACAGGTTCGGTATACAGTGCGCAAGACGGCTACGCCGAAGGCTTTATCCGCTCGCTCAACGTTACAGCGGACGGTCTGGTACGGGCAAGTTACTCCAACAGCCAGGAACAGGACCTGTACAGGGTAAGCACGTACCGCTTTGTCAGCCAGGACGGACTGCGCCATGAGGGGAACAACCACTACTCCGCAACGCCCGATTCCGGGGTGGCGCAAGAAGGTGTACCCGGCTCGGAAAACTTCGGCACCATAACCGGAAACGCCATTGAGCAGTCCAACGTGGACTACGCCAGGGAATTCAGCCTGCTCGTCGTTACCCAACGCGGCTTCCAGATGAACAGCAAGGTCATCACGACCTCGGATACCATGTTACAGCGGGCGCTTGAACTCAAACGCTAGAAAACGCCGGTTTTTTCCGTCTGGACTGCGTTGCTGCGTCCAGTAATTCAGGGGGCAGGACTTAAGAGTCCAGCCCCCTGAATTACTGGACGCGCGCCTTGCCAGACGGAAAAACCCGGCGTTTTCTTGGCTCCCGCTTGTTTGCGAAGAGTTATAGCTCCCCTTTCCTTGGAAATAGAGAGAATGAGGCCGAAGTGTTCAGCTCCTCTCCGAAATGAGCTTGCGCCTTGCCAAACGAAAAAAACGGCGTTTCTTGAGCGCTCAAGCGCAACGTATGGACCGCGCCCTCGCGGACCCGGCACTTTTTGCCGGGTTATCGCGGGCGTTTGCATTTTGTCCGCTTTTTCCCCGCCGGGAACGGGGCATCAACCGTTTGCGTTGGGACTCAACAGTTTGCCGAGGAGCGTTTTTCACCCGGCGATTTACCGCACGCATTGCCCAGCACAAAGGCCAGCCCGGAAACGACCAGGCTCGGCACAATCGGGTGCACCCCGTGCAGCGGGACAAGGCGAAGGGGGTTGTCCACCGCCCGCACCCAATCAGCCAGAACCTGGGGAAGCAGGGCCAGCAAGTTGTCGGGAACGGGGGTAAAGCCCATGAAAAAGAATACCCCTGCAAAGACGGAAAACAGCGCTCCCCGCGCATTGGCTTTTTTCCAGAAAAGCCCCAGCACTACCGGCCAGAGAAACACCGCTTCAAGCCCGCCAAAGGCGAACAGATTTATCCAGACCAGCAGATCCGGCGGGCGCAGGGCCAGTGCGAAAACCGCCAGCCCCAACACAGCGGTAATACACAGGCTGGCCCGGCGCACAAAAGCGGGGTTGGCCGAGTCTTCTTCGCCTCGCAGTGAGCCATACACATAGATATCACGAATCAGTGTGGCTGAGGCCATAATCAACATGGAACTGACCGTGGACATGATGGCCGCCAGCACCCCGGCCAGAAAAATGCCCGCCACAAAGGGCGGCAAAAGCCGCACGGTGAGCGAAGGCATAATCAAATCGCCTGCGGGCAAATCGGGCAAAACCGCTCTGCCCAAAGCGCCGCTCATGTGCGTACAGAACAGCAGGAACCCGATAACCACGGTGCCGACCAGCATTCCCCGGCAAAGCGCCCTGTCGTCCTTAAAGGCCATGCATTTTTGCGCGGTCTGGGGCAGGCCCAGCACACCAAGCCCCACCAGAACCCAAAACGAAAGCAGGAAGGGTACGGGAATTTTCCCCTGCGCCCCGGTTGGGGCTATCAGCCCGGGGTCTATCCGGGCAAGTTTTTCCATGCAGGCTGCAAGCCCCCCGCCCGCATCCACAATGCCCACCAGCAGGGCCACTGCGGCAAAAAGCATGACAAAGCCCTGTACAACATCCGTTATGACAACGGCCCGAAACCCGCCAATGGTTGTGTAGGCGATAACCGTCAGCCCGAAAAGCATCAGTCCCACGGAATAGGGAACACCGGTCGCAGCCTCGAAAATACGCGCCCCACCGATAAACTGACTGAGCATAACCGCCATGAAAAACAGCAGCATAAACAGGCTGGTAGCCATGACCAACGTTTTCGAGCCATAGCGGGCGCGCAGAAAATCGCTGATGGTTACGGCCCCGGTGCGGCGGCTGTATGCTGCCAGGCGCCGTCCCATAATACCCAGGGTCAAAAAGGTGGTCGGCACCTGAATCATGGCCAGAAGCACCCAGCCAAGGCCCAGCGTATAGGCCACCCCCGGCCCGCCGATAAAACTGGAAGCGCTGGTGTAGGTGGTCACAACCGACATGGCAAGGGCCACGCCGCCCATACCGCGCCCGGCCAGAAAATACTCCTGCAT
The DNA here is from genome assembly GCA_030266525.1 of Desulfovibrio sp. OttesenSCG-928-G15. The sequence goes on along the minus strand of JAJDIC010000006.1, from coordinate 31,012 downwards.
GAAGCCGCCAGCGCCGTTTGCCCCTGCCCTTTGTGACACCCTGGCCGAAAAAAAGCCGATACCGAGCATCACGGCGATATACAGGGCAATGGCCAAAACCATACCCGGCTCCATATGAAAGGAGGAAAAAGACAGGGAGCTCATGAATACACCCGCCGGACAAGAAGATACAAAGCCAGACAGGTTATGGGGTAGGAAGCGACCGCCCCCAGGCAAAACCAGAGCGGCAGCCCCTGGAACAAAAGACCTTCGGCATACAGCCCGAGCGCAAGCCCTGCGCTCCAGAGCACAAAGAAAAAAAGATAGAGCAGCACTATGGCCCGCTCGGCCCGTTTTTCTTTGGCGTCCGGCTCGTCGGGAAGAATGATGCCCGATGAACCGCAAGGGGCGGCAACGGCACCCGCGCCGGAAAGGCGGGAACAGCCGGAAAGGCGGGAACAGCCGTTACCGCGGGAAGTTTCGGAATGCCCCGGAGTTTCAGAATACCCCGGAACGTCAGAATGCACCGGAACATCAGAATGCTCCGAAACACCGGCATGACCGGGAGTTTCGGGAGAACCGGAAGCAAGGGGTGACCTGTTCATACTGCTGTTTCCTGTAGAGAAATAATGCGCCCCGCCGCACAAAGACGGCAGAGCGCATTCTATTCACGGTAAGCGTATGCGCTATTTCGCGGCGCGTCTTTTTTCAATCCAGGCGTCAGCGGCTTTCTCACTGTCCCCGGCCTTGTTCACGCCGACCTTTTGCTGCAGGTCCTGAATGATCGGGTCAATATCATCACCCTGGTAGCCCGCTTTTTTCAGAATAAAAAACCACTGCAACGCAGTTTCCGGGGAAGGTTTTACTTCTATCCCGTCCTTGAAGATGACGCCCAGGTTTTTTACGGCTTCCATGTTTCCGGCTTCGGCGCTTTTGGTAATGGATTTCACCGCTTCCGCGCCGTTTTTCTGTATTCCGTTCTGGCCGTAAAGCTGAGCTACTCCCAAAATGCTCAGGGCTTCGCTGTTTCCTGCGTTTGCGGCTTTTTGCAAATAGCTTACGGCCTTTGTCTCATCCTTGGGCACGCCGCTTCCATTCAGATACAACGTGTACATCTTGAGCGGGGCAGGAGAAAAAGAGGCCGCGTCGGCTTTTTCGTAAAAGCTGAGGGCCTTGGCAACATTCACTTCCGTGCCCATGCCGATTTCGTAGCACACGCCTACATTGTACAAACCGACGCCGCTCCCGGTGTCTGCCGCTTTCTGATACCATTCCTTGGCCTTGCCGAAGTTGCGGGCAATGCCGAAACCCCTTTCATAAAAGCTGCCCAGGTTGAGCATGGCGTCCACGTTGCCTTTTTCCGCTTCACCGGCGATAAGCACAAAGGCCTGATCCGGGCTTACGGTTACTCGTTCCTGGCCGTCTACGGTAGAGGCCACCTTGCTGCCGGCGTCTTCATTGACCGCCGCGTCCAGAGCGGAAGTGGTTTCCTTGGCGTCAGAGCTTGCGGCAGAAGCGGCCTGACAGGCATCAGAAACGAACAGGGTAAAAAGGGACAAACCCGCCATAAGGCACAGGCTGAGCCGGAGGGAACGAATAGTCATAAAAGCTCCAGATAGAACATGGTGTAAAAATAAAAATACCGCTTCCGGGACCTCATAAAAATTCTGAAAAGGCCGTCTGACAGACGCGGAAATATGAAATTTACCCCAGTTGACACTTCGCGTCAATTCAGCGCAAACGACTGAGGGGAAGGGCCGCAGCCGATTCAGGCTCCGGCCTCGTTGACAAACAAAACTCCTCTCACGTAGGACTGGCTTGTTCAGCTTTCACTGTCCCCTGTCATGCGACGCCGCATGATTTTATCCCGCAAAAAAGAGGGAGCCATGCCCAAAAGCAAAGAAGAAATGCGCGTTTTCATCACCGCAAGAGTGATTTCCCGTCTGGCCGGGCAAGGCCCGCGCCGCAGTGAAGCCCTTCGGGATGTTTTTGCCGTCACCCTGCCCGACCTTGATGCTGACAGCATAAGCAGACTTGTGGCCGATACGCCGGAAATCCCCCTGGAACTCTCTACCCGCTGGGTGGGCATGTTTGCGGACAGGCTACTTGAAACCGTGCCTGAAAACGAACTGGAAGACTTGTGCGCCAATACGCAAGACAGTAACGCAACGCTGCTTTTGCTCTATTCCATGTTCATGGAGTCGCAGCGCATGGAAGAAACGATGCGTGGCGATATCGCAAAATTCAACAGTCAGGCGCGGGGCAGTGCTCCCGATACGGCTTTTGCTGCTTCGGGTGACGCTTCGAGTGACGCTTCGGGTGACTCGTCCGGTAAGGCATCAAGTACCATAGCGGGCCGTGCATCGGCTATCACATCGGGCACAGTCCATTAACCTGTACCCCCTTACGAGCAAGCAGCATGCGTTTTCTCTTTATCCATCAGAATTTCCCCGGCCAATACCTCCGGCTGGCCCAGTACCTGCGCGACAAGGGCGGGCACAGTATTTTCGGGCTGGGAGAAAAAGAGAATATTGCAAACCGGGGCACCCTTCCCGGCATTACCACCATCGGCTACCCCAAACCCTCGGGTTCCGGCGAACATATACACCCGTATTTGCGCAGCACGGAAGCGGCCGTCCGGCGCGGCCAGGCCGTTGCCAGGGCGCTGTTCAACATGAAAAGCAAGGGGCTTGCGCCGGATGTCATCAGCGTGCATCCCGGCTGGGGCGAGGCGCTCTTTGTGCGCGACGTGTTCCCCGATGTGCCCATTCTCATGTTTTGCGAGTTTTTTTTCCGGGCCAATGAGGCGGACCTGGCCTTTGACCCGGAATTTCCGCAATCCATCGACGACGCCATAAGCATCCGCATTCGCAATGCGCCGCAACTGCTTTCGCTCCCATCGGCCAATCGCTACATCAGCCCGACTCTCTGGCAGGCCGGGCGCTACCCCGAATGTTTTCAGCAAAACATGACCATACTGCATGACGGCGTTGATACCTGCCATATGTCGCCACTCGCCCCGAAAGAAGCTGAAACCGTTGTTGCCGTATACCCGCTAGCCACGCCCGGTGAAAGTCTGCTGGCCGAAAGATGGAATAAACCGGGCGAAAAAACCGAAATGGCTCCCGCCGCCCCTCCCCTTATGCTGACAAGGCAGCACAAGGTTATCACCTTTGTAGCCCGCAATCTGGAGCCGTATCGCGGTTTTCACGTCTTCATGCGCGCCCTGCCCCGCATTCTGGCCCTGCACCCGGACGCGCATGTGCTTATTGTGGGTAGCAACGGCAACAGCTACAGCAGGGGCCTGCCCGCAGGCGAAAGTTACAAGGCGAGGTATCTGGAAGAACAGCGTGACAAGCTTGACCTTGCCCGGGTGCACTTCCTGGGAACTGTCAGCTATACGGCGCTACGCGACATTTTCCGCATTTCTTCCGCCCATGTGTACCTGACCTATCCCTTTGTGCTCTCCTGGTCGATACTCGAAGCCATGGCCTGCGAAGCACTGGTTATCGGCTCAAAAACATCCCCGGTGGAAGAAGTGATTACCCATGGAGAAAACGGCTTGCTGGCCGACTTTTTCGATCAGGATGCGCTTGTAGGCTTTTTGGACCACGCCCTCACCTCCCCGGAAGATTTTGCAAAAGTTCGCGAAAACGCGCGTCAAACCGTTTTGCAACACTTTGAACTCGCCTCCTGCCTGGAAAAACAAAGCGGGCTATTGCACTCCATGGCGCAAAAGCGGCTGTAACTCCCGCCAGACGTACTCTTGTAACCACCGAAATCCGTTGACAGTTTCCCACCTCTTCTCTTCTTTTCTTCAAAAAAAGAAAAAGGGCTGGACTCATTCTCTGTATGTGGTATACTGTAGATACTTATGTATGTGGTGCACAGGCAAACGCTGCCTGCCCCATACTTCACATAATACAAAAGGAGTTATCCAATGAAATCACTGAAGGGTTCACAAACCGAAAAGAATATTCTCATTGCTTTTTCCGGCGAATCCCAAGCCCGCAACCGCTACACCTATTTTGCCAGCATTGCGAAAAATGAAGGCTTTGTGCAAATATCCTCCATCTTTACCGAAACCGCCGACCAGGAAAAGGAACACGCCAAACGACTGTACAAGTTCCTTGAAGGCGGGGAGTTTGAAATTTGTGCCGCCTTCCCGGCCGGAACCCTGGCTGATACCAGGGCCAACCTCATCCAGGCCGCTGCGGGCGAACACCACGAATACACCGAAATGTACCCGCAGTTCGCCCAGATTGCGGAGAAGGAAGGTTTTTCCGAAGTAGCCGCCACCATGCGGGCCATTGCAGTGGCGGAAGAGTTTCACGAAAAACGCTACCTCGATTTTGCCCGCAACATCAAGGAAGGGCGCGTGTTTTCACGCCCGGAAAGTGTGAAGTGGCGTTGCAGGAACTGTGGCTATGTCCATGAAGGCGTCAGCGCCCCCGACCTCTGTCCGGCCTGTGTGCATCCGCAGGCGCACTTTGAACTCCTGGGCATCAACTGGTAGGAAAGTCGAAGAAACGTATGTTCGGGTAGCATTAGCCCAACCAGCAAAAAGCGGCGCATGTTGTGCGCCGCTTTCTGGTTGGAGGTGGTGGAGAGGGAAATTCAGATTCCGGATTTGCCGACTGCGAGCCGGAACACCCGGAATTTCCTAAAAGGAATAGCCGTAGTTCACGCCGTAAGTGCCGAAGCCATCGTTCTTTTTGGTCATGCCGAGGGTTGAGTGGTTTGTGTAGTCGCCCCGTATGGTGTGCTGGTAGCTTTCGCCAAAGCTTACGCCTACACTGCCCCGGTATTTGAACAGAACGTGGCTGCCCAGTTCTCGCGGGCCCACTTCTTTTTCATTATTGATGGTTGCGCCCACTGCGCCTTCAAAAAAGGGTTGCAGCATGGCAGAGGTGTGCAGGGCAAAACGCAGACCGGGAGTAAAATCGCCGCCCCACACCGTATCGTCGCTGCCGTGCTTGGGAACCCAGGCATGCCCGCCCAGCTGGGCAAAGGGCGATAGCTCAAAATTGGCATTGCTGACCCAGGGGTCGTAGGTTTGTTTTACGTCCAGCCCATAAACCATGGTACTGCTTTCGCCTTTGCTGACGTTCACATTCACCGAAGTTTGTGCGCCAAAGCATTGCGAAACGGTTCCAAGCAACAAAGCAAACCCGAGACAAAGAATTTTGATGGTTTTCATAAAAACACCTGTTCCTGTGCGCCAATGGCAAAATCACCGTCGCAACGCATAAGCCGAAAACATGGATACCGACTGTAAAACACCTTCCACAGCGGACACGGAATTACTATGCACCGCACTATCAGATTAAGTCAAGACTTTTTCTAGACTTTTTCTAACATCCATCCTCCCCCATGGTAAAAAGCGCGCAATTATCGCTTGCGCAAGCATTGAAACAAGGGTATTCACACTCGGCGCTACTTTGTACGAAAAAAACCCTTTTGCGGCCTTGACTTCACTGAAACAAGCCCGTATAAGTGCCGTCTTTCACGCAGTGCTCACGCCTGCGATCCCTGCGCTTCAAGGAGCCTTCAGATATGAAAACTTTTTCGCCTACGCCCAAAGACATCAACCGTGAATGGTTTTTGGTAGATGCCGACAATCAGGTGCTTGGCCGCCTTGCCACCCAGATAGCCCACCGTCTTCGCGGCAAACACAAGCCCGAATTCGCGCCGCACATGGACAATGGCGACTTCATTATCGTGGTGAACTGCGAGAAAATTCGCGTTACCGGCAACAAGGCCGCACAAAAAATGTACTATCGCCACAGCGGGTACGTAGGCGGCCTGAAAGAAACCAATTTTGAAAAGCTTATGGCGACCAAGCCGCATCTGGCCCTTATGCATGCTGTTAAAGGCATGCTGCCCAAAAACAGACTTGGCCGCGCCCTGCTGAAAAAACTGAGAATTTACCCCGGCGCGGAGCACCCGCACAGCGCACAAACGCCGAAACCCCTTTCCTTCCAATAATCAGGCTGGAGAAGACAGATGTCCCAAGATTTCAAATACGGCACCGGCCGCCGCAAAAACGCGACCGCACGTACACGCCTGTATTCGGGCAGCGGCCAAATCACCATTAACGGCCGTCCTTTTGATAATTATTTTCCGCGCAAAACGCTGCAAATGATTATCCGTCAGCCGCTGGTCCTTTCCAAGCAGCTCGAAAAAATTGACGTAAAAGTCAATGTTCAGGGCGGTGGTGTCAGCGGTCAGGCCGAAGCTGTTCGGCACGGCATTTCCCGCGCTCTGCTTGAAGTTGATCCCGCCCTGCGCGGCATTTTGAAGAAAGCCGGCTTCCTTACCCGCGACGCCCGCAAGAAAGAACGCAAAAAGTACGGCCTGCGCGCTGCCCGCGCCCGGTATCAATACTCCAAGCGTTAAGCCGCGTTCTCGCGATTATGGGTTTACTCAGACCCGGCAGTTCTCATGGAGCTGCCGGGTCTGTCTTGTTGCATTTCTCTGTGTTAAGATGTATACACAAGCGCAGGCACTGCATGGGAGAATGTTCACCACAGGTACACCCCGACGGCAATGCATGAACCTGTGATCCCGACTCAAGGAGCTTCATGATGAAAACCACACGCACCCTTGTCCTGCTTGCCGCGGTTGCTGTCTGCGCTCTCGGCCTTTGCGCCTGCGCCGCGAAGGACAATGCCAGTGATGATGCGCCGCGAGTCCAGGTCAAAGGGCAGTACGACATTTCCGTCGGTACCACAAAAAGCTGATCGGGCACCGGTAAATTCGACCTGCCATGAATTTTTTGCCACCCGCGTCCTTTCGTATTCCCTCCCATGGGGAGTCCACGCTGCACATGCGACTGGACGCGGCGCTTGCCCTCATGCTGCCAAAGCTCGGGCTGCGGGCAAGGCGGAGGTTGTGGCAGTCCTGCCTGATTACAGTAAACGGCACCCCGCGAAGCCCCGGATATACGGTCTTTCCAGGCGATACGGTCCGCATTGACGCCTTGCCCGGGAAACACGACCAACCTGCCCCCGCGCAAAGCGGGCAGGTCGGTTTTTTGCCCCGCTGCGCAAAAGGCACCCACGCAAATACGGCAGACATCGCGCAGGCACACAGCCCCACCGAAACCGGGCCTGCAATACTCTATACGGATGCGCAGCTGATCGCCTTTTTCAAGCCCTCGGGCTTGCACACCGCGCATATTTCCGGGTCTCCCCTGCCCTCTCTGGAGGCCATGCTGGCCCCTTTGTCGCGAGTATTGCCGCCGTCGCCGTCACCTGTCGCCCTGCAACCGCCGCCCCTGCCATGGCCCCCGTCGTCCCCCTTGCCGCTTTGCGACCTTCTCCAGTCCCCGCTCCCGACCTGCGAACAGCCCGACCCGCCCATCCTGCTCACCCGGCTCGATGCCCAGACCAGCGGCATTGTCCTTGCCGCCCGCTCAAAAAAAAGCGGCCTGCTTTTCAGACAGGCCGAACTGGCGGGGCGCGTTACAAAAAACTACATGGCTCTTGTGCGCGGGGAACTCGCAGCCCCGCTTGCAATGACCCGGCGGCTCAACATGCGAAACCGCACGACCACCACAGTGCTTGAGGAAGATGAACCGGACGGCACCCGCCATACACAGGCCACGCCCCTGCGCCTGCTTTTGCCGGAAGAAAAGGAAGCCCTTGCCGCCGTGTTTCCCGGCGTATGCAGCCTGCCGGAAGCCGTGACGCTGGTCGAAGTAAGCATTCACCGGGGCGCGCGCCACCAGATACGCGCCCACCTGGCCCATGCGGGCTTTCCCCTGCTGGGAGAAACGCTGTACGCGCAAGGGCTTTGTGACGCGCCGCACCCGCTCTATCTGCACCACGCACGCGTGCGCCTGAACCTTGAAAATGAGCATGAAATCACTGTTGAGGCCAAAGCGCCCTGGCCTTTTCTTTCCTGCCAAGCGGACCAAGGGCATATACATTGAAAATGTATACATGCTCGGCAAGGCTTTGTCCGCAAATTCTTGCCTTGAGTTTGCCGCAGGCGGGTTTGCCCGCCGTTAAGCGGCAAATCGCAAAGATAATCTGCTCCAGGTACAGAGTGCGAATACTATTTCTTCGACTTCAAAAGCGCGTTCTGAATGCCGAGAGTTTTCATTCTCTCACGAAAGGCTTCCGCTTCGGCTGTGGTTCCGGCAAAATTCACAATGGTCCGATACCAGGTTTGCTCGCCGGAGTCGTTCTTCTCTGTGCGCACGTCCAGGCCCGCGCCCTTGAGGCGGGAGGCAAAGCTTTCACTGGCGGCCTGATCGCGCGATGAAGCCACCTGGTACACAAACTGGTACTTCTTCGTGTCCGTGCCGGAGCTTTGCGTTTCCGAAGCAGAAGCGGTCTGGGCCGTTTTGGGCGAAGCTTTTTTCGCCTCTGCAGCACTCTTGCTTTCCGCTGCGGGTGCGCTTTTTTCCGTTTTTTTGGCAAGCGGCTTCGCGTTTTTGGTTTCTTTTTCCTGGGTATCGCGACGCGACGGCGTGGTTTTTTTCAAATTTTCACGGTATTCCAGCTCTGCCGGACCGATAACCTCTGCCCGGACAGGCTCGCCACTGGCGCTGCCCTCAAAAACAGTGACCACATGACCAGCCCCGTCGCCCCCGCCTTCAATCACCACAGGGGTAACGCTGTGGCTGCTTCCCGGCATCAGGGCTTCCAGCTCGGGGATTTTGCTTTCAAGGCTGTGTCCCCTGCCAAGCATCACACCCAGCGCAAAAACGAGAATAAAGCCGGCGCACAAAACCGCAAGACTTCCGGCAATGGCTATGGGGCTGAACGTAACCGTCAGCCCGCTCCTTGAACGGTTAATGGACAACGCCTTTGCTTCTTCGGGGGACATGCTTTCTCCTTTCCCGCTTGCACGATACCCTGTACCTGAACATCATGTACTGAAAAAAAATACTGCGTGAAGCGGTCCCCAAGCTAATCGGAATTCTAAAGAAAAACTATACTATATATAGAAAAAAATGTCCGGACAGGAAAATTACATGCTGTCCGGCGCGGAAACGCCCAACAGGAACAAGCCGTTCTTCACGGTTTGTCCTACTGCGCGAAGCAGACGCAGCCTGGCAGCCACAGCTTCCGGGTTTTCAGCCCCAAGAATCTGGTACGCGGCATAATACCGGTGCAGCAGCCCGGCAAGTTCCATCAGGTAATAGCTGATATAGTGGGGCGCACGGTTTTTGGCAGCGTCGGTAACCACTTGGGAAAATCTGTCCAACATGCGCAGCATGTCCAGCTCTTCCGGGGCGGTCAGCAGGGCAAGGTCGCCTTCAAGGCTCACATCAATGCCGCGCTCTGCCGCCCTGCGCCACACGGCCTGTACCCTGGCATGAGCGTATTGCACATAATAGACCGGGTTATCCATGCTGCGCTGGCGCACAAGGGACAAATCAAAATCCAGCTTGCTGTCGCTTTTGCGTGACAGGAACATGAAGCGGGCGGCGTCTGCCCCCACTTCCTTGATCACGTCGGCCAGGGTTTCAAAAGCGCCCGCCCTCGTGGACATAGCTATCTGCTCGCCGTCCTGCAGCAGGTTTACAAGCTGTACCAGTACCACGTCAAAGCTTTCCGGCTTTTGCCCAAGGGCCACGATTGCGGCTTTCATGCGCGGAATATAACCGTGGTGGTCCGCGCCCCACACGTCGGTCAGCGTATCAAAACCGCGGACGTATTTATCCGCGTGGTAGGCTATATCCGAAGCAAAATAGGTCAGGGTGCCGTCAGACTTTTTCAACACCCGATCCTTGTCGTCACCAAGATCGCTTGTCCTGAACCAGAGCGCCCCGTCCTTTTCAAAGCTGTAACCGGAAGATTGCAGCAGAGCAAAAGCCCGGTCCACAGCGCCCGAGTCCACCAGACTGCGCTCGGAAAACCACACATCGTGATGCACACCGAAATCAAGCAAGTCCCGCTTGATGCCGGCAACAATGACTTCAAGGCCATACGCGTAGCACCTGTCAAGGCACTCTTCTTCAGACAAATCAAGGAGGCCCGGCTCTTTTTCGAGCAAATCTTTTGCAATGTCCGCGATATACGCCCCCTGATAACAATCGTCGGGGAAGGGCATTTCGCTTTTCCCCGCCAGTTCCAGAGCGCGCAAACGGATAGAAAGGCCGAGAATGCGCATCTGTTTTCCGGCATCATTAAGGTAGTATTCGCTTGCAACCTCATACCCGGCAAAACGCATGATGCGCACCAGGCTGTCACCCACAGCCGCGCCCCGACCATGCCCGATATGCAGCGGCCCGGTGGGGTTGCTCGATACAAATTCCACCTGCGAACGTATTCCCGCCCCCGCTTCCGATGCGCCGAACCGTTCTCCTTCAAGCTCCACCCGGCCTATATAAGACTGCCAGAACGCCGGAGCGAAGGTAACATTAAGAAAGCCGGGTCCAGCCACTTCCACGGCGGCAATATGCTCTTTTTCAGCCAGCAGCGCGTCGGCAAGGGTGGCGGCAAGCTGCCGGGGGTTTTGCCCCAGGGGTTTTGCCAGAACAAGAGCCAGGTTGGTGGCCAGATCGCCAAACTTTTTCTCACGCGGCGGCTCCACCACCGTTTTGGCAGGAAACTCCACCCCGAGGTCGGAGACTGTTTTACGCAAAAGAGAAAGGAGCAGTTCGCTCGCGTGCATGGTATACCTCTTGGTTCTGTAATGCGGAAACGCTGTAGCGCTTTTGACGGGTTATGGACTTACTGAAAGCGCGGAGGGCCTGCAACCATCATTTCGGCCAGGGTCATATCCACCCTCGGCAATTGCCGGGCACATCGGAGGCGAAACTCCCGCTCAAGCGCCGCAAGCTCGCTGTAAAAAGGCGTTCGGTCCAGAGCGACCGGGCCGGACGCAGGAGAGCCGGAACCGCAGGCATCGGCGCGGAAAGAAGCGGAAGACCCGTCAAAGCCGGACGCCTGACCGTGCATGGCAGTAAACCGGGCACAGCCGGAAAAAGTCTGCTGCGTACCGTCCGGCAGGGAAAACACATTGCGTGTGCCGTGCATACGGCAAATCATCAGCCGGTAGGGGTACAAAACGCACAATCCCCGCTCGTTCAGCGGGCACATTGCTGTGGGAACGCCCCCAAGGGCAAGGGTCTGCCCTGCTTCTTGCAGGTACTGCTCCGCCCTGGCGACAAGCCTCTTGCATTCCTTGTCCGGCAGCGCGGAAAGCCCGCGCCACAGGTAAGCCCATTCAATATAGGTGTGGTGCCTGAAATAGCTGGTGCAGCAGTTGGTGGGACAGCCTTCGCAAGTAAGCCCCGCGGCTTTGGCGGAAGCGTCATAGGCTTTTTCCATACGCGCATACAGATCGGCCATGCGGACAAAAAGCCCCGGCGCTTTGCCGCCTTGATTTTTGCCAGACGCCTTCTTGCCTGACCGGCGTTTCACCGACCCGGTCCGTTCCGGCTGGCCCGGCTGTGCCACCCGGTTCATCTGACCGGCGGCAGCCGCGCTGCCAAGCGCCCGTTTCAGCCCTTCGTTCATGCTTCCTCTTGCAGCCAGGCGGCTATTTGCGCAGCATAGGAAGCAGCCGGGGCCCGACCGCCGGGAATGGTAAAATCGGCTATCGCCTCGTACAGGGGCATGCGTTCGTTATACAGATCTTCCAGGGTCTGCCCCGGAGCAATGGCCAGACCGCGATCGGGTTTTCGGGCAATACGTTCAAGCACGATATCCAGCGGAACGGCAATATGCACAATAGGGCCAAGCGTTTTAAGATGGTCCACGCCTTTTTTCCGGTAGGCCACACTACCGCCGGTAGAAATAACACAGCGGCACAGCTTGAGGCGGCTGATAACTTCCCCTTCCAGGTCCAGAAAATCCTGTTTTTCCACAATATCGGTCAGGTTTTGCAGCCGGGTTCCGTAAAGGGCCTCGATGGAGTTGTCCGTATCAATGTGTGCCCAGTCCAAAAGCGCGGCGAGTTCGCGCCCGATGGTGCTCTTGCCCGCCCCGGCCATGCCCACCAGGCTGACACAACAGCTTTCGCCGACTTTGGATTTGTGGGGAATAAAAGAAGGAGTGCCCATAGTGCTGTACCGTAACCGTTACTATCAAAAAAAACGCGTGGCGGAAAATACGCGCACGGCGTACTGCCGCGCAAAACACCCGGAAAATTCGTTGCGCAGTTACCTTCTAGAGTCCAAAGGCTTCCCTGTCAAGCAGCAGCGGGGCGACCGGCGTTCGAATAGTAATGGTCAGCCGTTGCAGTCTGCGCGTCCATGGTATACATGAATGCTCCCGGCGCGCAGGCGCGTTGTTACCCTGTTCGGCAGAATAGTATAAGGAAGCCCCATGCTCTCGGCATGTAAACGTTTTTTCACCGGCACCCAGGGCATGGCCATTGCCGCCATCGCACTCGGCATCAGCGTTTTTCTTTCCCGCATTCTCGGCCTTGTGCGCGACAAGGTCATTTCGTTCTACTTCGGGGCCTCGCTGGAGGCTGACGTATATTTCATGGCCTTTGTCGTGCCGGACTTCCTGAACTATCTGCTTGCCGGGGGCTATTTTTCCATTACCCTTATCCCCCTTCTCGCCCAAAACTTTGCCAAGGATGAGGAAAACGGCTGGCAGTTTTTTTCGTCTGCCGTATGCTGGGCCGCCCTGGCCATTGCCTCGCTGACCTTTATTGCCTGGCTGTGCACGCCCTGGCTTGCCCCCCTGCTTGCGCCAGATTTTCCGGCAGAAGCGCAGCAACGCTTGTCCTTTTTTCTGCGTATCATTCTGCCTGCGCAGGTCTGCTTTTTACCCGGTGCCTGCTTTACCGCCCTTTTATACCACCGCCGCCAGTTTGCCGTTCCCGCCCTTACGCCGCTGGTGTATAACGGCTGCATCATCCTTGGCGGCATGCTGTTTTTGTATGCCTTCCCCGGTCGCGGCATGGAGGGATTTTGCTGGGGTGTGCTGGCGGGCGCGGCGCTTGGCAGTCTCTGCCTGCCGCTTTTGGCGGCGAAACAGGGCGGGCTGCGCTTTTCGCCCCGGCTCAAACACCCGGACATGCGCACGGTTTTGTTTCTTGCCCTCCCGCTCATGCTCGGGCAGTCCATTGTAGCCCTTGATGAACAGTTTGTGCGCATTTTCGGCTCGCTCACCGGGGAAGGCGGAGTAAGTCTGCTCAACTACGCACGGCGTATCATGCTTGTGCCTGTGGGGGTTGTGGCCCAAGCCGCAGGGCTTGCCGCCTACCCCTTTCTGGCGGCGCTGGCGGCAAAACGCGCCCATGAAGAATTCGGCCAAAGCCTGAACGGTGCGCTTGGCAACACCTTGCTTATCGCCCTGCCCCTTTCTCTGTGGATGCTGGTCGCTGCAGAGCCGACAATGCGTCTGATTTTCCAACAGGGCAGTTTTTCTTCACAAGACGCCAGCAATTCCGGCATATTACTTGCCATAATGCTCTCCGGCGTGGCCTTTTGGGCTGTGCAGCAAATACTCGGCAGGGCCTTTTACGCCTATCAGGACACCCTGACACCGGCGCTGGCTGGCACAGCCGCAACCCTTGTCGCCCTGCCCCTTTACTGGCTCGGGGCCAAGCTTTTGGGCGCGCCCGGAGTGGCCCTTGCGGGAACCGCCGGGGTTGCCGCCTACACCTTGCTGCTCTGCGTTGTGTGGCAACGCAAGCACGGCCCGCTGGCCCTGGCGGGCACAGTATCCACGGCCTTGCGCTGCTTTGCCTTTTGCCTTCCGGCCTGCGCCCTGGCTTACGGGTCGTGCCTGGGCCTTGATCTTGCGCTCAACCCGGAATCCCTGTGGAGCGCCTTTTGTAAAATCGCTTTCAGCGGTATCATTTTTGCCGCCGCCTACCTTGGTCTGACGCACTTCTTTGCCCCGGCGCTTTGCGCACCGATTTTGGAATTTTGCGGCAAAATACGGCGAAAGTTGTGGAAGCGCTGAAAAACCGGTACCGCGCCCGGAAAAATTCAGCAAAATCCCGGTGGGGATTTGTTGCCTTGTGCATTCATCTTGTGATAGGCTGAACGTTCGTTTGACTCGTACTACTCAGTGCGGGTTTTTTATCATTTATCATCGGCGGCACGGATGCCGCGCAAGGGAGATACGTCATGAAAATCGGTTGCCCCAAAGAAATAAAAAACAACGAGAACCGCGTTGGCCTTACCCCGAATGCCGTTGGTGCCTATGTTGCCGCCGGGCATGAAGTGTTTATCGAAAAAGGCGCGGGCCTCGGCAGCGCCCTGCCGGACGAAGAGTACGTCGCGGCCGGTGCAAAAATTCTGCCCACCGCCGATGACGTGTGGAAAACAGCCGACATGATCGTCAAGGTTAAAGAGCCTCTGGAAGAAGAATATCCGCGCATGCGTGAAAACCAGCTCGTATACACCTATTTCCACTTTGCCGCCGACGAAAAACTGACCAAGGCCTGCCTCAAGCAAAAAATTGTCGGCCTGGCCTATGAAACCGTTGAAGAAGGCCGCGCACTGCCCCTGCTCAAACCGATGAGCGAAGTGGCCGGTCGCATGGCTTCCTTGATGGGCGCTTTCTACCTGGCAAAAACCCAGGGCGGTCGTGGTCTTCTGCCCATGGGCGTAACCGGCGTCGCTCCGGCGGAAGTGCTGGTTATCGGCGGCGGTGTTGTGGGCACCAACGCTGCCCGCGTTGCCGCCGGTCTTGGCTGCCGCGTGACCATTCTGGACATCAACCTGGCCCGCCTGGAATACCTCGGCGAAGTCATGGCGGACAACGTACAGCCCCTGTACAGCGACCCCGTGAACCTGGAAAGCTGCCTGAAAACAGCGGATATCGTTGTCGGCGCGGTCCTCATTCCCGGCGCGGTTGCTCCGAAAATGGTCAAACGCTCCCACCTCAAGATGATGAAGCCAGGCGCCGTTATCGTGGACGTGGCCATTGACCAGGGCGGCTGCATTGAAACCTCCCACGCCACCACCCACTCCGATCCCATCTTTGAAGTGGACGGCGTAGTGCACTACTGCGTGGCCAACATGCCCGGCGCATATGCCCGCACCTCCACCTTCGCCCTGAACAACGCCACCATCCGTTACGGCCTCATGCTGGCCAACAAGGGCGCTGAAAAGGCCTGCAAGGAAAACGCCGCGCTCAAGCTCGGCCTGAACGTGTACAAAGGCAAAATCACCTACGAAGCCGTTGCGGAAGCTTTCGGCCTGCAAAAAGATTACGTGCCTGTGGATTCCGTACTTGGCTAAAGCCTTGTAGTTCCAAGGTTCTCTTGAGGGAGGCAGCGCGCCGCGTTGCCTCCCTTTTTATGAACGGCAAATCTTTGATTTGCGGGGCGGGCAGTTATGTTGCATACTGACTGCGGCAAATCGCAAAGTTAACCTGCCCTCAACCGGAGAATCCCTTCCCATGACCGATACGCGCAGCCCGGAACGTTGTTCCTACCCTGACTGGAGCACCCTTGAACCGCTGCAAAAGGACTCGCCTGAAAGCAGGCAGGCCCAATCTCTTCCCTTTGGCCTGCGTCCGGGCGACTGTCCCCCCTGCCGTCCGGAAGAAGAGGCGCAGGAAACAGATTCCAGCCAGCCCCAGGCTGCGCCGGAACATTCTCCCTCGCAACCCGACGCAGGAGTCGCCCCGGCCCGTCAAAGGCTACAGGCGGCACCGGCTGGCCTCCCTGCCCGAACAGCACCGGCCAGTCCTCTGGCGCGCTTCCTCGACCGTTTCAAAAGAAAAACGCCGCCTTCACGCCGGCCCTTACCCGTACTTTTTCGGGTGTGGCAGGCCCAGGCTCTTTTTGCCACTTTTGGTGCGGCGATTTTCAGTTATTTTCTGTATACGCAAAATCAGGCCCTGTTCACTGAAAGCATGATGGCCTGTCTTCTGGTACTTATGTTCGCCATACCGGCCATTGTGCTTATTGAGCTCATGCAGCGCTACTCGGCACTGCTGGCGATAGGGGTAAGCCTGATCAGCGGCGGGGTACTGGCCTTTTACAGTGACTATTCACTGGCCCTTCGCCCGGAAGTCCTGGAGCGTTTGCTCGCGGCCTCTGCCCTGGTGCTTGGTGCGCTGTCGCTTCTGGCGCTTATAGTTTCGCGCTGGCGTATGCGCTTCAGCGTGGCTTTTGCACGCGAGCTTACCTGCCTGTATTGCCCGCCCCTTTCTGCCGCGCTTTTCTGGTTGTGGCAGCGCGATAAAAGCGTTTTGCAGCCCTTCATGCAAGAAAACCGCTGGACATGGACCCACCTGGCCTCGCAATCCGCCGAAACCATTTCCGCCTGGTTCGCCTCTGCCCCCCTGGCCCTGTTTCTCTGCATTGTGGGTGCAATGGCTCTGCAACTGCTCTTTTACACTTACCTGTCCCTGTCAAAGGACAGGTTGAACGCATATTTCGCCTAAGCGCTGTAAATATTCTGCTGAGAACTGTGCACGCCGGCAACCACTCCATGACTTGGACGATTACCAGCGCTTAAAGCCCAATCCCTTTGCCCCGCGCCCCTTCGCCACAGAAAACCAGACCGTCAGGCATTCCAGTTCGCCGGAAGGCAAATAGCTCACCCAGGTCAACTCACGCACGGCCTGACCGTTTGCAACACGCCCCCGGGCCAAAAACTCCTCGCGAACGAAAGCAAGTCCCGGCCTGGCGGCTGCCGGCAGACCTTCCAGCGCTTGTGTGCCTACCAGACACAGGTCCGTCCGTGAATAAGCCCCTTGCGCGTCAAGCAAAAGTTCCCCTTCGTCCGCAGGTTCCCCCAGCTCATACAGGGCTGTATCATAAGAATATCCGGCCACATTGGCGTCTGCCGTCCGGTCAAAGCCGGGCGGGCGCACCACAGCGGCGAAAGGCCCGTGAGCCATAAAGGCCGCAGGCCGGACAGGCTCATCTTCCTCTACCCCGTCAGTGGAAAAACCATTCTCCCTGCTTGCGAGAAAAGAAAAGGAAAGGTGCCCCTTGAGCATCTCGCCCATAGCGTAGTGTGCCTTGGAAAGTACAAGTTCGCAGCTTTTTATCGTCCCGGCAGTAAAGCCCGCCTCACCGCCAGGCAACACGACAGCCGGTTCAAAGCCCGATCCGGTAATGGCAAAGGAAATACTGAAAAAATGTTCCTTATCAGTATTGGGCAGTTCAACAAACAGCCTGTCCCCGCGCAGCGTAGCCCGACATTCGGTCAGGTACTGCCCGCCCCCCATGTCGGTAAACACCCGCGATTCCAGCCCCTGGCTCCAGCCGCCGTCAAACACTGCCAGCGGGAACAGACGCCCGGCGACAGCCGGGAAGGCGGATACACAGCAAAGGCATACAACAACCCAAAAAAGAATATTCAAATGCCGTCGCATCCAAGCCTCGGGGAAAATGCAAAAAAGCCACAAGCGGGCAGCCGGAAATACAGAGCCGGGGCAACGCTGCCATGTAACAACAAAACACATTGCCAGCCTCAGACAATACCGCATAAAACCAGTACGGCGAGTTCTCTGAAAGGCGGTGCTTGCCTGCGGGAAGGCGTCTTGTAAACGTACTTGCCGCCGTCGCCGCCGTTCTTGCTGTTCTGGGTATGCGGTTTTTACCGCCTAAACAAGCTTGCCCCGGAGGAACAGCCCATTCCACCGGGGCGTAAGTCTATGTTTTTTTCAGTGCTTCCTTAAGGAAGCACTGATTAATGGTCTTTTTGCCCCCTGGCCGCGTCAGACTCACCCCGTGCGAAGCTCATGCATGTCTTGATACACTTCGCTCCGCTTACACGTCAAAGAGCATTTCCAGATCTTCGCGCGAAAGGGATTTCCAGGCTTCCGCACCGGGGATAATTGATTCCGCAACGCCCTTTTTCGCATCCTGCAGGCCCAGAATTTTTTCTTCCACCGTGTTCTGGCAAATGAGCTTGTATGAAAACACCTGGCGCGTCTGGCCTATGCGGTGCGTTCTGTCTGTGGCCTGGTTTTCGACAGCGGGGTTCCACCAGGGGTCGTAGTGTATAACGTAGTCCGCGCTGGTCAGGTTCAACCCGGTTCCGCCCGCTTTGAGCGAAATCAGGAAGATGGGGATGTCTGACTGATTGTTGAAGCGGTCCACCTGATCAAACCTGTCCTTGCTGGCCCCGTCCAGATAACAGAACGGCATACCACTGATTTGCAGCCAGGAGCGAATGATTTGCAGCATTTGCACAAACTGGGAGAATACAAGCACCCTGTGGCCTTCTTCCACGATATCCGTAACCATATCCTTGAAAGCGTCAAACTTGCCGGAGGGCAGATTGGTGGACACACCGGGAATATCCAGCTTGAGAAGCTTCGGGTGGCAGCAGATTTGGCGCAGCTTGAGCAAGGCGTCCAGAATGGACATCTGGCTTTTGGCAATGCCGTTTTTATCCACCGTGCTCAAAACCTGTTCCTTCAATTTTTTGGCCAGCATGGCGTACAGTTCCGCCTGCTCGTCAACCAGGCCGCAGAAATAGGTGTTCTCAATTTTGGTCGGCAGATCTTTGGCTACTTCCGACTTGGTTCTGCGCAAGATAAAGGGCCGTACCCGCGTGCGCAAAAAGGCGAGAGATTCTTCATCGCCTTCCTTGATCGGCTTGACCACCCCGCGCTTGAAAGCATGCTGCGCCCCGAGAAAACCCGGCATGAGAAACTCGAACAACGACCACAGTTCAAACAGGTTGTTCTCGATGGGCGTACCGGAAAGGCAAAGCCGCGTGTCCGCCTTGATGTGCCGCACCGCTCTTGCCGTGATGGTATTGGGATTCTTGATATTCTGGGCTTCATCCAGAATAATGGTGTTGAATTCGTATTTTTTCAGTTCTTCCAGATCGCGCCGCAACAGGGCATAGGTGGTAAGCACCAGGTCAGACTTGGTGATTTCCTTGAACATGCCTTCGCGGCGTGTGCCGTAAATGGTCAACAGGCGCAAATCGGGCACAAATTTGGAAGCTTCCCGCTCCCAGTTGGGCAAAACGGAAGTAGGCACCACAATCAGGTTTGGCAGGGTAGCCCCCTGCTCAACCATGTGTTGCAGAAAAGAAAGGGTCTGCACTGTTTTGCCGAGCCCCATCTCGTCCGCAAGAATACCGCCGAAGTGGTATTCCCGCAAAAAGTTGAGGTAGGCCAGGCCCTGTTGCTGATAGCCGCGCAAAGTGGCGTTCAGCCCCTTGGGCGGCGGCACCGGCTTGATTTCCTTGAAGGTATGGATTTTGTCGCGCAGCGAATTCCAGAAGGAATCGGTAACAGCGCCGGGCAGATCATCCAGAAGGCTGTCCAGCACCGGAGCCTCAAACTGGGCAAACTGCTCTTTCGGCGGCCTGGCAGGATCAAAGCCAAGAGCCTGCAACTTGTGGGCTATGCGCTCAAGCCAGCTTTCAGGCAGGCTGCTGTATGAGCCGTCTTTCAGTTGCACATAGCGCTTGCCCTGGGTCCAGGCTTTCCAGATCTTTTCAAGCGGAACGCTTTGCCCTTCATACTGGATATCAATATCAAGGTTAAACCAGTTTTCCTTTTCGTCCGTTTTCACCTCGGCGGTGATCACCGGCTGGGACAGGCGCACCTTATAGCGGGTAAGGGCCGACTCGCCGTACACCCGATAGCTTTCAACCAGCTTGGGGTACACGTCCAGAAGGAAGTTAATGGCCTCTTCAGGCTCAAGAAACCATACCCTTGTGTTGCGCGGCTGAAACTTGATTTCCAGCAGCATGTTTGTAAGCGCTGCCTCTTCATCCTGCTGCCTGCGCACCAGGTAGGTCTTGTTTTCGTACAAATAGCTGCCCGTCTGGTAATCAGGGTTGGGGCCGGGCATGATGTACTCGCCGTGGATGGTTTCATAGATATTTTGCACCTGAAGCGTGAGCAGGCTCCCCTCTTCATCCAGAAAAAGCTTCGGATTGTAGGAAGCGGGTACAAAATACGGCTCCATACGGCGCAAAAAGTCTTCCTGCCCGTACAGGGAAGAAGCCGGAAGGCGGCTCCACACCCGGTCAAGAAACTCGGAAATATCTTCCTGGGGAACGGCCAGGGGGGCGCAGGTCATTTCCTGAACCAACGAGGAATCTATGGTGGAATACACCGGGTAAAAACTGTGCTTCCAGCACACCCAGAGCGGCATCTGCCCGTGAAAGGTGGTTCCGCTGCCTTCAATGGAAACAGGGGGTTTGCCTTCGCGGTGCAAAAGCACATCAAAGGTAAGCCCGATGTCTTCGTTATAGTCCGGTCGGAACTTGAGCTGCATGGTATGCTGCTCAATGCGACAGGGGGTGTCGGAGTCTTGCCAGAAAAGGTAATATTCCTTGCGCACCGACCATAAAAACCAGGTCAGCAGGCCGTTGGGTATGGTAACGCGGTGGCCGCTGTAGTCTTCATGCCGCCCGATAAGCGCAGCCACATGCGGCAGGCCGGGTGAAAGCTCGCACATTTCCGGCGACTGGATGATTTGTTCCAGAGTGATTTCGTTTTGCACGGAAGAAAGGCCGGACTTGTTTTGCCGCCCTCTGAAAAACGCCACTTGAAGCCGCCCCGGCTCCGGGTAAAAGCGCAGGATAAGGTAATGCTTGCCCGCCTCCGGCTCTATTTCCGTGCTGAAAAAGGCCCCAAAAGTCTGGCGCCAGTCTGTTCTCGGTTTTTGCCGCTGCTCCGCGCTTTCAGTGCGGCTTTGCATGGAATCAAGCAATTTCAGGGCGGTTGCGGCTACGTGGCGGCAAGCGCCGGAAAAAGAATCCGGGCAGTTACACTGGTAACTTACGTTTTCTTCACGCAGGGATATGGTCAGCTTGGGGCTGTAAATCTGAAAGTCTTCGGCCTGAATACTGCCCTCAACTTCCCAAAAGGCATCGTCCTTTTTCAGAGCGATTTTTTGCACACCGCTTTCGCAAAGCATATCTCTTGCCGCATCGACAATGTACTCAGGTATGGAATCTCCCGTGAATTCCTGCATTATATGCTTTACTAACTTATCAGCCATGGAAGTGACCACCGGGTCCGCCAAGAGGTTGGATAAATGCAGTGCGAACGCAAAGACGCGGGTGCCCTTGAATTAGCGGCTCAAAGGGCGCACAACAACATATGAAATATACGCAAAGTCCGTCGTCTTTACAAGAGGCTGTTCCCAAATAAATGCCAAACGTGAAAAAGCAGACCGTGACCAGGGGGTTACGGTGATTGAGAGGATTGAAGCAAACAGGGGAATCAAGGGATATGTGGCGCATTAAGCAATACTTGTGTATAAAATACGAGTTGTCCACTATTATATAGCGTTTCATTACGATTCGGCTGACACGCGTTCCGAAAGCCTCCACCCGCAGGCTGCTTGCAATTACACGATCAGTTTGCGATACTGAAATTTCGAGCCGATCCCGCCGCTTGAAACGCTTTTTGCGACAAGCGGAAATGATTGCAAGAGTATATAGAAAGGTTTTTCTGTGTCAAAACAACGTATGTTTTTTCTGCTTACCGGAGCGGCATTTGCCGTTTTTCTTTTTGTCGGTTTCTGCGGCCTGACTGGTGGCGCTTTGGCTGCGCGCTCCGGTGAAGCGCCCGCCTCACAAACCACCCCGCAATCTGCCCCGCAGCCCGGCGAAACGCCGCAATACGGCGATTCCCTCTTATCCGGCATGATTGGCGAGCCGAGCAACCTTATACCGCACCTCGCCTCTGACACGGCCTCCAGCGAGATTACCCAGCACCTTTACATCGGTCTGCTCAAATACGACAAAAACCTGGAAGTGGTCCCCTGGGCCGCCGAAAGCTATGAAGTACTGGATGACGGCAAGCTCCTGCGCTTTACCCTGCGCAGGGGAATTCGCTGGCAGGACGGGGTCGAGCTTACAGCCGACGATGTGGAGTTCACCTACCAAAAGATGATTGACCCCACCACGCCCACCGCCTATGCCGGGGATTATAAAATCATCAAGGAATTTCGGAAAATAGACCCCTACACAATCGAAGTGGCCTATGAAAAGCCCTTTCCGCGCTCCCTGAGCACCTGGATGAGCGGAATCTGGCCCAAACACGCTCTTGAAGGGCAAGACTTGCGCACAACCCAGCTCGCCCGAAAGCCCCTGAGCGCGGGCGGCTATACATTGGAAAACTGGGAAAGCGGTGCCAGCCTGAGCCTTGCTTCCAACCCGCACTATTTTGAGGGCAAGCCCTTTATCGACCGGTTAGTTTACCGGATCATCCCGGACATCACCACCATGTTTCTGGAACTGAAAGCAGGCAAGCTGGATGTCATGGGCTCGCTCACCGCACTGCAATACCTTTACCAGACCAAAACAGCCGACTTTATTCAGCGTTTCCTTTCCTACCGCACCTTGGCCTCGGCCTACACCTATATGGGCTACAACCTCAAAAGCCCGTTGTTTTCCGACAAAAACGTGCGCGTTGCCCTGGCCCATGCCATTGACAAGGAAGACATCGTCAAGGTGGCCCTGCTTGGTCAGGGCGTACCCACCATCGGGCCGTGCAAGCCCGACACCTGGGCTTACAACAACAATATAGCGCAATATCCCTATGACAAGGAAAAAGCCTTGGCAATGCTGGCCCAAAGCGGATGGGTCATGGGCAAAAGCGGCCTTTTGGAAAAAGACGGTCGCCCTTTTTCCTTTACCCTTCTGACCAATCAGGGCAACGAGCAGCGCCTGACTACCGCAGTGATGATTCAAAGCCAGCTCAAGCAGATAGGGGTTGAAGTGAACATACGCAGCCTGGAATGGGCCGCGTTTTTGAAGCAGTTTGTCATGCCGGGTCTTTTTGACGCGATCATCCTCGGCTGGACGCTGCCTGTTGACCCGGACGGCTATGACGTGTGGCATTCCTCACGCATCGGCCAGGGGCTGAACGTAATCAGCTATGCCAACGCGCAAGCCGACGCCTGTCTGGAAGAGGGACGCTCCACCCTGGACAAGGCGGTGCGCAAAAAAGCCTATGACCGCTTTCAGGAGATTCTGCACGAAGACCAGCCCTACTGTTTCTTGTATGTACCCTACCAGCTTTCCGCTGTGGACAAACGTTTCAGAGGGCTGGACCCCGCCCCGGCGGGCATATTTCACAACACCAACGAGTGGTGGGTTCCCTCACAGGACCAACGCTACAGGATAACGCCCCAATGATCCGCATTCAGGACATTCTTGATAAAATCGGGGAATACCAGACCGCCGATGACGTGGAACTGGTCCGAAAGGCCTACGTGTACGCGGCCGCAGCCCATGCCGGACAAACGCGCCAGTCGGGCGAGCCCTACCTTTCCCACCCTCTTGCCGTTGCCTTCACCCTGGCTGACATGCGCCTTGACGCAGCCTCTGTTGCCGCGGGCCTTTTGCATGACACTGTGGAAGACACCAAAGCAACCATTGAGGAAATAGACGAAAACTTCGGTGAAGACGTTGCAGACATCGTTGACGGCGTGACCAAAATCAGCATGCTCAGCTTTGACAGCAAGGAAGCGCAGCAGGCGGAAAATATCCGTAAAATGATTCTCGCCATGAACGAGGACATGCGCGTTCTGTTTGTCAAGCTGGCAGACAGACTGCACAACATGCGCACCCTGGAATTCATGCGGCCGGACAAGCAGCGCCGCATCGGCCAGGAAACCATGGACATATACGCTCCCCTGGCCAACAGGCTCGGCCTGCACCGGGTCAAACTGGAGTTGGAAGACCTGAGCTTTCGCTACACCGCGCCAGACGCCTACAATCAGATTGCTGACTGGATTGAAAGCCACAGCGCGGACGATGCGGAGTACATCAATTCTGTTATCGCCAAGCTGGAATCGGTGCTGGATAAAAACGGCATCAAGGCCCGGATAAAAGGGCGCATCAAGCATATTTACAGTATTTACCGCAAAATGAACCACCTGAACGTGACCCTGGACGAAATGCACGACATTATCGCCTTCCGGGCCATAGTGAGCGACCTGAAAGACTGCTACGCGGCGCTCGGGCTGGTGCACGCCGCCTGGACGCCGGTTCCGGGCCGGTTCAAAGACTACATCTCCATGCCCAAAAAAAATATGTACCAGAGCCTGCACACCACGGTTATCGGGCCGAGGGGCGAGCGCATGGAGGTGCAGATCCGCAGTGAGGAAATGGACCAGCTTGCCGAGCACGGCCTTGCCTCCCACTGGCTGTATAAAGAAGGCACCAGGGTGAAGGCCAAGGACGTTGCGGAGTTCAACTGGCTGCGCGAGATGCTGGACTGGACGAAAATGGAGAGCGATTCCAAGGAGTTCCTGCGCTCTTTGCGCTTCGACCTGTTCAAGGATGAGATTTACGTTTTTACGCCGCGCGGTCAGGTCAAGGAACTGCCTGAAAACGCCACTCCGGTGGATTTTGCCTACCAGATCCACACCCAGGTGGGCGACCGCTGCGCCGGAAGCAAAATCAACGGCAAGCTCATGCCGCTTTCCACCCCCCTGAAAAGCGGCGACACTGTGGAAATTATCACCGCCCAGGGCAGACATCCCAGCCGGGACTGGCTGAAATTTGTCAAAACAGCGAAAGCCAGAACGCGAATCCAGTACTTTATCCGCACGGAAGAACGGGCGCGAAGCATTTCACTTGGCAAGGAGATGCTGGAAAAGCAGGGCCGACGGCTGGGGGTTAACCTCCAGAAAGCCCTCAAGGAAGGCACTTTGGAGCCTGTGGCCAAAGAGCTGAACTTTTCTTCGGTGGACGACATGATCTCCGCTGTGGGCTACGCCAGGGTAACCCCACGCAAAATACTCAACTTCCTCATTCCCAAAGCAGAGGAGCAGCCCCAGGAAGACGTTCGCCAGCAACATACCGCGCCGGGACACAAACCCACCAAGGCTGACAGTGTCGTTATCAAGGGCGTAGACGACATGCTGGTGCGCTTTGCCAAGTGCTGCAACCCGGTTCCCGGCGACCCGATTATCG
Organism: Desulfovibrio sp. OttesenSCG-928-G15; assembly: GCA_030266525.1. The sequence continues at coordinate 6,234 of JAJDIC010000006.1, read as the reverse complement.
GTTACATCAGCCGTGGGCGCGGCGTTGCCGTACACACCGCCGACTGCCCCACCATTTCCCAGATGGAGCCGGAACGCCTTCTCCCGGTGTTCTGGGAAGGCAGTGAAGAGGGCCAGCCCTTCCCGGCAAGAATACACATCCTGTGTCAGAACCAGAAAGGCGCCCTGGCGAAGCTCACCGCCACGCTGGACAAGGTCGGTGTAAATATTGACTCCGGCTCGTTCCGCTCTTTGGTGGACGGGCATACGGAAATTGAAATGGTCATTGAAGTATCGGATATCGTGCAACTTCTCTACACACTTGACCAGCTTCGCAAAGTGGAGAACGTACTGGAAGTCTCGCGTATGACCAGTGCAGCAGGAAGCGGTTCCTCCGAACCCCACTAGAGCAAATCAGCTTTGATATATTTTACAATACCAAAACGTTCAATGTGGAAACCAGCCGACCATAGCGGGGTGCAGCTTTCGCGCCCTTCTTCCCTTCCCCGCCATACGGCGATGCTTGTTTCCCCCTGGCTGCTGGTGGGGTCCACCCTGATTCTCGGCCTTGCCATTACCTTTTGGGCCTTTAAAAACGCCCAGCAGGAGCGCGAAAACATGGCAGCCAACCTGCAGGCCCGGGCAGGCGCCCTGATGTGGGCGGTGGAAGGAAGCGCGCGCGCGGGCATGGGCATGATGCGCACGGCCTCTTACATGCAGTTCATGCTGGAAGAAATTTCCCGCCAGCCGGATATTGAATACATAGCCGTAATCACCCCGGAAGGACGCATTGTGGCCCACAGCGACCCTACCCGCATCGGCGAAACGCTGTATGAAGGTAAAAAGCTCACGGAACTGCGGCCTTACCAACAGATGCACTGGCGCATTATCCGGGGTAAAACCGGCGGCAAACTGTTTGAAGCATACCGCCGCTTCGTGCCCCTGCCCGGTTTTTTTGACCGTATGGGCGGCCACATGCGCGGCAGACACGACGGCAGGCACGACGGCAGGCACGACGGCATGCCCATGATGCGCGGCAAACGCTTCGGGATGCAGCCTCCCGGCATCCTGCCCAAAGGCCCTCCAGAGCCGTTCTTTCCTGGCGAAAGACCCGGCCCTCCGCCTGATTCTGCCGCACCGCAAGGCATGCCGCCCCTGCCTCCTTCGCAAACCTTCGGGCCTGCCCCGGACGGCTTCGGTCCCGACACGAATGGCCCCAATGCGATAAGCCCGAACGCAGAGGAGCAGGAAGGGCAGGCCATGCCCAGAATGACTCCCGGCAAGGAGCCGGTAATCGTTATCGGGCTTGAAATTTCATCACAAGAAAGCCGCCTCACTATGGCAGAGCGCAATACGCTGTTTACCGCCCTGCTCGTGGGCCTGCTCGGGGTCGGGGCTTTTCTTTCCCTGTTCTGGGCGCAAAACTACAAGCTGTCCCGGCGCATGCTTATGGACACCCGCGCCTTTACCGAAGAAGTAATCAGCAGCATGCCGCTGGGCCTGGTCATTCTTGACGCCACGGAACGCGTGGCTCAGGCCAATGCGCTGGCGGGCAGGCTTCTTGGCCTGCAACCGGCGAAACTGGCCGGGCTGTCCCCCAAGGAACTGCCCGGGTTTAACTGGCAAAGCCTTGCGGAACGCGCCGCCAAGGGCGAAGCCGTTCTGGAAGAGGAATTTACCCTTTCACTGCCCGCAGATGCTGCCCCGGAAGGCTTTGTCCCGGCAGGCGCAGAACCGGCAGGCCCTTCCCCGTCAGCCGCTACCGCGGACCCTGCCCCGATAAGCGCCGTACCGGAAGCCGCCTTGCAGGACCGGGGCGATACAGAAATCACCTCAATCCCCGTAAGTGTGAGCGCTTCGCGCATTATTAACGAGGAAGGCGCAAGCCTTGGTATCTTGTTCCTGCTGCGCGACATGCGTGAAGTAAAGCGCTTGCAGGCGGAACTGCGCCGTAGCGAACGCCTGTCCACCCTTGGCAACATGGCGGCCCGTGTGGCGCACGAAATTCGCAATCCGCTCAGCTCCATCAAGGGCTTTGCCACGTACCTCGGCACACGGCAAAACGAAGAGTCTGACAAGCAGGCCGCCAAAACCATGATTGGTGAAGTGGACCGCCTGAACCGGGTTGTTTCGGAACTGCTGGACTTTGCCCGCCCCTCCAATTTGCAGCTTGCCCCACAGGATGTTCCTGCTCTGATAGAGCGGGCTGTACGCCTGGCCGGAATGGATGCGGAAACCAAAGGGGTGAATCTGCGCGCCGAAGCGTCCGACCCGGCCACTACCCTTACGGCCCTTGTCGATGCCGAGCGCATCACCCAGGCCCTGCTCAACCTCTTGCTCAACGCGGTACAGGCAACTCCGAGGGACGGCAGCGTCACGGTAAGCGCCAGTCGCTCGAACAAGGCAGACAGTATTACCATACGCATAGCCGATACCGGGCACGGGATGGAGCCGGACATACTCTCTCAGGTATGCAACCCATATTTCACCACCAGGGCTACCGGCACCGGGCTGGGGCTCTCCATCGTGTCCAAAATTGTAGAAGACCACCACGGCACAATCGCCCTGGCCAGCACCCCCGGCGAAGGCACAGTAGTAACCCTGCGCCTGCCCTCCCGGCAGGAATAGGGCAGGGCCCAAAAGGCATCAGAAAAGGTACAGCAACCATGCGCGACTTCTCGCACGCCCGCATACTCATAGTAGATGACGACACCGCCCATAGAACCATGCTTCGCACCCTGATCAGCGCCTGGGGAGCAAAGGTGGATGAAGCGGGCAACGGGGCAGAAGCTATCAGCCTTTGCAAAGCCATCCCTTACGATATCATCCTGATGGACGTGCTCATGCCGGAAGTGGACGGCATAAGCGCCTTGCAAGCCATCAAGGCTTACAACCCCTCCATTCCTATTGTGATCATGACCGCCTACAGCAAGGTGGAGTCAGCCGTGGAAGCCCTGAAATCGGGTGCGTACGACTATCTTTCCAAACCGCTGGATTTTGACGTGCTCAAACTCGGTCTTTCCAGAGCGCTCGACCATGCCGAACTCAAGCACGAAAACCAGACCCTCAAGGAACAGATACGCGGCTTTGACTCGGGCGGAATTATCGGCTCCAGCCCGCCCATGCGCAAACTGCTGGAAATGCTGTCCATGGTGGCTCCGTCGGACGCCACTGTGCTGGTAACGGGCGAATCGGGTACGGGCAAGGAGCTTGTGGCCCGCGCCATCCACGGCAACAGCAACCGGGCCACCGGCCCTTTTGTGGCGGTCAACTGCGCCGCCCTGTCGGAGAATTTGCTGGAGTCCGAGCTGTTCGGCCATGAAAAAGGCTCATTCACCGGCGCGGACAAGCGCCGGGACGGTCATTTCGCCCATGCGGACAAAGGCACCCTGTTTCTGGATGAAATAGGCGAAATATCACCGGCCATGCAGGTAAAACTGCTCCGGGTAATTCAGGAGCGCGAGTTTACCCGCGTGGGTGGCGACCAGATTATCCAGGTAGACGTGCGCCTGGTGGCTGCCACAAACAAAAACCTGGAAGAAGAGGTAAAAGCCGGAAAATTTCGCCAGGATCTGTTTTTCCGGCTGAACGTGGTCACCCTGTACATGCCGAACCTGCACGAGCGCATAGAGGACATTCCCCTTCTGGCCGCACATTTTCTAAGTATTTTCGCCAACAAGAACAACAAGCAGATCAAGGGCTTCACCCCGGCCGCCATGGATTGCCTGCTCAAACACACCTGGCCCGGAAACGTGCGCGAACTGGAAAACGTTGTGGAACGGGCTGTCGTCTTGCTTGTGGGGGATTATGTGAGCGAGCGCGAACTGCCGCCCGCCCTGGTGGAACACGCGCGGGGAGAACAGCACGCATTTGCCGGAGCAGCATCCCTGGCCGGAATGAGCCTTGACGCCGTGGAAAAACAGGCCATTTTGCAAACCCTGGAATCATGCAGCGGCAACAAAAGCGAAACCGCCAGACGCCTCGGCGTTACCCGCAAAACCCTGCACGCCAAACTGGCGAAATACGATCTGGAATAAGCCTCACTGCGCGAACAATTGTTCAAGTGCGGCTTTTACTTTTTACAGAAATCCGCGCTTGGAACCTATGGATATCCTCAACCATTGACAACTAACGACAACCCACGCCCTCTTATCCTGCAAGATGATGCTTCCCCATACAATACTTCAAGTAACGCATACAGAAGGCATATTTTCATTGACGCCCTACTTCTTCGCCTTCTTTCTTCCGGCCTTGCGCCACTCCCATGGGGGAACGGGAGTGGCATCCTGCCACAGCCCGCGCTGTTCTTTGCGGGCCTTTTTTTCCAGTGCCTTCCAGTTGTCGCAGTTTTTGCAATATTGCGGATACACCCAGGCCAAACCCGCCTTGAGCAATTCTTCTTGCAAGACCTTGTCGTCCTGCAAGTACACCACGGCCACAGTGCGCTTGTAGCGGTCCTTCTGTCTGGCCTGCAAGGCCACGGTAGAACCAACCGGCAGCAGGGCACGGGCCAGGTCGCCGCTTTCTTCGCTATAAGGCTGCTTTTCCCACTGCCTGCCCTTGTTTTCCGGCGTATCAATGCCCCACACGCGAACAGCAATGTTTTTGCCTCCATCCGGGTTCTTCACACGAAAGGTATCGCCGTCACTCACCGAAGTCACAGTAGAGCGCCAGGTATCCTCCCGTTCCACCGGCGGAATGGGCGGCGCGGGCTGCCGTCTGTCCGGTCCGGCGCAGGCAGTGAGTAAAAGAAGCACCAGCAACAGCGGCAGGCCAAAAAGGCGGGCAGGACCTTCTCCAAGGAATTGTGTATTCATGTGTCACCAATAGCAAGTTGCGTTGAGTTGCGATGGGTTGCAATAGCACCCTTGTTTTGAAGATAGCAAAAAACATTTCCGCCCGCCAGAGAGGTAGGGGTACTGGAACTTGCAAAAAATTCCGGCTATAACGCATGTGGGGCGGGCACGCCCCTACCCGCCTCACGCAACATACAGCAAAGGAAGCATCATGGTCAGCATAGGCACCCCGCTTTCTCCCACCGCCACAAAACTCATGCTGCTAGGCTCTGGCGAGCTTGGTCGGGAAGTCGCTCTTGAAGCGATGCGGCTGGGGGTTGAAGTTATCGCGGTAGACAGATACGCGGGCGCGCCCGCCATGCAGGTGGCCCACAAAAGCCACACCCTCTCCATGCTGGACGGCGAAGCCCTGCGCGAACTGGTGGAGCGCGAAAAACCGCACTTCATTGTTCCGGAAATAGAGGCCATCGCTACAGAAACCTTGCAGGAGCTGGAAAAAGAAGGCTACACGGTTATTCCTACCGCTCTTGCCACCCGCCTGACCATGAACCGGGAAGGCATACGCAAACTCGCCGCTGAAGACCTTGGCCTGCCCACATCTCCCTACCGCTTCGCAGCCACGCGGGAGGAGTTTCAGCGGGCGGTCGAGCAAATCGGCATGCCGTGCGTGGTCAAGCCGGTCATGAGTTCCTCCGGCAAGGGGCAAAGCGTTATCAAAAGCCCGGAAGATGTGGAAAAAGCCTGGCACTACGCCCAGGAAGGCGGCCGGGCCGGAAAAGGCCGGGTTATCGTGGAAGGCTTTATCGACTTTGACTACGAAATCACCCAACTCACAGTACGCCACGTGGGCGGCACCTCTTTTTGCGAGCCGGTCGGTCACTACCAGGAAGACGGCGACTACCGCCTTTCCTGGCAACCCCAGCCCATGCGCCCTGCCACCCTGGAGCGGGCAAGAGACATGGCCGGGAAAATTACGCAGGCCCTTGGCGGTTACGGTCTTTTCGGCGTGGAGATTTTTGTCAAACAGGGCGCAAGCGACGAAGAGGACCGCGTCTATTTCAGCGAGGTATCCCCAAGGCCACACGACACAGGGCTTGTAACCTGTATTTCCCAAAACCTGTCCGAATTCGCCTTACACGCGCGGGCCATTCTAGGCCTGCCCATCCCGCTGATACGCCAGTACGGCCCGGCAGCTTCCGCCGTTATTCTGCCCAGCGGCACCAGCACCAAACCCGAATATCACGGCCTGGATAAAGCCCTCGCGGCAAAAGACACCGCCATCATGCTGTTCGGCAAACCGGAAATCGCCGGACGGCGACGCATGGGCGTAGCCCTGGCCCTGGGCGACAGCCTGGATGACGCAAAGAAAAAAGCACAGCAAGCGGCTGCGGCTGTAAGCGTAAGCATGTAGACCAACGCGGTTTGTTTTCCGGCTGTCGTGCCTGTTGTGCCTGTTGTGC
>JAJDIC010000059.1 GCA_030266525.1 Desulfovibrio sp. OttesenSCG-928-G15 | reverse complement strand
CCTTTTTTGAAGAGGGCTACGGCCTGCCAGCCCACCATGAAGGCATTGCTATATCTTTTCAAGAACCTTTGCGGCTTAATATACAAGAGGGGGCTGGACTTAACGTAAGAGTCCAGCCCCCTCTTGTAAAAACCGCGTGCCTTGCTAGACGGAAAAACTCGGCGTTTCCCCGGCTCTCGCCGGTACTGGGGGGAGAGGAAAAGGGTTGCTTCGCTTCCTTTTTTTGGGGGGGGGGCGGTGCAAATGTGTGCTTTTTGTGTGCCTTTTGTGTTCTTTTTGTGCCTGCTCTTGTCATGATGGCGGGTGATCTTATATTTTTGGTGTACCCGTTTTTCTCATGTATTTTTAGTATTCATGGAGGGGGAAATGGCACTGGAACTTGAAACCACTGAGCGCGAAAGATATGCCGCAGAATTCAGTAATGAACGCTTTAACGCCACGGTCGAGAGCAGGGGCAGAAGGCTCAGCCGGCAAGGTTTGCTGGGGCTGTTCAAGCTCTACCATGTGCTGCTTTCGCCGGACACTCCCTGGCTGGTAAAGGCGGGAATCATAGTCGTACTCGGCTACTTTATCTGTCCCATAGACGTTATTCCGGACTTTATTCCGGTAGTCGGGTATGCGGACGATCTCGCCCTGGTCGCCGCCGAGGTTGCGGCCCTGCACTCGCACATCACGCCGGAAATCCAGCAAAAGGCGGAAGAGTCGGTTGCCCGGATCATCCCTGAATAATGCCGAAAATGTTTCTTCGGGAGGGGCCTGGCTCCCTCCCTTTTTTATTAGCGCGACAGGAAAATACGCGCGTTGGTGTCTTTTCTTCTCCGGGTGTCTGCCTTGACGCCAGCCGTGTTGCAGTATACAAATAATGCTTACCTGCAACCTGATCTGGAGTTATTGATGCGCGTATTACAGAGTGCTCTTGTGCTTATCAGTGTATTTATGCTTGGTACCTTTGCCCATGCTCTTTCTGACGACAATTACCAGCGGCTCATGGAACATTACCGGGATTTCGCCCGTGCGGAAAAGCATTTGGGCCATGCCTGGAATCAGATAAAAGAATTGGTGCATGCGCAGAAGTTTGCGCACTATCAGGCTGATCAGCGCCACTGGTCGCAGGAAGGGCGCGACATGGCCGTGGAACAGGCCATGTCCGAATACCACCGCGAAGCGGGAGAAATACCTTCAAACTACGTACACAACGGGCACTTCGGCAAGGATCAGGCCTACACAATGGTCACCCTTGAGCGCGCGAAACAGCTGAATATTTTGCTGACCCAAACTCGCCAGCAAGATTTTACGCTGGAACTGGCTGGTAATTTTTATAAGAAAGCCGGGCATTACTGGTTTCGCCCCTACCTGTGGTGGACGCCCTTTAAGGTGTGCTCCGAGGACGCGCTTGACGATTTGGGCCACGCCACACGCAACGCCATCCATCGGGCGGTAAAGAATCCTGACAAACGGGTTATTTGCCAGGCCAATCTGGCTTTGCCCGCAGTTTTTGACCTTGAGAGAGAAATTCGGGTGAAAGACTTGCCCGAAGGTATGGCCTGGCGTGAACTTGATCACTGGGATGATTTCGGCGAGTAAGCAAGAGCGCCTGGCGCTATCGCTTTGCAATACTCTGAGCGGGTCGAAAACAGGGTTTTCGGCCCGCTTTTTTTCGAGGTGGCGAGATTATGGAGACAAAAGCGCTGAACGAATCGGAACCCGCCGTTTTGCCCGTGCAGGCGGCAGACGCCGAAACGCTGGCAAAACTCATGGCCGGTGCGCTGGTTCCGGAGCATTCCATACCCTTTATGCGCTCCATGTCCGGCGGGCGTCCCCTTGTTTGCGGCAACTATCTTTTTTTCGCGTCCGACGACTGGCTTATGGCCATTGGCTACAAGCTTGACAGCGTTGCGGCGCATAGGCTTTATGCTGATGCGACAAGCGACCGGACACTTGTTGATGCAGTCTATGATCACGCGTCTTTTCAAAGCGCCCTTCATGCGGTGCTTGAACAAACCGGAGCGGAACGCTGCTTTGCTGTTGCGCCGGATTTCCCCGAGCGCATTGCCCCGTATATCGAAAATTCGGACAGCTTCTACATCCTGCCAACAGATGGGCAGCCTCCGCAAGCCTTACGCGGCCCCCTGGCCCGCGCGGCGAAAAAGCTTACAATACGCGAAGGCCGGGTATTCACGCCGGAGCACAGGCGGCTTTGGGCTGAATTTCTTGGTCGGGTGACCATGCGGCCCACGGCGCGAGCTTTGTACGCCAAAACGGAAGAAACGCTGGCCCTCGTGCGGGAAGGGAAGTCGGGCGCGGATTTGCTGCTTCTGGATGCGCTTGACGAAAGCGGCACTATTGCCGCGTCGCTCCTTCTGGACTTCAGCCCGGATCTTTTTTGCGCTTACATCATAGGCGCGCATTCACGCCAAACATATTCCGCCCACGCCACAGACCTGCTGTTCGCCCATATGTTGGAACTTGCACGCCAGCGCGGGAAAAAGTACATCCACCTTGGCCTGGGTGTGAACGAGGGCATTACGCGTTTCAAACGCAAGTGGGGCGGCAGGCTGGTACTGCCTTTCCGCATGGCTTCCTGGATTGAGGCCCCGCGTAAGAGTGCCGCGCACGCTCGCGCAGGGGGCGGCGCTGATACCCGCACCGAGATAGGGCGCGCCATGCAGGCCCTGCTCAGCGCTCCGGCAGGGCTTTCCAAGCAGCAGATATTCGATACCTTTCCTCGCCAGCGCACCTTTGCCATGATCAGGGAAGTACGCAAGGGCAATGCCGTATCCTACCTGTGTGGGACTGCCCATTTTTTCTGTTTTTCCTTCGAGTTATCGTTTCGACAAATATTTGAACCGCTGGATACGGTGATTTTTGAAGGCCCGCTGGATGAAGATTTTCTGGCGGCTGTGGAAAAGCATGGTCGCAACCCGGATAAAGATGCGCCCGCGCTACTGGACATGCTCACAAAGGACGAGCTTGCCGAGCTTGAGCGGGTTGTCTACGGACCGGAAGGGTTTTGGGCTTCCCTGCGCGGTGTGCAAAAGCAGAGAAGGGTGGATGTGCGAGAACTGCTTGGCAAAACGCGGCATTGGTTCGCATTTTTCTCACTTTGGGTGGCCTTTCTTGAGCGTCAGGGCTGGAGCCAGTCTGTGGATCTGGAGGCCTGGCACACGGCAAAGGACATGGGCAAGCAGATAGTCGGCATGGAAAATCTGGAAGAACAGATAGATTCCCTGGAAGTCATTCCCGTGCAGAGAGTAATAGATTTCATACGCAGGGCGCGATACTGGCCGGAATACATGAAGCGGAACATCGCTTCCTATTTGCGGGGCGATCTGGCCCATATGCTGGGCACGTCCATCGAGTTTCCATCGCGAACAGAGCAGGTGATTGACCGGCGCGACGAGCGCTTTCGCCAGCGGATGCGGCCCTTTCTGGAGGCTGGAAACTGCGCCGTTTTCGTGGGCAGCGCCCACTTGCTCGGCCTGACCCCCATGCTAGAAGCAGACGGCTTTACCGTGCGCCCCTACTACCCTTCACGCATGTTGCAAATAAAGGCGCATCTGAGAGAACTCGCCGGGCGGGGCTAACAGCGCCCCTGTTTCTCCCTGTATTTTGCCCCCACCCCGCCGAGAGCAACGCCAAAGAAAAACCTTGCAGAGTCACCTCCTCATTTCGCAAGCCCAAACGGGATTCCAAAGGGGTCACCCCTTTGACCGCCGAAGGCGCCTATCCCGGAAGCATTCCATTCCCGGAAGCATTCCGCCTAGCGACAAGACCACTTCAAGCCAAGCGCCGCAAGGCCGCCCTGGGCGGTTTCGCGGTATTTGGCGTTCATGTCCTTGCCGGTATTCATCATGGCTTCGATGACGTTATCCAGGCTTACGCGGGGCATGGTGGCCCGTTCCATGGCCATTCGGGCTGCATTGATGGCTTTGACCGCATTTACGGCGTTACGTTCAATGCAGGGAATCTGGACCTGCCCGTTTACCGGGTCGCAGGTCAGGCCGAGGTTGTGCTCCATGCCGATTTCCGCAGCGATGCAAACCTGGGCAGGTGAGGCACCCATGAGTTCGGCCAGGCCTGCGGCGGCCATGGAGCAGGCGACGCCCACTTCGCCCTGGCAGCCGACTTCCGCGCCGGAGAGCGAGGCGTTCATGCGGAACAGCAGGCCTATGCTTCCGGCCGTCAGGAGAAAGCGCATGAGCATGTCGCCATCAAGCGGAGCGATAAACGCATCGTAATAGTGCATCACGGCGGGCACTACCCCGCAGGAGCCGTTTGTGGGCGCGGTAACCACCCGGCCTCCGGCGGCGTTTTGCTCACTGACAGCAAGGGCGTACAGGTTGACGTGGTCCATAATGATGAAGGGGTCGTTGCTCAATTTTTTCTGGGCGACGAGCCGGTTGCGCAGGCGGTTTGCCCGGCGGGGCACCTTGAGCGGGCCGGGAAGCACGCCGTTGGCTACCATGCCAAGGTTCATGCTTTCCATCATGGTGGTCCAGACCTGGGTGCAGTGGGCGTGAATGGCTTCTTTGGACGATACGGCGCATTCGTTGGCCAGGGTCAGTCCGGCAATGGTCAGCGAGTTGTCCTCACACAGGGCGAGAAGTTCTTCGGCAGAGGCGAAGGGGTAGGGCACGGTAAAGCCCTTTTCTTTGCGCCCCAGGGTGTCTTTTGTGGCAATTTCCCCGCCGCCTATGGAGTAATAGCTTTCACTCAGCTCTGTGCCGTCTTGTGCGCGGGCAGAAAGGGTCATGCCGTTTTCGTGCAGGGGGAGAAATTCCTCGTGAAACGTCAGATCCTTTTCATAGTCAAAGGGGATGGCCTGATGTGAGGGCGAGCCAAGGCGCAGGGTGTGCTGCAGCCTGATTTCGTCGATAATGGAGGCAATGGACTCCACAGGCACGGTGGTCGGCAGATAGCCGGAAAGGCCGAGCAGAATGCCCTGGTCGGTCAGGTGCCCTTTGCCGGTAAGGGACAGGGAGCCGTAGAGGTCGATTTTGATGGAGGCTACCCTGTCGATGCCCATTTTTTCGCTGACCAGTTGCAGGAACATGGCCGCCGCGCGCATGGGACCAAGGGTATGAGAGCTTGAGGGGCCGATACCAATTTTGAAGATGCTCTGGATGCTGTCCATTGGATTCCCTGTCCTGTATGCCGTATAGTTGGGGGGGCGGGCTGTGCCGTTACGGCACTGTACCACAAAAAACAGCCAAGCGCTTTTTAAATAATGTGCCCCAGCACGTTGCCGAAAATGCCGGCAATACCGACAATAAAGACCAGAGCGCCCCAGCGGGACTGATAAATATATAGCCGGGGTATTTTTTTCATCAGGAAAACCGGCATGAGATAGGCATATACGGCGATGATTGGGGCAGAAAGGGCTCCAATGATTTCCAGAATGGATGGATTGAAATAGGCCAGCAACCACAGGCCAAGGAATAAGCCTACAGTGACGATGCGGTGCAGCCCTTTTTGATCCGGGTTTTGCCGGCGGTTCGGGTTTTTCCATGCGGCGAGGCGGGTGATAATGGCGCATAGGCCTTCGCGGGTGCCGACAAAGTGTCCGAAGTACGAGCTGATTATGGCCAGCAGCGAGATAATGGGTGGCATCCAGATAAGGAGCGGCTCGTCAAACTGGAGAGAAACGGCGGTCAATATATCAATATTGTCGGCCCGGGCTTGCTCCAGCATGTGCGGCGTGGTTGAAAGCATGAGCGAAAACACAAAAAGCATGACAAAGAACAGCAGAATGACCACGGTATGATGGATTACCCTGTCGGTATGCAGGACTGCTTTTTCGATTGTCGGACAGTTTTTGCGATAAAAGGCTCCGAGTGAAGAACAGACCGGTGAAAAGTTCATGGCAAAGACGACAAGGGGGAGGAGAAGAAAAGCGTTGTGCAGGAAATCTTTCAGTTCAAAAGGGCGTTGGAATAGGGAGGCGTTCCACTTGGGAATCATATACAGTGACAGGGCCAGAAGCAGAAGAATCAGGGGGTAGGTTATGAGCGAAGTGACCTTGACCATAATTTTTTCTTCGCCAAGGAGTACCCCGGTCATAATTGCCAGAACGATGAACGACAGGAGCGCTCTGGGCATTTCCGCAAGGCCCATCTGGTGCACCAGAAAAGAGTTGATAGTGTTGGTAAGGCCGGTTGCATAGCCAACGCATATGGTGACAATGGACAAGAAGTACAGAATGGACACGACAAAGGCCACATTGTTGCCAAGGTCTTGTTCCACTGCGCCGATAATGTCAGTCGGCTTGTCGCAGGAGGCGACAATACGGGTAATGCCCCGGTGGGCCACACAGGTTACTGGCAGCGCAAGCAGGGCAAGGGCGATTGTGGGCCATATGCCGCCGATACCCGCCTGGATGGGCAGAAATAAAATACCCGCGCCCACGGCAGTTCCGAAACAGGTGAGCACCCATTCGCGGTCAATGCGATCCATTTTCATTGTATTATCCTTGTTATGCGTCAGAAGAGGCCCGGTGTGTGGGCGTATATCGTTTTGTTATAGCTGCTGACGCAAACTTGAATACTATGGGATTCCATAGGGAAAACAGATGGGGCGGACCTGTGAACCGTCGTGTGGAAAGAAGAAAGCCGCTTTCGGGAGTACCGAAGGCGGCTTTCAATGTGGCAATGCCGTTTGGCTAAGGTCTATCAGTATACCTTGTCAAAGGTGCCTGCTTCTTTTTTCACGCCAAGAGCTATTTTCCATAACAGGGATACAACCAGCGCACCAATGCCGTAGACGGCGAGGCCGACGAGAATTTCGGCAAGGCTCGGCGCATACGGGGTGATGGTGTCAAAGGTGTTGGGGGTAAAGCCTGCCCACAGCATGCCAAGGCTCTTGTCTATCCAGGTGGCGATTACCAGCACCAGCAGGGTGTAGGGCAGGAGCTTTTCATTGTTGCGGGTGCCGGGGAAGGCCATGAACAGGAAGCTGACAATGGCGAACACCGCGGCGGTCCACATCCAGCTGTTAATCCACAGCGCGTGACCGTCATGCCCGGAGAACATGGCCACAATGGGGTGCATGTGACCGGGAATCTGGCTGTAGAACGCGGTGAAGAGTTCGAGGCAGAAAAGGAAGATGTTGATGCCCATTGCATAGGCAATGATTTTGGTCAGGGTGCGCACGGCTTCCTTGCCGGGGTCAAAGTTTGTGAAGCGGCGAACCGCAAACACAAGAAGGAGCAGCAGCGCGGGGCCGGAGCAGAAGGCCGAGGCCAGGAAGCGGGCGGCCATGACAGCGGTGAGCCAGTAGTGACGGCCCGGAAGGCCCGCGTACAGGAAGGCCGTAACCGTATGAATGGAGAAGGCCCAGAATACCGACAGGTAAATGAAGAACTTGATCCATTTGGGCGGATGCACGTCATGACGTTCCGCCTCAAGGGTAACCCAGCCGATGAGCAGGTTAAGGAACAAGTAGCCGGAAAGGACCACCATGTCCCAGAACATGACCGAATTCGGCGTGGGATGCAGGATGACGTTCAGCACCCGCTGCGGTTGGCCAAGGTCAACAAAGATGAAGAGCATACAGACGATACACGAGCCAATGGCCAGGAATTCGCCCAGAATGATCATTTTTTTGAATTTGACGTAGTTATGAAAATACGCGGGCAAAACGAGCATCACGGCAGAAGCTGCCACCCCGACCATGTAGGTGAACTGGGCGATGTAAAAGCCCCAGGAAACGTCACGGGAAAGGTCGGTAACGCGTAGGCCCACGCAAAGCTGGTAAATGTACACCAGCGCCCCAAGGGTTATGACTGCGCCAAGGAAAGCGAGCCAGACGTAGAAAGACGGTCTGCCTTTCAGCACTTTTTCAATCATGGCTGCCCTCCCTAGATGATGTAGAACACGCTGGGTTCGGTGCCCAGGGTGGGTTTGCGGCGGATGGTAAAGTTTTCCGCCAGGACTTTGCGAATGTCAGAGGTCGGGTCGCCAAGGTCGCCAAATACGATGGCGCCTTTGGAAGCTTCTACACAGCGAGGCATTTTGCCTTCAGCCAGAAGCTCGGAGCAGAAGGTGCACTTTTCGACAACACCTTTCATCCTGGTGGGAAAGCGGGTGTTCAGGTCGTGCTTCATATAGGGGCGCGGGTCTTCAAAGTTGAAGCTGCGCGCACCGTAGGGACAACCGGCCATGCAAAAGCGGCAGCCTATGCAGCGGTGGTAGTCCATCATCACTATGCCGTCCGGCCTGCGGTAGGTGGCCCCGGTGGGGCACACGCGCACACAGGCGGGGTTTTCACAGTGGTTGCACAACATGAGGTACTTGCGCGTAAGCACTTCTTCGGCCGGGTAGCTGTCCATTTGGTCGGTGAAGGTTTCGCGGTAGCCGTCTTTCCAGATCCACTTGATTTCTTTTTTCGTGCCGATTTCGGGCACGTTGTGATACTGGTGGCAGGCATTGATGACGGCTTCAAAGTCTTCGGCGTCATCAAACTTGCGAGTGTCTATAACCATGCCCCAGTGCTTTGCCTTGAGCTGGGTTCTGGGCTTGCGGTAGCTGGCAGGGTAGGTAACCTTCTGCTCATCCTGCGCGCAGGATATTTTCGGCAGAACGGCGCTCCCGGCAAGACCAAGGAACGAGAGACTCGCTACTTTGAGAAACTGTCTTCTGCTTTTCATTAGTTGTTCCCCCTCGGCTCTACGTGGCAGTCCCAGCAGTAGGGGTCTACGCCGTTGGTATCATGACACTTGTCACAAAACTCCACCTTGTTGGTATGGCAACTCATGCAGGTGTTTTGCAGGCTGATTTCCCATTTCTTGCCGGAGGTGGAAACGTATTCGCGTTTATCTTCGCGAAGCGCCATGTCGCGCCAGGTGTCAAGCAACTGCATGTGCTCGGAAGCCATGTACTCGCGCGGCTCGACACATTCCTTTTCCGTGGTGGGCAGGGCAACTGCGGGCCGTTTGTATTCGGGAGTGCCGATGTTGACCCAGAACGGCGCAGTGAAAAGCACTACGAAGAGCACAATTCCCGGCCAGATATATTTGGCGTTATACATGCTCATGGTTATTCATCCTCCTCCACACCGGGAAGATCTTCCTGGCGAAGGTTCATGGTGCGCTTGATCTCGCCTTTCATCACCAGTGCGTTGGCCACCAGTTCGTGCGTACCGGTTACGGTAACGCCCGGGGCCCAGTAGTCGGCCAGCGGGGGAAGCGTGGCGCGGTCAATGGCGCAAATGCAGGCCATGGTGTTTACGCCGTGTTTTTCCTGTACATAGCGAAGGGCGTTGCCTCTTGGCAGGCCGCCGCGCATGCGCAGCTCCATAATTTCCTCGGTGTTGAGGCCGGAGCCGCCGCCACAGCAGAAGGTCTGTTCGCGGATGGTGTTTTCCGGCATTTCCACGAAGTTGTTGCACGCGTTTTTGAGCACGTAGCGGGGCTCGTCAAGAAGGCCCATGCCGCGTGCCGGGTTGCACGAGTCGTGGAAGGTAACCGTAAGGTGGTCGTTGCGGCTCGGGTCAAGCGTAATCTTGTTGTGCTTGATAAGGTCGGCCGTGAATTCCGTGATGTGCACCATTTTTGTGGCGGCTGCGTTGTTGAACACGGTGCCGGTAATGGGGCTTTTGGGAATGGTCATGTTCGACGGGGTGGGGCCGTTCATGGTTTCCATGTATTGATGCACAACCCGCCACATATGGCCGCACTCGCCGCCCAGAATCCATTTGGAGCCGAGGCGTTCTGCTTCGGCGTACATCTTGGCGTTGAGCTTCTTCATCATGTTTGCCGAGACAAAGGAACCGAAGTTGCCGCCTTCCGACGCGTAGGTGGAAAGGGTGTAGTCCAGGCCGATTTCGTGGAAAAGCATCAAGTAGCCCATGAAGGTGTATATGCCGGGGTCGGCAAACACGTCTCCGGAGGGGGTGATGAACAGAACCTCGTGCCCTTTTTCGTTAAAGGGCGGGTTGATCTGGATGCCGGTGACTTCCTTGATGTCGTCACAGAGCATTTCCACGATTTCCTTGAAGGCATGCGGCTGGATGCCCAGGTGGTTGCCGGTGCGGTTACAGTTGGACACCGGGTCCATAATCCAGTGTGTGCCAAGGCCAAGCTCATGCAGCATGGCGCGGGCGATCATGGTAATTTCCGCTGTGTCTATGCCGTAAGGGCAATACAGGGAGCAGCGGCGACATTCCGTGCACTGGTAGAAGTAGTAGAACCACTCTTTGATCACGTCTTTGTCAAGCTTGCGCGAGCCGGAGTATTTGCCCAGAAGCTTGCCCGCCGTGGTGAAATCGCGGCGGTAGACAGAGCGGATAAGCTCTGCGCGAAGCACGGGCATGTTTTTCGGGTCGCCTGTGCCGAGGAAGAAGTGACATTTGTCCGCGCAGGCACCGCAGCGAACACAGATGTCCATGAACACCTTGAAGGACCGGAACTTGTCCAGCTTGTCCTGCAAGGTTTTGTATATGATCTCTTCCCAGTTTTCGGGCAGGTGCCAGTCTTCTTCGGCAGGGTTCCAGGTGTGGGGGTTCGGCATGCCGAGCCCCTTCATGGTATCTTCCTTGGCCGGATAGCAGAAGGACCCCGGCCCGAAGGTGGGCTTTGTGTCCATCCACGGGGCCATGGGAAAGACATAGTCTATACTGTTGGCCAGTGTTTTAGCGTCAGGCAGTTTGGACATGACTACTCCTTGGCGGCCGACGCTGCGGCTTGTTCCGAGGTGATATCGACGGGCAGTTCCGCCTCTTCCATCAGTTCGCGGAAGTCATTTTCATAGGCCGCGTAGGTGTGGAACTTTTTAGGCGGATTCCACGGGTTTTCATGATGCACCGCACGCGAGTTGTTGGGCAGGTTGCGGGTGGGCGAAAGGAATACGCCGCCCATGTGCATCAGCTTGGAGAAGGGGAAATAAATCAGAAGGGTGCTTACAAACACCAGGTGCATGAAAAAGAGCACCGGCAGCCCTTCAGGAATGGTCGGAGAAAGGGTGACAAGGCCCATGGTGAATTCCTTGACCAGGGCGATGTCGCTTTTCACGAAATAGCGCAGCAAGATGCCGCTTGTGGCGACGCCAAGAAGAAGGAAGAGGGGGAAATAGTCGTTGGGCAGGGAAATATAGCGCAGCTTGTAGTCAAACAGGCGGCGGCAAAGCAGGAAAAGCAGCCCTGCCAGGATAAGCGCGTCGCTCATGTAGAAGCGGGGAATGCCGATTTGCATGATGCCGTCAAGAGCTTCGATGACGGTAATACAGATCGGAACAGGCTCGAGGAAAAAGCGAAAATGCCTGATGAAAATCAGGAAAAAGCTGTAGTGGAACAGCAGGGCGAAAAGCCACAGCCACTTGGAAGACCAGTAAATCATCCGTGCAGAGCCGTCTTCCTGGCGAAGCTCCGCCTTGGTGTTACGGAACAGGGAACGGAACAGGAGCACTTCAAGAATCATGCGTCCTATGGTTCCTGCTTTGGTGTAGGGCGAGTCGAGGCGGTTCGGCTTGATGAAATCAAGGGAGCGCTGCTGCCCGCCGGTGGTGGGAATTTTGAATGGAACCGGGGATTTCGCCCAGTTCATAACCCGCCAGACAAAGCCCGCGATAAACACCAGCACGGCCGCGTAGGGCAAAACTACCCCAAAAAGCGACGGCAACGCGGGTGCAACCAGGCAGGCTATGCCACCGAGAACGATGACCGCCAGAAGTGAAAAAATCATTCCTTACCTCTCTGCTTGGCTATCGGTTTGAGAGCTGTGGCGCGAACAGACGCCGACAATGCGTCTGAACAAAGACGACACAAGGCGGGTGTCCGCCCAAGAAAACACTTGTGAAAACGAGAAATACAGCCCCTGGCGAGGGAAAAATGAAACTGCGGAAACGCGGTGCAAAAAGCCGGAAGCGGGGTGAGGGGCGGCAAGGGGTATATGCAGCCCGTTTTGGCCCGAACTCCTGTGCTATTCTTCGGCTGTCAGTGCCGCGCCGCCTTTTTTTTCGGCCAGGCGAAAAATTTGTGAATGCTTGCGCTTGAATTCTTCCACCTTCATAAGGTGCAGTTTTTCACGGTGCCGTGCGTATGCGCCGAAGGCCAGAAGGCTGACAGCGTCGACACGCGATTCAAGCTCAAAAAGAGCGGGAAGTACCTCACCCGCCTGGCCGGAGGCCATTACAACATCCCGGACGATATCCTTGATGGCAAAAAAGATGCCCACCGCGTCTTCCGGGCTGAAGCTTTGAATGGTTCTGACCTGGATAATTTCTTCCACAGCCTTGCCAAGCGATTCTTCGTCGGGGGCTTCGGCAAAAATGATATCCATCAGGGCGTTTGCCGCTTCTGCCGTCCTGTAGCCCACGGGGTTGGCAAAGCGGTCTTTGCGGGTGCGCAAAAACCCCACTGTATCAAATGGATATGTGCCATGTACCGTGTCAATCCAACGCTTGGTCATGGCTTCTTTGTGCGGCCATAAAATAGCGTACAGGGCCGATTGCGCCCTGGATTTATCGGTAGTAACGGAATGCTCGGTCATGGTTGTTGCAGTCGTCCATGGGTAGCAAGTGAAAATAGTGACTTCCACAATCACTATTCTGAAAAAGGGCAAAGGTCAAGGCGCAAACTCGGCGACGCCTGGGCGCAGAGAAAGGGGCAAGGCAGCGAAAGGGGCTGCAATATATGTTATTTTCCAGTTGGTAAAAATAGCGCCAAATCCGGCGAAAAGTCAAAAAGATTTGTTCCCGAAAAGCAAGAAATCGGGGAAACGCGACATTTTTTCGCCTGGCAAGGCGCGCGGCTTTTCTCCAAACCAAAAGGAGGACAAAGCTCCCCGCTTTCCCACTTTTTGCCTTTCCCCAA